>JBDSDZ010000037.1:0-41010 GCA_039920345.1 Croceibacterium sp.
GAATCCTGATCCGGCATCAGTTCATGGTTGCGCACCAGCGCGATCTTGCCGCCGCCAAGGTCGAAGCAGCCCATCCCGTCGGCCTTGTCGGGCACCGTGCCGCCATCGTCCATCGCATCGCCGAGGCTCGAGAGGACCCGGTAGGTGAAGCCCGCCGGCAGGTCGATCAGCGCGTTCGGATCAGGCAGCAGGGGGCCGTAAGCCAACGCACCATTCGTCGAATTGAGCCCGGCGGCTCCGGCACAGCTGCTGGCGGCCAGCGCAGTGAAGGCACTGGCGGTAGCGCGCAGAAACACACGGCGATCGGTAATCATCTTAGGCGCTCCTCGCCGCGCGCGACTCGCGGCAACTTACCCATGATAAGCCCGAATGACCCTTTCGTGTCAGCGGTGCTGGCACTAAGCGCGGTCGATATGGTGAAACGGGCCGGGGGAGGAGTTGCATGACGCATCGCCGGGTAATTCTTGGCCTGTCGGCCGCCGTCATGCTGCCCCGGTAAGCGCTCAGGCAAAAGCCTCCCGGAACGGCTCGAGGAACGCGCGATAGGGCTCGGCCGAGCCGACCGCGTCGCGATTGATCGGGCGGCGCACCTGCATCATGCTCGCCGTCACCACGGGGCGCTGGTTTTCATGCGGCGCGAATACCTGCGGTTCTGGCGGCAACCCGCAATGGGCAAGGATGCGGCCGATCCATTCGCCTGGCTGGGTCACCAGCGCTTCGTAAGACAGCACCAACAGCCGTTCGCCGAGCAAGCCCTGCCACTGCGCCAGCAACTGGTCTTCGAGCCGGAAATGGGCCGCAATGTCGCGCAGGTCGTAGCTCCACGGCATTGCGCCGCCCATGAAGTTGGTCCGAAAACACGACCACGCCCGGTCGAGCGGATCGCGCGTGACCCAGATCAGCGGCGCCTCGGGAAGCAGGCTGGCGGCCAGCCCTAGGTAACGGCTGGCGTTGATGGTCTTGTCGACGATGTGCCCGGGCGCGGGGAAACGCTCCTGCATCAAGTGCGCCCATAGGTCCGCTGCCGGTGCGACGCCTTGCGCTTCAGTATAGCGCGCCAGCGCACGGTGCGAGGTGCCGCCCACATCGCGCGCCAGCAGCAGGAGCAGGTTGGTCTCCGCGCCATCGCTGACCGCGCTGTGGCTGGTGAGGATCTGCTCCACCAGCGTGGTGCCAGAGCGCGGCAGGCCGGTGACGAATATCGTGCGTGAAGTGGGCTGCTGCTGCGACGCCCCAATGTCGGCAATGGTGGCGGCGCTGAAGCCGCGCACAGCTTCCTCCGCCTGCGCGGCGTCGCTCCGCCGATCATAGCGAGCGAGGGTTTTCATGTCCGCCGCCCCGCGCGCAAAGGCCGCGAATGCCAGCGCAGGCTCGCCGCGCTCGGCATGGGCCTTGCCCAGCGCGTAATAATACGGCGCGCGCGCCGCTGGGATAGCATCGGCAAACGCACGTTCCGCCGCGAAAATGCGGTCGGCGAGCGCTGTTTCGGCGGCGAGGTTAACCGTCATCGACAGCGCCAGCCAGGCAGAACCGGCGTCGGGGCGCTGCTGCGTCACGTGTTCGAGATAGCGCCGCGCCTCGTCGGACTTGCCCAGGTTCAGCGCCGCAATGCCGCGGCTATAGGCATTGCCAACTGGATCCGGCACGGTCTCGGGCAGCGACCTGAGCAGTGCTTCGGCTTCGGCGAGATCGTTCAGTTCGAACAGCAGTGTGGCCTTCTGGTATTGGGCTTCGGCCGTGTTCCCCGAAGCTTCGACGAACAAGTCGATCGCACGCCGCGCCAGGCGATGCTCGCCGTTATGCGCCGCGATCGTGGCGAGTTGCTGCCATTGCCCGCCCATTTCCGCGCGCATCGCCACGAGCTGGCCGAGGATATCGACCTGCGCCGCGCGATTGCCACGCGCCAGCGCCGGCTGGAGCTGCCGGACGAGGGAGAGCGCAGAGGAAAGGTCAGGAGCGATTGTCGGCCGCGAACCGGACTTGGGCACAAAACTACCTGTCGTTAGGAACGGGACCTGTCGATCTAGATAGCCACTATGGGGATGATCAACTGCGAATGTGTCGCAAGTTGTAGGCTGCGGCATAAATATTTGAAATATCTGGCCTGCCAGCTTGGTCCCGCACCTCGCAGGGAAACTCTTTGCCGCTTGCACCGTTTGTTATCGGACGAGTTTCTCGGAAAGGTTTACCCATGAAGAAGTATCTCATGCTCGCCTCAGCGGCGATCGCACTCGCGGCAGCGCCCGCGCAAGCACAGACGACCAACTCTGCCCGCGACACCATCGGGGCAATCCTCGGCACCCTGTTCGGCGATCGGGCGGGCAGCAGCACCTCGATCGATGCGCAGTGGGCCGCCGGCCAGACTCCGCTGAGCAACCAGCGGGCGCAGTTCGAAAGCCGGGTGGATGAAGGCGTGCGTACACGCAGCCTCGACCAGGCGACCGGAACGCGGCTCAAGTATGACTATTACGCGCTGGTCCAACTTGAGACCAACTATGGCCAAGATGGGCGTTTCACCCCCCAGGAACGCGCTGATCTGTCCGCGCGCTATAACGCGCTGACGCAGGTGCTGAACACCGGGGGTTATGTTGGCGGTGTCAATCCGACGACACCCGATGTGGCCAATGGCCGCAGCGCTTTCGACGCGCGCGTCAACGCCTCCGTCTCGGCGCGGCGCCTTACGCGAACCGCCGGCACGCGGCTGAAAAGCGAATACGCCAGCTTGGTCCAGGTCGAAGCCGGCTACCTGCGTGACGGTGTGATGACCGACGCCGAGCAGGCGGACCTTGATGCGCGGCTCGATGCGCTCGACGCGCGCGTTGGCGACACCTCCTACGGCAACAACACGGTCGTGCAGACCCCAAGGTCGCGGCTCGACGCGATTGCCAGAGCGGTGCCCTACAGCGGGCTCAACAGTGCCGCACAGGCGCAGCTGCTGGTCGAGCAGGAAGACCTGTCACGGCTGGAAGCGGCCTATGCGCGGCTCTCGGTCACGGCCGACGAGCGGGCCTATCTCGAAAGCCGTCTGGTCAACTTGGAAACGCGCGCACGCATCCGCCGCTAAGGCCGATAAGACAGGCTGCCGGGCCGGTTACAGGTCCGGCAGCTGCTGTTCCGCAAACCCCCAACCGGCCAGGCCCTTGCTCGCTGCGCGATCGATCAAGCGCTTGGCGTCGGATATTGAATAGGGGTGCGCGTTCTCCAAGCCCTTGAGTTCGCCCCAGGCAATCGGCACGGCCACCGGCGCCCCTTCGCGGGCGCGGACAGAATAGGGCAACACGGCTGTGCTGCCCCGCTGGTTGCGCAAGTAGTCGATGAAGATTTTACCGACCCGCTTGGCCTTGCTCATTGTGGCGATAAATCTGTCCGGCTCGGCCAGGCTCAGCGCTTCGGCGAAGCGTTTGGAGAAATCCTTATGCGCTTCCCATGAATGCCCCGGGGTAAGCGGCACCACCACGTGAATGCCCTTCCCGCCCGAGAGCATGGCGAAGCTGGTCAGCCCAAGGTCCGCCAGCCGGTCGTGCAGGTCCTTCGCGGCCTTCTTGACCGCCTCAAAGTCCAGCCCTTCGTCGGGATCGAGGTCGAACACCATCCGATCGGGCGCCTCGACATCGCGGGTCCGGCTACCCCAGCCGTGGAATTCGATAGTCCCCATCTGCACGCAGGCGAGCAGGCCAGCGGCGTCCTCGACATAGAGGTAATCCTCCGCCCCGCCGTCTTTCTCGGTGATCGGCACGTGGTGGACATGGCCGCCGAATGAGCCCGAATCGTGCTTCTGGAAAAAGCACTTCTTGCCCCGCCCCTGCGGACAGCGAACCAGGCTGACCGGGCGCGCGGCGGCCCATGGCAGCATCAGCGGCGCGACGGCGGCATAGTAATCCGCCAATTCGCCCTTGGTCTGGCCGGTTTCGGGGAAGATGACCCGTTCGCGGCTGGAGATTTTCACCCCCTCGTCGGGTTCGGGCGCGGGCTCGGCGACTTCGGGCTTTACCGCCTTGGCAGGCTTGTCACCGCGCAGGCCGAGGAAGCTGCCATGGCGCACGTTGCCGTCGGCGGTGAACTCGGCAAACGCGATCTCGGCCACGAGCTCTGGCTTGATCCAGGTCACGCCGCGGCTGGCCACTCGGTCAACCTCGGCGGGCGCGGTCTTGCGTTCCAGCCGGGCGAACTTTGCCGCCAGCGCTTCCAGCGTGTCCTGCGTGAAGCCGGTGCCGACATTGCCCTTGTAGGTCAGCGTGCCGGCCTCGTTCTGGGCCAACAGCAGGCTGGAGAACGGCCGTCCCTTGGCGGCAGATTTCTTCCAGCCGATGACCACGAATTCCTGCCGCCGGGTGCACTTGACCTTGACCCACGCCTTGGCCCGCTTGCCGGTGTACTTGGCGTCGATCTTCTTCGAGATGATCCCTTCCTGCCCGGCATCGCACATCGCGCGGTAGAGCTTTTCACCTGCGCCGATCACGTGGTCGGCCACCTGGATCGGCGGCTCGGCACTGGCCAGCAGGGCCTCGAGCCGTTCCTTGCGCTCGATATTGGTCAGCTTGGCCAGGTCCTCACCATTAAGGTCGAGCAGGTCGAAGGCGTGGAAGCTCAGCTTGTCGCTGTCCTTCTGTTCGCCGTGGCCGCGCTTGAGCACGTCCTGCAGGCTCGAGAAGTCAGGATTGCCGTCAGCGCCGTAAGCCACGATCTCGCCGTCGATCAGGCACGGGGGCAGGTCGAGCGCGGCGAACTGCGCGACCAGCGGCACGAACTTGTCGGTCCAGTCCTTGCCGCTGCGGGTGTAAATCCGCACCTCGCTGCCCGAACAGGCGATCTGCGCGCGGTACCCGTCGAATTTGATTTCATGCATCCAGCCGTTGCCCGCTGGCACCGCGTTGACCAGCGTCGCCAGTTGCGGCGCGCGGAATTTCGGCAGTGGCGCCGGTTTGCGCTTGGGCGCAGGCTTGCTGGACCTGTCGTTGCGCTTTGCCGCCTTGGCCATCTCGGCCGCGAAAACCGCGCCCTTTTTGCCTTGGAGCGAGTAAGCCCCGCCCTCGTCAGCCGCGATCTCGGCCATCGGGCGACCCGTCAGCACGCTGGTCAGCTCGCGCTGGACCAGCGCATCGCCGGCTTCTGCAAACTCATCTTCGATCTTGCGCAGCAACCAGTTCTCACGCTTTTCGCCCGGACGCGGCTTCAGGCGGATGAGGATCCATTCACCCTTCATCCGCTCGCCGTCGAGCGTGAAGTGCAGGTGTCCCTTGTCGATATCGCGCCATGACTTGCCCGGCACCGGCTGCCACGTGCCGCGGTCCCACAGCATGACCGTGCCGCCGCCGTATTCGCCCGCCGGGATTATGCCTTCGAAGTCGGCATAGCTCATCGGATGATCTTCGGTGCGCACGGCGAGCCGCTTGATCTCGGGATCGGGGCTCGGCCCCTTGGTCACCGCCCACGATTTGAGCACCCCGTCGGCCTCGATCCGGAAGTCCCAGTGCAGGCGTGTGGCGTCGTGCTTCTGGACGATGAAGCGGTTGCCGCCTTCGCTGGTCGCGCGCTTGCCGGCGGGCTCGGCGGTTTTCTTGAAGTCGCGCTTCTTGTTGTATTCGGCGAGGGGATCGGACCGCGCCATGGCTTAAGCCCGCTTCTTCGCCGGCGCTTTCTTCGCCGCGGCCTGCTTGGCGGGTACGGCCTTTTCCGGCGCGACTGATTTCTTCAGCGCCGCCATTAAGTCGATCACGTTGGAGCCGCTGCGCGCGGCGGGCTCCTCGACATCCTCGAGGATCTTCTTGCCCTTGGATTTGGCTTTCTTGGCCACCAGCGCCTTCAGCGCATCGACATAGCGATCGTGGAATTCGCCGGCATCGAACGGCGCGCTCTTCTTGTCGATCAGGGTCTTGGCAAGATCGAGCATGTCCTTCGCCGGTTTGGTCGCAGGAATGGCCTTGAAGTAGGTCTGTGCCGCGCGCACTTCGTCCTCGTAGCGCAGCGTTTCCATCACGATGCCCTTGCCGCAGGGTTTGAGCGAAACGAGCTGTTCGCGCCCGCGCACCGAAAGCTGGCCCAGCGCCACCTTCTTGGCCTGCCGCAACGCTTCGCGCAGCACGATGAAAGCCTCTTCCGCCAGGTCATCTGCAGGCACGACGTAATAGGGCTTCTCGAAGTAGAACACGTCGATCTCGTCCGCCCCGACGAACTGGACCAGCTCGAGCGTCTTCTTGCTCTCGATCTTGACCGCCTCGATCTCGTCGTCGTCGAGCAGAACGAAATTGCCCTTGGACACCTCGTAGCCCTTGACGATCTCGTCGCGGTCAACCGGGCCGATGCCCTGGACGACCTTCTCGTAATTGATCGGTTTGCCGCTGGGTTCGTGGATCTGGCGAAAGGAAATCGCCGCGCCGGACTTGGTCGCGGCGTAGATCTCCACCGGGATCGACACGAGTGCGAGCCTGATCTGCCCCTGCCAGTATGCGCGTGCGGCCATGATCGGCGCCTCCTCCTGCTTGCGGAGGAGTCAGCGTTTAGAGCCGCAGGTGGTTCCATTGCAGACCTTGTTGAACAAGTTGTCGAACGAGCCAAAAATCTCGAAGCGCCTGGCCGGATCGACGAATAGCGAGCCGAACAAGTTGACGTAAAACCGGCCCGCCACTCGGTTGTCACTAATCGCGTTGGGGAGCGTGGTGGCATAACGCGGGTCGTCGGGACCGATCCGCTGCGCATCGTACAGTCCTGAGTTGATGAAGCGGCCCTGCACAGGCAGCGACCAGCGCGGCGCGAGCAGCGCCACCGTGCCGTTGACGATCCAGTCTGGCGCCGCGAGACCAACGGTCCCGCCCGGCTGCCCGGCGCGATTGACGACACCTAGCGCATTATGTCGCCCCACCACGTCCAGGCGCAAAAGTACAAGCTGGAGCCCGAATGGCAGATGCGCGAGTACATCTGCCAGGAAAACAACCACGACGCGGCCGACGCCAAGGGGCGCCCGTCAATGTCTCTTGATGACCCGAGCGATGGCTTCGAAGGGATCGATTAGGCAAAATTTTGGCCTATTGATCAGCGCTATAATACCAAACTTGTCGCGATAGAAATTGCGAACGTGAAGGGGGAGCCACGTGCCGACAGAGGTTGTGCGTGCGGGCCAATTATGTGCCAGCGCAGCTATCTCGATTTCACTTGGCAAGGCGATGCCGCAATTAACAATCTACGGGCCACCGTAGCCAACCGCTCAGCCTTCCACCGTCTTGTCAGCTCTGTAGTTGGTCGACCATATCCGCACGATCTGAATAAGATTCTGGGAGCCTAGGGATCTAAAGACAGCGACGGACGGCCCAAGGCGTCTGCCGCGTCGTGGTTGTTCTCCTGGCAGACATATTCTCGAATTTCCCAGTCGCGGTGCCGACGATAGGATTGACGATAAACATGCGGCTCAGTGACGAGGTTCGGATCAGTAATCGCAAAGGTATCCACGAGGAGATCGGGGCCCTCTAGTCGAATGCGTTCCTGGATGCGAGTTTGATCAGTGAGGTGAACCCCTGACACTAGGCTGTTTTGATTGTTCAGTCCGATGGTGTCGATGACAAGCGTGTCGCCTTCCCAATGTCCCACTGAACTGCCGTTAAAAAAGGGATCTGGATCGTCGGGCAACGGGCGGCCATCAGTGAATACCCGACGCGTCTGGCTGTAAGTTTCAATGCCGATCGTCACGCGTCCCGGCGAGAAGATGAACTCGATGGGATAGATGCGCATAATGCGCGGCATGCCATCGGGCACGCAGTTAGCAGCCGGGCCTTGAAGGTTCTCGCCCCTTTCCTTGGATGCCTCGAAATCGGCCTTTGCCGTGGCAGCGGCCAGCGTGAGCTTCGGCTCAGGATCCTTGCTGCGCTCCGTCTCCCAGACGCCGTCCCAGTCGGGTAGGTTTGCGAGACTCGCGAAGGCTTGCTCGCGAGTTTGCGCCGGCGCCGGCCCAGTAGCTTGCGCCGCCGATCCACCGCACAGCAAGGCGGCAACCGCCGCGCGCGCCCAAAAGTGATTTTGGCCTTCGGTCATTGCGCTGTTACTCCCCATGCCGACGACCGCAGAGCGGGTGTGTTTGCGCCATTTTGCACAAACTCGCCTACATCCCAAACTGGCCCGCGAACAGATTGTACGAAATTTTTGCACTGTCGCGCCGGGCGCTGCAACCCTCTACGACTGGCTATGATCTGACAACTGCTGCCTTTCTCCGGTGGACATTCTGCGGCTCCTGCTAACGTCGGTTTCGTGGGACGCTACAGGCTCTCTTGAATGACCTGAATAGGGCGCAAACGATCCGTCGAATTAAGCCGATTTATTTATTAATATGTTGCCTGGTCGAACGGCGTGCCAACCAATAGCGCACTTATTTTGTCCGACAAAATCACCTGCAACCTTTGCGGTCAAGGCGGCCAGCGTCAGCTAGCCGCCTCGTCAGCTAAAACTTCTTCTTGACGGTCAAAGCCCATTCCCTTGGCCGCGCCGGCTGAGCGTTAGCTCCGGCAGGTCCAGAAATCTCAATAGCCGTGAGATAGTAGTATTTGTCGAACAAATTGGTGACCTCTAGCGAAGCCTCGATGTCCTCGCCCGCATTGCGCCAGGTGAGGCGGGCGTTAGCGACCGTGTATGAGGGGATGCGGGTACGAGCCATGTTGATGGCAGTTCCCCACACCGTCGACTGGTGGCTTACATCGAGCCGTGGCGTGAACGAACCAGCGCTTCCGGCAAGCACTTCGTATTGCGTACCCACACTCCACTTCCACTTTGGCGTATACGGAGGGACCATGCCAAACTGGACACCCTTGGGATTTTTAGGTCCGCCCGCTGCAGGTTCGAGTGTCAGATATTTAAAATCGATGTAACTGAGGGCGGCGTCAATCAGCAGGCCTTCAACCAGGCGCACCGAGGTTTCTGCCTCGAAACCCCGGATGCGCGCAGTGCCAACGTTGGCTGGCAGACCGCAGGGGAATGTCGCTGTCGCCGGAAGTCCCGGAGGGTTGAATTGCGGACAGGTATTCAAAATGAGCTGGATGTCTTGATATTTTGACGAATACGCTGCGAGGTTGAGCCGCACCCTCCGATCGAGCAGCTCGGACTTAACACCGACTTCCCAGGTCGCGAGTGTTTCGGGTCCGAAGGGCTGCACTTGGGTATAAGCGAAAGGCCGCGGATTAACGCCGCCGCCTTTGAAGCCGGTCGAATATTGAACGTACGTGTTTACGTCGTTCGACACCTGGTACGCTAGGTTTGCGCGATAATCCCAGCGGTCACCGCGATAGGTACCTGTCTGACCATCAAGCAAGGCGTTCTGCCCAGTCAGCAGGTTGCCGTTCCGATCGCGGCGGCGATAGCTGTAGTCCTTGCCTTCCTTGGTGTAACGGATGCCGCCAGTGGCAGTCAGGCGATCAGTGACATCGAAAGCAACATGGGCGAACGCCGCCCGCGTGAAACTGGGCACCGGATCGCCAGAGACAAAGACCAGCGGGGCACCCGGCGTATACCGCAGGTCCTGTCGCGCTGTGTAGAAGATGTCCTGGGTCATGATGAAACCGCCGAGTGTATAGTGCAGCCGGTCGGCCACATCACCATTGAGACGTAACTCATTACTCCAGGAATTGAATTGGATCCGGTTCGGGCCCCCGAGGCCATGCGAAAGCGGCGAAAGATCATCCTCGTTGGAAAAGCTTGAATCATACCACCGGTATGCGGTGATGCCGACGAGCTGGAGCGCGTCCGCAATGTTCCATTCGACCTGCCCCGAAACTCCCCAACCCTTGAAGTTGACTTGTCCGTCGATGACAGACCGCTGAAGAGCGCCATCCGCGGGTGATTCGTAGGCTGCGTAGTTGCAAAATCGCCCGCAGATGAATCGCGAATCAAAACGGATCGGGGTCGGGAATGGATTGATGTCGCCAGGTCCAGTGTAGTTAGCATCGGTCAGAACCGAACCGGCGATCTCGTGCTTTTCCCTGGTAAAGTCGGCGATCACATTGAATTCGAGATCCGGGCTCGCTTCATAGCGGAGCTGACCACGGACAGCGCGGGTTCCCACTTCGCCTTGTCTCGACAAAAGGCAGTTGGGAGCGTCCCGCAGGGCCGGGATACCCTGACCGGGGTTTACGCAGCCGTAATCGAGCCGATCGACATACCCATCCTGGCTGCGGCTGACTCCGGCGACGCGCAGAGCGAGGGCATCGACCAGTCCGATGTCGATTGCGCCTCTAAGGTCGATCCGATTCCGGCTTCCGTAGGTGACAGAAGCAAATCCCGACCCGTCGCCCCGGGGCCGCTTGGAATACATCTTGATCGAGCCGCCAATGGAATTTTTGCCCGACAGCGTTCCTTGCGGGCCACGTGAGATCTCGACCCGGTCTAGATCGAGCAGATCGAGAATTGAGCCAGTCAGCGTCGAATAATAGACGTCGTCGACATATAGCCCAACACCAGGTTCAAGCGCGGGGTGGAAGTCGAATTGACCGACGCCGCGGATATTGGCTGCAAGCGAAGGTCCGAAATACGCCGAATTTGGCTTTAAAGTCACCGACGGGGCCTGTGCGGCAACTTCGGCAATGGTATTCTGGCTCCGGGCCTCCAGCATCGCGCCCGACATTGCCGTGATCGCCAACGGAGTCTGTTGCAGGTTCTGTTCCCGGAACTGTGCGGTGACGACGATTTCCTCGACCTGGTCAGACGACTCCGCGACCTCAGGGGAAGGGGGGGCCTCACCCTCAGTCTGCGTGTTTCCCTGTGTAGCCTGCGCGTGAACCGGCGCTGCCGCAGCCACTGCCGCCGCTGCAGCCGCGATCCAGCTGGCTCCGACCATTAACTGTTTCGGTGTTTTCATAATCCCATTCCTTGTATCGATTGCCCGGGAGCCCCTCAGGACTTGGCTGTAATGCGGAAAATGCGCTCGGCATTGCCGTGGCAGACGGCGTGGCGCTCAGCGTCGGACAACGGTGCTTCGGTGATGAACTTCACCGCCGGTTCCATCGGCTGATAGGGGTAGTCGATTGCCCACATGACATTCGTCATGCCCAGCTTGTCGATCGAATAGCGGAGGGCCAGCGGGTCCTCGACGCCGCTGGTCGTGATGACGAAGTTGTCCTGGAAATACTCCGCCATGGAACGCTTGGTCTTCGGCGAACGCCCGGCCGTCTGTGCCCGGCTGTTCATGAAGTCGACCCGCCAAATCCAGAATCCGACTGCTTCACCCATGTGTCCGATGCAGATTTTCAGATTGGGAAAATGGTCAAACACGCCGGATGCCATCATCCGCACCGCATGAGTGCCGACCTCCACTCCGTAGCCCCACATGGCAGAATCCATACCGTAGTCGGCCAGCGGACCTTTCAACGTCGCGGACGGTGCTCGAGGGTGAATGTAGATGCAGGCGCCCAACGCTTCGGCTGCCTCAAGCACTGGCCAGTATTTTGGATCGTCCAGATATTCGTCGTTTGTATGGCTGTTGAGCATGAAGCCGTTGAGCTTCAGGTCGTTGATTGCCCTTTCCATCTCCTTGGCGGCGCGCTTGGGGCTTTGTGGTGCAAAGCTGGCAAGCCCAGCGAAGCGATCCGGCCTCTGGCGGCAGATGTCAGCCAGTCGGTCGTTCGACAGCGCAGCCAGATCAGTCGCGGTGTCGGCATCAAACATTTGTACACCCGGCGCCGTCAGCGACAGGAGGTGCATGTCCACACCATAGCGGTCCATCTGCGCGACACGGAGTTCCTCGATGTCGAGCAGACCGGTCAGGAAATCCACGCCAGCATACGCGGTGCCGCCGCCTTCCGTGTCGTAAATGCCGCCTACCAGAAGCCTGTCGAGACTCTGGCTTGGTCCCCGGGAGGTTTTCTGCAGCTCTGCGGCTACCTCTGGAATTTGCCAGGCTTCCTCTGTCGCGATTAGTCTAACGGACATCTTGCTGATCCTTGTCAAAGGCCTGGGGGTGACGTCTCGAAAGCCACAGCGCCAAGAGCGCGCCGACAGCCATCGGCAGAACCGGAATCAGGAAGAATTGATGCGGCGCGAAGTAACCCGCGCTGGACACTGCCGCGCCAACAAGCGGACCGATGATCGAGCCGATCCTCCCGATTCCCAAAGCCCAGCCAAGCCCGGCGCTCCGCATCGCTTCCGGGTATGCGCTCCCCGCGGCGCCATTGATGGCGTTTTGTGTACCGGTCACGGTGAACCCGGCGGCAACGATGAGGAGCGTCAGTCCGAACGTCGGCCAGGCAGTCACCCCGGTGAGGCAAAGCACGAGCGCTGCGGCAAGGGCGAATGCGCCGGCGGTCTTCCATCGGTTCCACGCCAGAAGGAGGCTCGCCGCTACGCCGCCCAACGTGCCTCCCGCATGATAGGCAGTCGTCAGCCAGGCAGATTGTTCAAGGCTGAAGTTGGCCGCCCGAGTGACGAGGGGAATCCACGCGTTGAGGAGGTAAACACTCATCAGGCAAAGGGCGAAAATCGCCCAGATGGCGAAGGTCTGAGATCGCAGTGCGGGTGATAGCAGTCCGCGTACGCCTCGACTTTCAACGACCGCCGCCAGTTCGCCCGCATCTGGCAATCCGGCTGGCAGGGTAAGCCGCACGACGGCGGCGACAACAAGCGGCAGCACGCCACCAATGAGAAACATGACCTGCCAGCCATGCGCCGGCATCAGCCGCGCTGCAGAAATGCCGGCCACCACGCCTCCAAACGTGATGCCGATGCCGACTAGACCCGTGGCGGTAGCTCGATATTTAGGGCCGGCAATTTGCCCCGCCAGCGCCAGAGCGTTAGGCAGCATGCCTCCAAGGCCCACGCCGACGAGAAAGCGCAGCACAATCAAATGCCATATCGACTGCGCGAAAACGGTTGCAATCGATATTACGCCGTAGGCGATGCACGAGCTGATGATAATCCGGCGCCGTCCGAGGCGATCGCCTAGGGGACCAATTACGATCGCTCCAAGTAGAACCCCCGCCAGCGATGCGCTGAGCACTGGGCCAAGCTGGGCGGGTGTCACGCCGAAAGCCGACACGATCGCCGGTCCGGCAAGGTTGGCTGCCTGCAGATCAAACCCTTCGACTATCAATGCGAAGACGATGACCACAATGCTCAGGATCGCCGGTTCGCGTCGCATCCCACTCCCTTTCGAACCGTCTCAAGCGGTCGTTGCGCTGTAATGAATGGTAGTTCACTATCTTGTCAACGGCTTCTTTGATGATTGACGCAAGGCCTGCGGTTCGGTCATATTTTCTTCTCAGGGGGTGGTGTCATGATAGTACCGGCAGCCCGGCAACGGGCCCGTCGAAACAGCCGGGACGAAGCGGCCGACCGAATGATCAGTGTCGGGCGAGAACTTCTAGCCGAGCGCGACATCGACCAGCTTTCGGTGAAGGAAATTGCGGAAGCTTCGGGCTCGTCAATTGGCAGTTTTTACAACTGCTTTTCCGACAAGGATCACTATTTCGCCTGCCTGATCGATGACATGGTCGTGCGACGGAAGCTGGGCGCGAAGGCTAATTTCGATGAGCCCTTTGACAAGCTCCCCCGGGCCCTGGCCACAGGCGCCATTGTCAATTTCGGTGAACATCAGGGCATGATCCGCAGTGCTCTACGGAGCCATCTGCTTGGAACGCCGGTGTGGGAGCCGATCGCAGCTATGAGCGGCGACTTCGTGGAAAAATACTCCCGCCGCTGCAGCGAGCATATCGGCCGTCGCTTGACCCCGTCGGAATCAAAGCGCGTCGCGTTCGCATTTGTTTGGTTGTACGGCATGCTGATGCAGCAGGTTATGCGCATCAACAACATTCACGGCTATGACATCTTGGACGCGGACTTCACCGAGGACACAGTCCGGAGTTTCGTCAGCCTTCTCAATGACGCGATCGTCACGAAGTGACGTTGTTTGGTGAGCAGCTGTGGGGCCGTTAGCCCTCTGGCAACGAACGGGCGCCGCGCCGCGACGACACACCTGGTCCGTGCCGAGGAAGCGTGGCCTGATCGGGTCCGACAGCAAGGAGCCAGCTGTGGGACTGGCTAAAGCTGGTGTTGGTCCGCGTGAGCGTTGCGTTGTTCTGGTTCAATCCTTTTGTGTGGCTGTTGGCGCGAGAGGCATATGAGTTGCGCAAGGAAGCGGCCGACGACGCAGTGCTGGCCGCGGACGTCGAGGACGCGGCTACTGATGACCTTGCAGTTCACCAAGATAGCGCTTGCGTCAGACGACGATGCCGAAGTGATCGTGTTTGACCTTCGAATGCCGCCCGGCGAGCCAAATACCATGTCGAAATCGACGCAGCAGGCGAGCGGTCAGGGCGCAGCCAACAGCGAGCGTCTCGCCTGATCGGCAGGCAAAACGGCCCGTCCTTGTGCTTTTGCAGGCGAGAGACGCTAAAGCCTGCTTCGACCAAACCTTTGGGACCAGTGACGTACGAGATACGACATTGCCAAGGTACCGCCCCTGAAGTCGCCGACTAACATTGGGCCTGATGTCCCGGTTCGCTTCAACGGTGGAGCTGGTCGTCGTTGTCTGCTTCCTCATGATCCTGCGAGGGACGATATTCAAAATCAGACGTCGCCATCTTCTCGGCCATGATGGTGAAGGCAGCGTCTTTGTCGGCGAGGTCGATCACCACTTCAACGCCTTCAAGTTTGGCGTGCAGCCAGAGGCGCCCGTAGTCATCCAGTGTCAGTGAGAATGGTTCTTCAACGACGGTCTGGTCCCGGTCGGTCTGGCTCATATCTGGTTCCTGATCATCAATGTTGCGGAGCGCCTCAGGGATCGGAGGTAAACCGTTTCACCTTTACCGGAAGCTTCTTGCCTTTCGTGCGGCGTGACGGGATCTGAACGGGATTTTTCTTCTTCCATTCTGCCCATGTCATCGGCCCATCAGGCGTCTGAACAATGGTGTCATCAGTCGACATGGTGCGCTCCGCAATAGCTAACTGTCCGCAGCATTAGATCCTGTAGCTGAAATGTCCGCATGCGACCCAAATCAGGCAAGCTTAAAGCAATCAGGGGACCGAACCGATTCACCACATCCGCACCGTCTCCTGGCAGATATCGATACCGCGCTCGATCAGCAGGTCCTCAACCTTCCGAAGGCTGAGCGGGTACTTTACGTACATCATCACCACCAGGCGGATTACCTCGGGCGACGAGTTGAAGTAGCGGAACAGCCTGGCTGGCTTGCGTTTGCGGGGCTTGACCGTTCGCTAACCGTCAGTTGCCAACGTCAGGTGTATTTGCTCTGACAGCGCGCGTGGCGGAGATGCGCGCGCTGCGCAGGAAGCTGTTTAGAGCGCCCCTGGAACAGGGCTGAGATATGGCCGCGATAGGCGGTATTGCCGGACAGCCCTCGTGGCCTGTTCGTGGCGTTACGTCTTGGGTTTGACGTGATCTTTGAGGCTGCCTTCGACCGGGCGCGCAGTCGCCACGCCGCCGGTTGCAGACGTCGTCTGCATCGTACCGTCGGGCTGCCGCGGACCGTCGGTAAAGCAATTCTCCTGATCCTGACCCTCGACAAGGAAGCAGGTCTTGCCATTCTTCATGAAGATAGAACCGCCTGTAGCTGTGCCATCGGCGGCGACGCGTGAGAATGTCATACCCGGGTGAATCTCAATGTAATCGACTTCGCCGCCAGCACGCGTGACTTGGTAGGTGCCCGGGGCGACAGCTTCGAAGCCCGGCTTCTCGCCTTCGAGTACGCTGGAGTTATCGGCCACTTCGCCGGTTGGGGTGGCATCGACCTTGGCGGTGTCCGAGCGGGCATTGTTGCAAGCCGCGAGCGCAAGCATTGCGGCAAAGGCGACTGTTTTCTTCATAAAAGGTCTCGCAGTTGCAATCTCACCAAAGTTAAACCCCGCGGGCGGAAAGACGTTCCGAGGAAGACGCATAACGGCACATCTGCCCGCGATAAGTTCCGCGTTCGACTGATAGCCCATCGTCCTGAGCTCGCCGTTGACTGCATTTTACAGACAACTGCTTTGGGTTCGTGGCCCGGAACGACAAACTTGCTGGAGCTAGCGGTTTACTCATAGCCCGGATGATCTCGACAGCTTGCGTGAAGCATGCCCAACGGTCAGGTAACGTCTACGCAAGGCCCTTCGACCCGTGGTTTTATCCACTCGCGCCAAACCAGCAACAGCGCGGCCATCGCGACGGGCCCGATGAAAAGACCCACTATGCCCATCTGAGCAAGTCCGCCGAATGCTCCGATCATAGCCATCAGGAAAGGCAGCTCAACCGTGCTGCCAATCACCTTTGGCTGAATGAAGTTATCACCCACCGTCATTACTGCCACCCCGAACGCGAACAACAGAGCGCCGGCCAGCAAAGATCCGGTTCCAATCAAGATAAGAGATGCGATCCCAAACGCCGCCCAAGCCCCGAACGGAACCAGCGCGAGCAACATTGTGAACACCGTGAACAATAAGGGTTGCGGCACTCCGGCCAGGAAATAGCCGCAGCCGATCACGGCGCCCTCGCCAAACGACACGATCACCGTTCCATTGACCGTTCCGCGCACTGCCAACATCATCCGGTCGAGAAAATCTTGACCAAATTCACCGAACATCCGGCTTGCGACAGCATCACCGTGTTTGCGGATTTCCTCGCCTCGCGAAAGCAGGGCAACAAGGGCAACCAGGGTGACGAAAAACAGGCCGAGTTCCCGCGCGATTGTTCCGCCGATCGATTTCGTCCAAGCAAGCACCGACGACGCACTGACCAGCCCCAAAAGGGCGTTGGCGCGGCCGGGCGCTTCTACATAGGTCTGCCATGACCGCAACGCGCCGCCGCCAACTAATGGCAACGATCCCAGCCAATTTGGTGGCGCTATACCTGTCTTTTGGACTCGCGCGAGCCAGTCCATTGCCGCTTGGCTCTCTTGAGCCAATGTCAGCCCGGCAATCGATAACGGCACGAGCACAATCAGCGCGGTTGACCCGGAGAAAGCAACTGCCAGAAGTTCCTCATGTCCGGGCCACCTCTTTCGCGCACGTTGGAACAGTGGCCATTCGGCAACCGCCAGCACTGCGGCCCAGGCCAAGGGCACCAGGAAGCTGTAAGCCACCCAGATCGCCAACGCGAGAATGGTCCCGACGAGCACCAACTGGCGCGCCCGCATTGACGGTGACAACGGGTACATGTCAGTCATTCTAGCTGGTGCCACAAGGTCGCTCGATCGGCGCTCACTCCAAACTCCGCGTCAGGCCAAGACCCAAAGGTCACCGCAAACTGGCCGCCGCAACAATACGGGCGCCGGAGGAGGACTATCAAGTCATAAAAAAAGGGGTAGGCACCAAAGCACCTACCCCCGATTCGATGCTTAAAAGTAGCAGCCGTTAGGCGGCTTGCAGATTCACTGCGCTGGCTTTGCCGCGTTTGTCATTCTCCAGGTCATAGGTGAGGCGCTGCTCCTTATCGAGCGAGCTCATCCCTGCGGCCTGCACTGCCGTGATGTGCACGAAAGCGTCAGGGCCCCCGGCTTCGTTGGTAATGAAACCAAATCCCTTGGATTCGTCGAAGAATTTCACGGTTCCAGTAGCCATATCTAATTCCCTGCAGTTGAGGGGCTCGTCGTGAACCCCTTTGCGCTATGAGAAGCGAGACAAGGAAGTTGGCACCGCAAAGTGCCGAAGACCGTCAATTGGCGACTTTAGCAGTGCCTACATGGGGACTTTGCCAGGGAATACCAGTAGATGTTACATTCGCGGCCGGAGCTGCCAACCACGCTTGCAGATCGGCTCCGGGCAGTCTCACGGCCTTTTACATGCGGCGTCTTATTTTCTGTCTGATAGCTGATGCCACGCGAGATTTCGCGGTGCCAGACTGCCAATATCCCTGGGGACCGCAAATGTTTCGGTTTGAGCCAAGGAGTGACCAGCAATCCGGTGGCTGGCGGGCCGAGAGTTGCGTTCCGCGCTCGGGTCCTGCTGGCTGCGTCCGCAACTATGCCAATGATGTGAGCACCTGGAGCCAGACGAAAATTGGACTCCGGCTTTGACTGGGAGCAATGCGGGTACACGTTTGCCACACTACGACCATCCTGCAACTGCAAATCCAAATGGATGAGAAGGCAGGTCGACCGGAGCGAACATATGTCTCGAACAATCAAGCATGCGATTATCGCCTGCCATCCGGCGGAGCATAGTTTCACGCTTTCAGTTGCCAACAAATATGCTGAGACGGTCCGTGCGCAGGGTCATGAAGCAGTGATCCGCGACCTCTATCGCAACAACTTTGATCCGGTGCTGCGTGAAGATGAGCGACACGGTCAGGCTGGCGCGGACGTGACCAGCGAATGGGCGTTACTCGGTAAGAGCGACACGTTTGTCCTCGTCTATCCAATCTGGTTTGGTGCGCCTCCAGCCATGCTCGTTGGCTACGTCGACCGTGTATTCGGTGCTGGCCGCACACGCGGTTCCCACGGCGAAGCTGGTCCAGGTCAGCTGTTGTGCGGGAAGCACCTGGTGTCGCTTACGTCCTCGGGAAGCATGAGAGCATGGCTGGACGAGAAGGGCATTCTCAGTTCCCTGCGAACCGTTTACGACCGATACCTGACCGACGTCTTCGGTTTCGCTGAAACAGCGCGTTACCATTTCGACGGCATCACCCCGGACCTGACTGAGCAGGACTTCAATCAGCACATGTTCGAAGTAGAAAAGGCTGCGCGGGGAGTCATGAGCCGATTGGTACCTGCCTGGCAACCACCCGGAGTTAAGTGACCTGCCGATCAAACTAATTTGATCTGGCAAGCTGCGAAAAGCGTGCGGGTCAAAGGCGTGAAACGTCACCAACCGGTCGCTGGCCGACCACGGCGCCAGCCTTTCAGCATCGGTTAGCATTCTAGGCCGGTGTTCCCCTCTTTTCATCGTTGTGCAGTGATCTGAGACCGTCGCTGAAGTGCTACGCCGCGCGCCAGATGTGGGTTCGAGAAATAGCGATCAGTGCCATTCCGGCGAATACCGCAGGGATCGCGAACAGTGACATGACAAACGTGCTCGGCATTCCTGCCGACAAGGCGAAGCCGATTAGGATTGGCGCAATCACGGTGCCTAGGCGGCCGACGCTCTTGGCCCAGCCAATTCCAGTGGCGCGCAGCGCGTCAGGATAGAACCCGGCAAGCACCACATTAACCCCGCCGTAGGCTCCCAGGCTGAAGAATCCCGCAGCTGCGAGGAGAGCGGTCAGCGTCGCAGTGGAAGCCGTGGCCAGAACTTGGCCAGTTGCGAACAGGGCCGCGGCTGCTGCCGTCAGGAAACTTAGCAGGACCGGCATCGCTCCGAACCGGTCGATAAGAAGCCCTACGCCGAGCGCAGCAATCGCTCCGCCAAAACCGAAGATCGTGACCGAAAGCGCAGCGAAAGCCTCATCATGGCCCACCTCTACCAGCATGATCGGCAGCCAGGAATTGAGGCAATAACTGATCGTGAGCATGAGCAGGAAAAGCAGCCACAGCATGATCGTGCCCAGGCGGTATGTAGGACTTAATAGCTGCAAAGCGGCCGGCCGGCCTGACACTGCCGCCGAAGGCTCCACCTCCAAACCTTCCGGTCGTATGTCGCGGAGCCACAACCAAGCAGCCCCGGATGCCAGCAACGACAACCCGCCGACCGCAACCATCGCGGCTCGCCAGCCACCGAGATCAGCGAATCCAGCCGCTACGATGCCCGCAATCGCGGCACCCAATCCGTAGCCCGTGAACAGGATCAGGATTGAAAACCCGCGTCGTTCCGCAGGCGCGTGTGCGGTCACGATGGCAAGGCAACTCGGCAGGCAGCCGCCGAGGAAAATGCCCGTCACCAATCGAATGGCAAAAAGGCTGCCACCACTGTCGGCCAAGGCGCTGATAGCTTGTGCGAGAGCAAAACCTACCACCGCCCACGTAACGGTTAGCCGGTGGCCGACCCGGCTCGCGATAGCCGGGAATACAACAAGGCCGATGCTTTGCCCCACCAGGTTCGAAGAGAAAATCGGACCGAGTTCTGCGTTGCCCAACGAAAGTGAGCGGGCGATGCCCGGAGCAAGAGGTCCAAGTATCGTGTGGATCAGCCCGTCGAGCAGGTAAATTACCGCGCATACAGCGATCGCAGCCCTTGCCGATGAAGGTTTTGTCGACGGGTCCGTCATATTCCGAACCGCGCTCGAGCCTCGCCGACGCTCGCCGGCTGCATACCGTAGATGGCGGCTATGCCAGCCGCGGCCCGAACCATCTCGGCATTATCTCGCGCCACAGTGCCATCGGGCAGATGGATCCCATCTTCGAACCCGACGCGCACGAGATCGCAACTCATGGCGAGACCAAGTGTTGCGATCCGGAACATGTCGCGGCCGGTGGCCGTGACGCCCCAGATCGCCTGCGGGAACATCCGCAGGCCCTCGTCGATGTTGAAGATGACGTTGCGCGCGATCGGCGGCGTTGCACCGAAACCCCCGCCGTGAAGTAGCCAGACATTGTCGCGCTGTCGGTCAAACAACCCCTCATTGGCATAACGCATCAGCCGGTGAAGCGAGCTCGCCTCGACAATCTCGTATTCGAGCGCCGAACCCTTGGCATAGACCGCCTCGATCGTGCGCCTCAGCAATTGGGGCGAGTTGACGTAGGGCGTTTCCTCGGGATAGCCTCCTTCCGGATTGTTGAAGTCGGCCGATCCGCCAGCGATGCCGAACAGGTCCTGCTGCGGTTCGATTTCCAGCAGGCCGAGGCGCTCACTATCACTCGGCCAAATGAATTGCCCCGTCGCCGGGTCCCGGCGTACGCCAATGCCGTTGGTAGTCTGGATCAGGATCGGGCTACGTTTCCTGATTTGCTGGATGATCTCCGAATATATCGCCGGATCGCCACTGTTCTTGCCGTCCGACCCGCGCGCGTGGACGTGCACAACCGAGGCTCCTGCCTCCCAGCAGCGCGCGGCTGCCTCGCCGATCTCGTCCGGTTGCTTGGGAACAATCGCTCCGTCCCGGTCCTGCTGCATGCCGCCGTTGAGGGCGACCGTGATCATTACCTTGTTGCCGTCGAGCATGGTCCTCGCCTCCTTTTCGCTGCCAGCTTGGGCCTCATCGTATGCCGGGTCTGTCCTATCGCGAAAGGACAGGGCACAACGCCCAAGCTTAACGGCAGGAGAGACTCAATGGCGGACATCTGGCGCGTGACGGACTGGCGCTTACCTGCCGCGGTCGGACCGGTTTACCGCATGTTGATCGGGGCGCTCGGCAGCGACGAGTTCGGGGCGACCATGCGCAAGTGCGTCGAGACCCTCACGGCAGGGGCACGCCGCCTGTACCTGTTTGAAGCCACTGACGGCGGTGGCGACGCCCTGCGTTATTTTCACTGCGAACCGCACATTGCCGAGCAGCTTCCGGCCTATTCCCTGCGTTACAAGCACCTCGACCCGATTGGCGATCTCTACAAGGCAGCACCGCGCATTGGCGATCTCGCGCTCCAGCGCGTCCGTCCTTCGGACATCGCGTCTGCTGGCTTCCGACGGCGGTTTTTCGATGCGCCGAGGATCGTGGAGCGCGTCTCGGTCATCCAGCGGAGCAAAACCGGCTGGTGCGGCATGAATGTTGCTCGGCATGCCAGCGACGGTCACTTTTCCGAGCGTGAGCTCGACGCGATTGCAGGTCTGGCGCAGCTCGCGCTGCCCATGCTGCCTTTCGCACAGTCCAGGGCCTCTTCCGCAAACGCCATGACCACCCTGCACCTCGAAGATCGCTTTGCGTCGAGCTATCCCTCTCTCACGCAGCGTGAACGACAGGTCTGCGCACGGGCTGCGTTCGGGATGAGCATTGAGGCTACTGCCCTCGAACTTGGCATTGCGAAGACTTCCGTCCTGACCCTGCGACAGCGGGCGTATCGACGCCTGGGAGCGGCCAGTTCCAGGGAGTTGTTGTGGCTGGTAGCGAACTGAAGATCACGACAGACCGGCCACGCAGCGGCGACCGCTGCGGCTTCAAGGCATGGCGGTAGATCCGCACGCCGAAATCTGCACAGGTCTAGCTCGATAAGATTTCCGAGAGGTGCTAACGAAATTCGAGGCGCAAAGGTGCCATTTCGTCCCAACCTGTCCGTCAGTCTTCGCCGAAATGAACTGACTCGTCCAGGTGCGAGAGGAACTCGAGGCCGTTGATTACGTGGGTCCGCATGGCCCGTTCTGCTGCTTGCGCATCCCCGTCCATCACCGCATCGACAACCACACGGTGATCTTGCACGGCAGCACGCAATCGTTCGCCCCGATAGAAGGTTTCAAACACCAGATGGTGGATCGGCGTATTTAGCCGCTGGACTATTCCCTTGATTACATGGTCGCCCGCGCCGGTCATGATCAAGTTGTGCCACTGAGCGTTGAGCCGGGCGAACTGCTCTGGCGAAGGCCCTGCAACACAGTGTTCCATTTCCTCGGCAACCGCGTTGAGCTCGGCCTTCTCAACGGGTGTGGCCCGCGCGATAAAGTGGGAAGATCGGGAAGCGGGGCAACGGCAACCACTTCAGCCTCGAATGCTATCTTGTCGATCGCGAGACCTATAAGACCGCCGCTTGGCTGCACTGGCCGAGCGGAAATCCCTCAAGGCCTGAGACTTGGGCGGGAAGCGCCAGCTGCGCCGATCAGAGACAAGTTGCGATTGAACAGACAACACCATTTGCTGAAATCCAGAACCCCGAATTCCTGCAACTTGTTTCGGACGATCGATCAGGATCACTAAAACGTTACGTGCAACAGAACTTCGGCGTTTCCGCGCTCGATGGATCCAAGTTGCTGGGCGGATAATCCGACTTGCGTGAGCGCCCGGCGGGACGTTGCCAGCGCGCCCCACGGAAAATCAGTTCCATAAAGAATGTGGTCAGGCGGCAACCACGCGGTGAGCGCCGCCATAGCGGGCCTTCCGGTCACGCTGGCTGTGTCCACGTACAAGCGTGACAGGGCCATTGCGGCACCTTCCGGCACCTTCGCCGCCAGTGCCGGATCGACGAAACCCATGGCGATCACGCGCTCTGCAACCATCGGCAGCGCGCCGCCGCCGTGAGAGAAGATGAAGCGGATATTCGGGTTCGCACTCAGGGTGCCTGACCACAGCAGGCTTGCAATCGTGCGCGCGGTATCAACCGGGAATTCGATCAGCGGGGTGGCGACGCCCGAAACCAGGCCCGCACAGCATGGCGCGTCTGTCGGATGGACGTAGACCACCGCGCCGCGCCGATTGAGCCAGTCAAACAGCGGCTTGAACTGCGGCTCGCCAAGATAGTGCCCGCCGTAGTTGCTCAGCATGCCGACCCCGCGCGAGCCATCGAGCGAGAGCGAGCGTTCGGCTTCCCTGATCGCGCCATCGACATCGGGCAGCGGCAGCGCGGTGAAGAATTGGAAACGTCCAGGATGATCTGCGCACAGCGTGGCCGCATAGTCGTTGCAGGCGCGCGCGATATCGCCAGCCTGGACGTCGTCGCCAAAATGAACCCCGGGAGATGAAATGGACAGGATGGCAGTTCGCACGGCGGCTTCGTCCATTGCGGCAAGCGAGGCTTCTGGCGACCATGCCATGACCGCCGCGACCCCGGTGGCGAACTTGTCCAGCCACGATTTTGCCAGCGGTTTGTAGAATGGTGGCAAAAAGTGGTGGTGCACGTCGATCGCAGGGGCAAACGCCGGAGAGACGTCGGCGCTCCTGCCGGACGAGGCGAGAGCGAAAGTTGCCGCGCTGCCAGCAAGCATCGTGCGTCTGGTGAACGTCACAGTGCTACCTGGCCAAGGCCGAATTCAACCACGCGTCTCCCCCTTATTCCGGAATGACAGAATTTTTATCGGCGAAAGTTCAGCGACGTGCAATAGGCGTGACGAGGGAGGACTAAATGAACGAGCCTGACGGGGGTCCTGAGCGCCAGTCGCTGCTGAACACCCGGCAAGAATTTGCGCGCGGATGGAAAGTCCTTTTCGGCGCGACCTTTGGCGTCGGGCTCGGGATATCGGGCTTGCTGACCTACAACCTCGGCCTGTTCGCGACAGACCTTGGGCGCCAGATCGGGCTTGGCCCGGCACTTTACGGTGCCGCGCTTCTCGCCCTGAATGTAGCCCTGGCATCGGCGATGCCTTTCGTCGGCCGACTGGTCGATCGGTTCGGTTCCAAAACCATCGCTGCCACCGGGGCGGCGTTTCTCTCGGCCGGCTTTCTGTCTTTGTCGCGCATCCAGTCTGTCGCGACGTTTGTGATCGTGCTTGTCCTGATCGGTCTTGCCGCCAGTCTGTCGTCGCCCGTCGCCCATACTCGGGCGGTGGCCGAACGCTTCACGCGGCGACGCGGCCTGGCGCTGGGCATCACCCAGGTTGGAATTGGGCTTGCGGCCGCGCTCGTCCCGCCGCTGATTGCGGCGCAAATCGGCCGCACGGGCTGGCGATCGGGGTTCGTCCTTCTGGCCATTCTTGCAGCGGCAGGCATCGTTCCAATCGTGCTGGGTTTGCCGGGCAAGATGAAAACTGGCAGTCGCACCCAGCCCCAGGCGGCCCGTCTGGCCGGTCCGCTGTGGCCAATTCCCGCCTTTCGGCTGCAGCTCGCCGCGTTCACGGCCATGGCGTTCGCCTTGATCGGCATTATCGCGCACTTCGTACCGATGCTGCGGGCGAGCGGCGTCTCGCTGCAGCAGGCGGGTGCGTTGGCCGGTTCGATTGGCCTGTCGGTGATCGTCACCCGGCTCGTGGTCGGCTGGCTCGCCGATCGTATCGAACCGGCGTGGCTTGGCGCGGTGAGTTGCGTCATATGCGCTGGGGGCGCACTGGCCCTTGCCCTAGGCGGAGCATCGTTGGCATTTCCCGCTGCGCTGGCGCTGGGATGTGCGATCGGCGCCGAGGCGGACCTGATCGGCATCCTTACGGCGCGAAATTTTCCGCTCGCTGCCTACAGCCGTGCCTACTCGTGGCAGTATGCGTCGTTTACCCTCGCCGCCGGGATCAGCCCGCTGCTGATTGGCGTGCTTGCCGAAGCGACTGGGGGTTACCGCCTGCCCCTGCTCCTGTGCGCCGCACTGCTGGCGATTCCGATTTTCCTGTTCGTCTTGCTTGCCCTCAGATCTGACAAAAATTTCATACCAGGCCGCCACCATGCAAATAATTCTTGATGCCCGGAATAAAAATTCCTAGCATCAGGAATAATAAGAGAAGCATGGGAGATGGGAGATGGGCGGGAAATTTTTCCTCGGGGTGTCCGGACTGGCGCTAGTCTGGCCGCTGCAAGCGCAGGCACAAGCCGTTATACCGGTGCCACAGACCACGCCTGAGGCGAATTCGCCTGATGGGGCCGCGGTGCCGCTGGCCAGTCCGCAGGACGACGGCGGATTGGGCGAGATTATCGTAACGGCCCAGCATATCGAAGAAAGCAGCCAGCGCGCGCCCATCGCGATCGACGTCATTTCGCCCGACGAACTGGTGCGGCAGAATGTGATTCGCGCCGAAGACCTTTCGCGAACCTCCACTGCGCTCTCGGCGACCGGTAGCACTGGCGGTCCGACCACCGTGTTTTTTGTGAGAGGCGTGGGCAACGCGACAGTCAATGCCTACTCCGATCCGGCGATTTCGTTCAATTATGACGGTGTCTACATCGGCCGGCCAAGTTCGACCTCGGGGGTGTTCTACGATCTGCAGCGGGTCGAGGTGTTGAAGGGCCCGCAAGGAACGCTTTACGGACGCAATGCAACTGGCGGCGCGATCAATGTCATCCCCAATCGTCCAAAACTGGGCGACTCATCGGTCGAATTTTCGCTCGGATACGGCAACTATGACTGGTTGACGGGCCAGGCGGCAGTCAACGTGCCGATTGGCGACGTGGTGGCTGTGCGCGTTTCGGGTTCGCTCTCCAATCATGACGGATTCCCGACCGACGGAACCGGTAAGCAGGACGAGTATGCCGGGCGCTTGCAGGTCTATGCTGAACCAACCGACCGGCTCAGCCTGCGTGTCGCAGCCGACGCTTCGCATCAAGGTGGCAGCAGCATAAGCGGGTTCTATCTCGGCCAAGTTAATCCGACCTTCGGCCCGATGGGATTTGCCGGCTACAGCTACACACCGACGGGGTTTTCGCCGCAGCAAGGGTTGTTTGACCCTGCTTCTAATGCCCTGCTCGCATCGCGCTTCGTCTCCCAGGTCGGACGCGCCGGCGCAGTGGTCGATGGTGCCCCGTTCAATGACGACGACTACTGGGGCGTTACGGCAGAACTCAATTATGAAACGGACGCCGGTACGCTGACAGTCCAGCCAGCCTATCGCGAAGCCCAACTCGCCTATCAGTTCAACGGGGTGTTTCGCGGCGCGTTTTCGGCCGAGAAAGACAAGCAGTCGAGCGTAGAGGCGCGATGGGCAGGGGACTTTGGCCCGGCCGTGGATTACCTCGTGGGCGGCATCTATTTCGATGAAAAGATCAGCGGCACCGCGCGCTACGACCAGCAAATCCTGACGCCTTACCAGAGCTTCACAACCAGCACGCAGTCGTGGGCCGGCTTCGGCAAGGTTACCGTTCATCCGACAGAACGGCTCAGCTTCACGGCTGCAGGTCGATATACGTCGGACGTGAAGTCGTTCGACGGCACGTCCAACGTCTACATCCTGTTTTGCGGCAATCCGGCGCCGCCGCAGGATTTTTGCCCCAATCTGCCGTTCATTCCCCTGCTCGAGACGGAGCAACAGTTCATCGATTTCTATACATCGCGCGGCATTCCGATCACTCCGGTCCCGCTTTTTGTGCTGCCGCCAATTGCGGGCGGATCGCAAACGGCGCCGTTCGTGTTGCGCTCGCCGATTGCGATCGATTCACGGCTCAAGAACAACAAGTTCACATACCGGCTTGCAGCGCAGTACGACATCACGCCGCGCAGCATGGTCTATGCCAGCTACGAAACCGGCTATCACGCTGGGGGTTTCTCGTTCGCGCGCGGCGTGGAAACCTATCTGCCCGAGACGATCAACGCGTTCACGTTGGGCAGCAAGAACAGGTTCTTCGGCAACACGCTGCAGGTGAACCTGGAGGCCTTCCTGTGGAAATACAAGAACCAGCAGTTCAGCCAGTTCGGTTATGACCTGGGCAACCCGCCGACGACCGTTTTTCTGACCCGCAACATCGGTGACAGCACCATCAAGGGTCTGGATCTTGATGTCGACCTGAAGCCTGCTCGCAACACGCTGCTGTCCGCTTCAGTCCAGTACCTTCACGCGGTGTATGACAGGTTCACCTATTTTGTCCCCAACCAGGGACTGCCGCCAAACTCGACCTGCGCTTTTGCGCCGACAACCCAGACGGTCAACGGAACGACGCTGGCGCTTTACCAGATCGATTGTTCGGGCAAGACAGGGTTCAATTCGCCTCGCTGGTCGTTTATCCTCAACGCGGAACAGACGATCCCGTTCGACTCTTTCCGCGTCGTACTTCAGGCTGGTACCCGCTATCGAAGTTCGAGCTATTCGACTGCTGATTACCTGCCGTTTCTGCAATCGAAGGCCAATTTCGTCAGCGACGCGTCGATTACGTTCAGCGACAATGACGAACGGAAATTTATCAGCTTTTACGTGCGCAACATCGAAGACAGCCAGCGTCAGCTGGGCGGCAATATCAACACCGCCAATCTCGTGGTTTCTGCTGTAGAACAGCCGCGAACCTACGGGGTGCGGATAGGTGGAAGATTTTAGTCTCAAGTTGATGCCGCGCAAACAGAGTGAATGGAGCAAAAACGCATGTCTGCCAGAGTGACCGACCTCCACTATGTAGGGCTTGCGGTTCCCGACCTCGCCGCCGAACGGGAATTCTTTTCCGAAACCTGGGGGCTGACTGAAGTCGGCGAGGACGATGGGAAGGTTTACTTCGCGGCCGAAGGGTCGCCTCATCCCTACGTGATCCGGCTGCGTCAAGACGATCAAAAAAAGACCGACCTGATCGGCTTTTCAGCGGACTCGCGAGCAGACGTCGACGCCCTGTTCGAGCAAGTCCAGGCGGCGGGCGCAAAGATTATATCCGATCCGGCGGCAGCCGAAGGGCCGGCCGGCGGTTATGCCTTCCGGTTCTTCGATCCAGATGGTCGAGCGATCGAGGTAATCTGTGATAGCCGCCAGCGCCCGCACCGCGAATTGGCCAAGGGTGAAGCGATCCCCGTGGGCCTTAGTCACGTGGTCCTGCACTCACCCGACATCGGTCGGCTTGAGACCTTTTATCGCGAGGCACTCGGCTTCCGCCTGTCCGACTGGATTGGGAAGTTCATGGTATTCCTGCGCTGTAGTCCTGTGCACCACCGGCTGGCGATCCTTCCTGGGCCGCCCGCGCTGAATCACGTGGCGTTCGATGTTAGTTCGGTTGACGAATTGATGCGCGGATTGGCCCGGATGACCGAAAAAGGCGTGAAACTCTCGTGGGGCCCCGGCCGCCATACCGCGGGCAATAACACCTTCACCTATTACCTGACCCCGAACGGCAATGCGGTGGAATATACATCCGACCTAGAGGACGTTGATGACGAAAACTGGGAGCCCACGGTCTACGAAGCGACACCGGCAATCACCGACCAATGGGGAACGGGGCGGATAATCACGGGCAATGTGCCGCATGCCGAGATGACGCCCGACAACGGGCTGTGGCAAGTCCCGGCCTGAGGCTGGCCGGGAGCACGCGCGCATGATCGGAAAAACCCTCGTCATTGGTGGCGGCGTTGGAGGAATGAGCGCGGCACTGGCCCTTGCTCGTGCCGGCGTCGAGGTCGAGCTTGTCGATTCCGATCCGCAATGGCGAGCCTACGGCGCGGGCCTCAGCATGACGGGCCTGTCGTTGCGGGCCCTTGAAGATCTCGGCTTGCTTGCTGAATTACGCGAAAAGGGATTTATCGGCGGGGGTATTCGGCTGCGCGGCATCGGCGGCAATGTGATCATGGAAACCCCGCCAGTGGAGCCAGACGCGCCGCCGGTATCGCGGAGCGGCGGCATCATGCGGCCGGTCCTGCACGAGATCATGTCAAGCAGGGTGCGCGAAAGCGGAATTACCGTAACGCTCGGCACTGAAATATCGCAGTTTGAGCAGGGTTCGGACGGCGTGAATGTCGCATTCCCCGGCGGCCGCAAAAAGCGTTACGACCTCATCGTCGCTGCGGATGGAATTTCTTCCAAAATTCGCCAGGCGCTGTTTCCTGCGGCCGCCCCGCCAGCCTTCACCGGCCAGGGCTGCTGGCGTATCGTGGCCGACCGACCGCCCGAAGTTGATCGGGCAGAGATGTTCCTGGGCGGCCCGGTCAAACTCGGCTTCAATCCTGTTTCACAGGACAAGATGTACGCTTTCATTCTCGAACACGTACCTGACAATCCGTGGTTCGCGCCTCAAGATCAGCTGGCTCACGTTGCCGACCTGCTCGCGCCGTTTGGCGGCTACGTTCCCACGATCCGGGAGAATCTGGGCGAAGGCTCGATGGTGAATTACCGTCCGCTCGAATGGGTCCTGCTGCCCGCACCGTGGCATCGGGGCCGCGTCATTCTGATTGGCGATGCGGTTCACGCGACAACCCCTCACATGGCGTCAGGTGCGGGGCTAGCAGTCGAAGATGGCCTTGCTCTCGCCGAGGAACTCGCGGCGACCGACGACCTGGCGCAAGCCCTGAACGCCTTTACCGAACGCCGCTTCGAGCGCGCGCGGATGGTCGTCGAGAATTCAGTGCGGATCGGCGAAATAGAAATGAGCGGCGGCAACCAGATGGACGCTAACGCGATGCTTGGCGAAACCATGCACAAGCTGCAGCAACCTTACTGAGGAGCAACGGCACATGGCCTACGGGCTGGCAACGGTAATGCAGGACGGCAAGCGCCGGTCGGTATTGGTCCGGCATGATCGGTTCGTGCCGCTTGGTCACTGGGGCGAACAACGCGAACTGCCCGAATTGCTGCAGGACTGGGATGCTCTTGCAGCTCGCCTGGATAACTGGGCGAGCGATGCTGCTGCGTTCGCAACTGCCGGTGATTTCGGCGCGGCTCAGGTGCTGGCGCCCTATCGTCCCGGGCAGGTCTTCTGCACTGGGGCAAACTACAAGAAGCATGTCGTCGGATTGATCATGGGCGATCCTTCGATGCGCACGGCCGAGCACGAGAACTTGTCGCCAGACGAACTCCGTGGGCGCGTGGAAGCGATGATGGATCAGCGCGCAAAGGCGCTGCCGTTCGTTTTCCTGAAGCTGCCGTCGTGTGTCGTGGGGCCTCGCGATGATGTGATACTGCCGAAGAATGTCGAAAAGCCCGACTGGGAAGTCGAACTGGGGGTAGTGATCGGCAAGCGCGCGCATCACGTGAGTGCGGCAGATGCGATGGCTTACGTGGCTGGCTTTGCTGTCGTGAACGATGTCACGGCGCGCGAGCACATTTTTCGCCGCGATGGCTCTGCGATCGGGGCCGACTGGCTGTCCGGCAAGTGCTTTCCGACCTTCCTCCCCTTCGGACCGATGATCGTACCGCGCAGCCAGGTCGCGGACCCCTACAACTTGCAACTCGGGCTGAAGGTCAACGGCAAGACTTACCAGGATGAAAACACGTCCGACATGATGGCCTCGATCGAACGGCAGATCGAATATCTTTCCGATCGCGTCGTGCTCGAGCCAGGCGATTTAATCTGCACAGGGTCGCCGTATGGAAACGGTTCGGCGTTCGGGGTTTTCCTTAAGCCCGGAGACGAGATCGAAGCGAGCATCGAGGGAATGGGAACACAGCGGAACCGCTGCGTGGCAGAGACCTAGAGTCCCCGGCGGCGAAGGCCTTCGATGATCAGGTCGACGACAAAGGCCTCGTAGTCGCTGCGAAGTTGCTCCATGTCGGTGCCATCCGGAACGACCAGCTCGATCAGTGGTGCGCCTGTCGCGAAGAAATCACTGATCCCGATCACTGCCAGGTGCATGAATAGCGGATCAAACGGACGCAGGGCCCGACTTTCATCGAGTTCCTGCACCCGGCGATAACTGGCCAAAGGATGGCGATTCCACTCGCGCATCTTCTCGCGCACTTCCGCAGATGTGGCGGAATCCAGCTCTTCAATCATCAACCGCTGCATGTGCTTGGCCGAACGCGTGAAGCGGAAGGTAGTGTGAATCATCTCGGCCAGCAGCTCGACCGGATCGCCCTGGTCGGGGAGCGGACGGTTGGCTTCATTACCGATTTGGTTGGCGACCTCGAACAAGAGGTTCTCGCGGGTTCCGAAATAGTACCGCACCAGCGACGGGTCGGCGTTGGCGCGCCGGGCAATTGCGGTGCTGGTGACTTGTGCCGGCGGCAGTTCCTGCAGGAGATCCCTGGCCGCCGTAATCAGACTGTCGCGGCCGACGCCTGACGCTGCAGCGGTTGGCCTGCCTTTGCCCCGTCGTGCCGGTTTCTTGCGCCCCTCTACCATCTGCCGAACTGTTACGCGTTACCATCCACCCCGACAACTGAACTTGCAGCATAATATTCTTGCAGCACAGAATTAGGGCTGTAGGCTTGATGTTCAGGAGAGGAATTCAAATGGCAAACTGGCCTTTCTGCCACGGCGTGCAGGACATCGGCGACGGTATCTACGGTTATGTGCAGCCGGACGGGACGTGGGGTTTTTCGAATGCCGGGCTGGTGTCCTCCTGCGGGGAAACACTGCTAATCGACACGCTGATGAGCGTACCCCTGACGCGAGATATGCTTGCCGATTTCGCCAAAGTTCCTGGCGGCGGCAAGATTGATCGCCTGGTGAATACCCATGCCAACCCTGATCACTTCTTTGGCAATGGGGTGGTCGAAGGGGCAGAGATAATCTCGACGGCGAAAACGCGCGAAGAGATGGCCCAATTCAACCCGCAGGCGCTCGGTAACCTGTCGGCAAACTGGCAATCCATGGGCGAAGCTGGTGAATTCCTGTTCGAAACGATGGGCCGAAAGTTCGATTTCAGCGGGGTCGATGCGCTGACTCTACCCGGCACCACCTTTGACTCCGCCTTGACCCTCAAGGTGGGCGATAAAACAGTCGAACTGACCGATCTTGGCCCGGCCCACACTGACTCGGACACCATCGCGTGGGTGGTCGAAGACCGGACCGTCTTCACCGGAGACCTGCTGTTCAACGAAGGCCATCCGATCATCTGGGCCGGACCGTTGGCTAACTGGATTTCAGCCTGTGATTTCATTATCGCGCTCGACCCTGCGGTCGTCGTGCCGGGACACGGGCCGATTACTGACGTTTCCTCCGTGCGGAACATGAAGAGTTATTTCGAGCATTTGCGCGATGAGGCACGCGGCCGCTTCGAAGCCGGAATGGAGTGGCGCGAGGCAGCTCGTGACATCCCGATCAAGGACTATGCCCACTGGACCGATCCCGAGCGTGTCGTGGCCAACGTCTATTCGCTGTACAAACAGTGGGATCCCGAACTCGCACCGGCCCCGCCGCCAGTCCTGTTCGCCGAGATGAACCGCTACCGCAAGGAACACGCCGAAATACACGGGTGCGGCCATGTCCATTGAGCTTAACGCGACCCACGATCCCGCGCGGCGAAGTTGGGTCGAAAGCGCCAACACCGAGGGCTGCGACTTTCCCATCCAGAACCTGCCGTTCGGGGTGTTCGACGACGGCAAGGGGCCGCGCGGCGGGGTCGCGCTCGGTGACTGTATCATCGACGTGTCGGCGCTGATCAATGCCGGAGCTCTTTCAGGGATAGCGGCACAAGCGGCCGCGGGCCCCAGCTTGCTGCCCTTGTTCGCGCAGTCTCGAGCTGCGGTTTCCGCATTGCGTGCCACACTTTCGGACCTTTACCGAGCGGACGGGCAAGCAGATCGCAGCGCAGCGCAGGGCGCCTTGGTGCCAATGGACGCCGCGCAGATGCTCATGCCCGCCAAACCGACTGCGTTTACCGATTTCTGCACTTCGTCCGACCATATCCTGCGCATGGCTGCCAATGGCGGGCGCGCCCCGCAACCAGCCTGGGCAACGCTGCCAGTGGCTTACAACGGACGCGCCAGCTCGCTGGCCGTCAGCGGAACCCCGGTCATCCGGCCCGTGGGCCAGGTCATTATGCCCGGTTCAGACACGATGACTGTTGCGCCCGAACCAATGCTCGACTTCGAGCTCGAATTCGCCGCCTGGCTCGGCGGGCCGGTGAACGTGCTTGGTGAAACGGTCGATATGGGCCGCGCGGACGAGCTGTTGTTCGGCTGCTGCCTGCTCAATGACTGGTCGGCGCGGGGCATCCAGTTCTACGAAATGCTGCTCGGGCCCCACTTGGGGAAGAGCTTCCTGACATCGATCTCCCCATGGGTCGTGACCATGGAGGCGCTGGCCCCGTTTCGAGTTCCCGGGCGTGGGCGAACATCAGGCGACCCCTCAGTTCCCGCCTATCTCGACCAGCCGTTCGACCGGCAACTTGGCGGGCTGAATATCGAGCTCACGGCAGAGCTCGATACAGGTTCCAGCCCCACCACAATCGTGCGGACAAATCTCGCCGAGCTGTTCTGGACGCTTGCGCAGATGGTTGCGCATCAAGCTTCGGGCGGCGCGCCGCTGGAAACGGGCGACCTGATCGCCACGGGCACTGTCTCGGGTGCCGCCGACGAGGCGCGGGCGTGCCTGGTCGAAATTACCCGGCTGGGCAAAGATCCGCTGACCCTTCCGGACGGGACGACGCGAGTCATGCTGGAGGATGGTGACACGCTGACTTTGCGCGGGCGCGCCGTTGCCGATGGTTATGTATCTATCGGCTTCGGCCCGTGTAGCGGTACAGTGATGCCGGCGAGAGGTTCTGCATGAGCGGCGAGGTAACCACCTGCGGCGACCAGTCTCCCATTCCCGTCAGTGCCCGCGGAAAGCATCTGGTCGTCGACATTCACTGCCATCTCGGCATTCCCGCCGCCGACGCAATCGTCCAGCAGAAATATCCCGGCCCTCCGCCCGGCATCAACGATTTCACCAGCCAGAAAACGATGGAGGTCAACCGGGCGCAGTTTGCGGGCATGGGGCGCACTCTCAACACCCTCGACACCCGGCTGGCCGACATGGACCGCCTGGGGATCGACGTGCAAGCGATGTCCCCCAGCCCCGGCCAGTATTTCTACTACACCGATGCTGACACCGGGCGCGCGGCCGCGCGGGCCGTCAACGACGGAATGGCACAGGCAGTTGCCCAGCATCCCGACCGCCTTGTCGGCATGGGCACAGTCCCCCTCCAAGAGCCGCGGCTGGCAATCGAAGAGATGCGCCGCTGCGTGCGCGAGCTGGATCTGCGCGGGATCGAGATCAGCACGAACGTAAACGGCACTGACTTCCACGCCGAAACCCTGCGTCCGTTCTGGGCAGCTGCGGAGGAGCTGGGTGTCCTGATTTTCATTCATCCGCTCGGGTTCACTCACGGGCAGCGGCTGAGTGAGTTCTACTTCAACAACCTCATCGGCAACCCACTCGAATCGACCCTCGCAGTGGGCCACCTGATCTTCGGCGGCGTGCTCGACGCGTATCCCGGCCTGAAGATCTGCGTCGCACACGGCGGGGGATACATCCCGGGCTATTGGGGCCGAATGGATCATGGATGGCGGGCGCGGGCCGATTGCAGCGAGCACTGTCAGCACGAGCCATCGAGCTACTTGCGCAAGCTGTGGCTGGACACGCTGGTGTTCGATCAGGACCAGTTGGACAGCCTCGTCCGCACTCACGGCGCGGACAAGCTGTGCCTGGGCACTGATTACCCTTTCGACATGGCCGAGCCTGACCCGGTTGGATTTCACGCCCGGCTGGACCAAGCGGACAAAGCCAAGATCATGGGTCTTAACGCGGCGGGCCTGCTTGGCCTGGATGTCCGTCCTTGACCGCTGACGGCGCGCCATCGACGGTGTCTCGAGGTGTCGCCGCGTGGACCTTGTTCGTTCTGTTCCTGGCCAATGCTTTCAACGTCGGTGACCGAACGCTTCTTGGCGTGGTTACCGAACCGGTTCGGCTCGACCTGCACCTTTCCGACACGCAGATGGCACTCGCCAACGGGTTCCTGTTTGTCCTCTTCAACCTCATCGGCGGGCTGCTGATCGCGCGATTTGTCGATCGCGGAAATCGAAAGCGCATCCTGGCGCTCGGTCTTGCCGGCTGGTCGATTGCGACGATCGGCACCGGCCTGGCGCACGATTTTCTCACGCTGTCGATTTCGCGTATCGGCGTCGGCATTGGCGAGGCGACCGCGTTCCCCGCCGCCATGTCCCTGATCCCGGACCTGTACAGCCGGACGGCGCGCGGCAAGGCAATTGCGGTGTTCCAGTCGAGCACGTTGATCGGTGTTATTGGCGGCACAATCCTCGCCGGTATCCTGGCAGCGTCACTGGGCTGGCGCGCGATGTTCCAGATTTGCGGCGCGGCGGGTGTGGTCTTGGCACTGTTGCTCCTCGTAACCGTGCGCGAGCCTCCGAGGCCCGACGCGACGAGTTTGCCGGGGGACTCCACCTGGAGCCGCGACTTGTCAGAAGGTTTGCGGCGCATCCTTGGCCAGCCTGGATTTCCCGCGCTGGCACTGGCGTTCGGTGCGTCGGGCATGATGGTGGCCGTTCTGGGGGCGTGGGGACCCGCGTTTCTCCAGCGTGCACACGCCGTTCCGTTGGCGCAGGTCGGTATCGTGATCGGTCCGGCGGTCGGCATCGGCGGGATCGCGGGAATGCTCATTTCAGGCGCATTGGCCGACCGGCTGGCGGCGCGCCACGGCAACACCCTGGCGATGTTGCGCGTGCCACTGATCGCCTTGCCGCTCTCGATCCCCTTCCTCGCAGGATTTGTCTCGTTCTCGAGCCTGACGCTGACCATGCTTTCCGCCGCCGTCATGAACTTCCTCGTCAGCAGCGCCTATGCGCCGTGCGTGAATTACGCGGTCAATAACGTGGCACCGCGGGATCGAGGGCTGGTTTCATCCGTGTTGCTGGCTGCCGCTGGATTGATCGGCACCGGGCTTGGCCCGTTCATTGTCGGCTTTGCGAGCGACATCCTGACACCCACTTACGGGGCCGACGGCCTGCGCTATGCAATCGCGACAATGATACCGACCCCGGCCATTGCGTTTGCCCTGTTATGGCTCGCGGTTCATCAGGCGCGTAAAGCGGGAACGGCTGTACCAGCATGACGCAGCGCCGGGTCCTGATCGCCGGGGGCGGAATTGGCGGCCTCACCGCTGCTGCGGCGCTTGGCCAGAAGGGGTTTGATGTTACCGTTGTCGAACGGACCGACGGCACCGGCCTGGAAGGCGTCGGGATAAGCCAACAGGCCAACGTCGTGCGAGCGCTCGCCAGCCTCGGCCTTGCCGATGAATATCTGGCAGCAGGTTTCGCGTATGGAGCCGTGGAAATCTACGCTCCCGACGGGACGCTAATCGCCCGTGTGCCCTCGCGCTCGCTTATCGACGGCTATCCAGCCAGCCTGGGTATTCCGAGGCCCGCCTTGCAACGCCTTTTGACTGAGGCCGCGATCAATTCCGGGGCGACGATCCGCAACAGCCTCGAGGTGGTCGAGATTGTCGTGACAGCAGACGATGTGACGGCGGGATTGTCGGACGGAACCAGCGCCAGCTATCATGCGGTAATCGGCGCCGACGGCATTTATTCCCAGATGCGCCGCCGGCTTTTCCCCTTGCAACCTCCGCCCCAATACACCGGGCAGGCCGTCTGGCGCTATAACCTGCCGCGGCCTGCCGGTTTCGACGCATTGAACGTGTACAACGGCCCCACCGGGGTGGGACTGGTGCCGATGAGCGATGCGGAGATCTATATCTACGTGACCACTCCCGAACCGGACAAGTCGGCGTTCGCTGTCGAGGGTCTCGCCGCCCGCATGCGCGGCAGATTGGCCGATTGCGCGCCGCAGATAAGGCAGATCGCCGGTCAGATCGTGGATGATGCCGCCGTCGTTTACCGGCCGCTCGAAACAGTCTTCCTCGACGGACCATGGCACGATGGCCGCGTCGCTTTGCTCGGCGATGCGGTCCACGCCACCACGCCGCATCTTGGGCAGGGGGGCGGCATGGCAATCGAAGACGCAATCGTGATTGCGGAGGAACTTGCCCGTCACGACTCCCCGCACGACGCCTTCACCGCCTATCGCCAGCGCCGCTTTGACCGCTGCCGCTTTGTCGTGGAGCGATCGCTGGAGATTTGTCGCGGACAGCTAGGCCAGGGTCCGCTGATCGATAACGCCAGGGTAGGCGCTGAAATGAACGCACTGCTGGCCCAGCCAATCTAGGGTCAGCCGATTTTTGCGGGCACGAAAGCCGCGCCTTCCGCCACCAGTTGGGCCTGTGCGGCGTCTTCTCGCGCCAGGGCCCGTTGCACGGCGGGCCGTTGTTCGTTGGCGCGAGCATGCGTCACGAAGCGAGGATATCGCGAGGTGTCGTACCCCGCACCTTCGACGCGCCAGAATACCCAGTACAAGTAGCCGTCCATCACCGACCACTTGTCGCCGTACCACCACGGCCCCTTGGCAAGACGATGTTCGACGAGTTCGAAATATTCGTCCAGCGCCAGTTCCGCGGTCTGCTTTACGAGCAGCGCATTGTCATTCCCGGCAAACAGCATCGGCAACCGGATGCGCGTGACGAGTGGATGGAGCGTTGCCGAACAGAAGCACAGATCGGCCAGAATATGCGCGCGCGCGGCGGACGTGTCGGCTTCGGGCAGAAGCCCCGCTCCTGGATGGAGTTCGTGCAAATAGGTCAGGATGGCGACAGTCTCGGTCAGGACGACGCCATCGATTGCCAGGGCCGGCACTTTGCCGGTTGGGTTCAGTTGCCTGAATTCAGCCGACTTGTGCTCGCCGCGCACGAATCGGACGAGTTCGATCTCGAACGGAAGCCCGGCTTCTTCCAGCGCGATCATCGTCACCCGCGCACACGTGAAGGGGGCCATATAGAGCGTGGTCATCGTCTAACTCCGGTGGGCTGAAGATTCCGCTATCCGTGCGGAGATACTGCGTTATATTCTTCAGTGAAAGAATTATAAAAATGGGCCGATCGAGGGACGTGCCGCTGAAACTTTTCCTGACAATGTTTGCGACCATAGCGATCGCGGCGGCCGCGCCGGCTCATGCACAGTCGGACGCTGCGCGCTGGGTAACGCTTGGCACACAGGGCGGTCCAATCCCGCTCAAGACGCGCTCACAGCCGGCTAACCTGCTCATGACGGCCGACGGCGCCTATGTAATCGATGCCGGCGATGGGGTTTCAGAACAGCTCGCCAAGGCAGGCGTGTCGCTCCAGCAGGTAAAAGCCGTTCTCCTTAGCCACCTGCATTTCGATCACACCGCCGGGCTGTTCGGGATCATCAGCTTGCGCTGGCAAACCAATGTCACGGCCCCGCTGACAATTTATGGGCCGCCCGGTACCCGCGTCATGGTCGACGGACTGCTCGCAGCGATGGGGCCGGCGGTTCAGGCCGGCTATGCCTACCCGCAAGAGCGCAAGACGGCCTTCCAACCCGGCATCACCGTGGTCGAGGTTCGCGACGGCGCGACGTTTGATCTTGGTTCAACCCACGTGAGTACCGCGAAAAACACGCACTATACTTTCATTCCCGGGAGCGCCGACGACCAGGCGTTTGAGTCTCTTTCCTACCGTTTCGACACGCCAGGCAGATCGATCGCCTACACGGGCGACACCGGCCCCAGCGAGGCAGTAACGCGGCTGGCTTCGGGCGCTGACATGCTGGTGACCGAGATGATCGATTTCGACCGCACGGTGGCCGAAATCGGGCGTGTCAGTCCGAACTTGCCCGACGCCGCAAAGGCGGGAATCATGATCCACTTGCGCGATCATCACCTGACGCCGGCGCAGGTGGGGGAACTCGCCAGCGCAGCGCATGTGGGCTCTGTCGTGGTGACCCACCTGTCAGCCCCGGAGATGGACGCTGGAAGGGCAGCGGAATATTTGCGCGAGATCGGACAAGCCTTCGCAGGCCATGCCGTCATCGCCGAAGATCTCAATTCATTCTAGTTGGTAGAAGGATTACAACTTATGCGTACTCTTACACGGATCTTGGCCGCCTTGTTCGCGACCGCGTCTCTTTCGGCGGTGCCCACAGCCGCATCGGCCCAGGCTAGTGCCGCTCCGGCGGCAGCCCATTATTCGGCCATGGATACTCCGGTCGGCACGCTTCTGGACGACCCTGTAGCTGCCGAAATCCTCAAGAAGCTGATTCCAACTGTCTATGCGAATGACATGTTCCAGACGCAGGGCCGTTCGCTGACGCTGAAGTCTATCCAACAGTACGAGCCAGATGCCCTCAGCGACCAGAACCTGGCCAAGATCCAAGCCGAGTTCGACAAGATTCCAGCAAAGGGCTGAGCATTTCCTGTCACTACTGGCCAAAGGCGCTAGCCACCGCGTTCTACTTCTGATTGCAGGTTTGGCGATTGACGAGGTGACGTTCGGAGTTGAAGTGATTGTAGAACAAGGCGTGAACCGAGCCAAATTTCTGGAGTGTCTTCGTCGATCGAAATCTCAGCATCGTTCGCTCCCGCCTTCGCAGCGACAGGTGTGAATTTTTCAACCCGATTGTTCGACCAACGCCCCATCTCGCGGCGGTCCAAATTGCCGAGTTCCCGCATCGCGGCGAGGTAGGATTTCAGGCCGTCCGTGACGATGGCTTGAACCCTTCCGTGGCGCTTCAGCGTCTTCTTAATGACGGCGAGAGCCGCGGCTTTGGCCCGCTTCTTCGTGACAAAAGACTCCAGGATTTCGCCTTCATGATCGACCGCGCGCCACAGGTAATGGCGCTCGCCGTTGATCTTCACGAATACCTCGTCAAGATGCCCGCCGCCAATGCCGATGGCCCCTAAACTGGCTCACCCTGCGCCGGCGCAAACATGGGCCCGGACCGATTCCACCAGAACCGCACAGTCTCGTGGCAGATGTCGACGCCGTGCTGAAACAGCAGATCTTCGGCGTTCCGCAACGACAGCGGATCCTACTCGTACATCAGCACAACCAGGCGGATGATCTCGGGTGACGAGTTGAAGCAGCGGAACGGATTGGCTGGTTTTCGAGGTCTTGGCATAGGCGACCGCCCTACCCCAACCGCACACTTTTCAATCAGGTGCGTTTGCTCTGACAGAACCAAGGGCAGAATGGCACTGCCTCTGGATTGGTCAGCAGCCAGTTAACAACGACCACTTGGTTTGCTGCGGCGTCGTTATTCGAAGAACTTGAGGGTCCCAGTCGGACCGGTAAGGCTGGGCAACTTGCCCGGGGTGGTGCGCCATCACACGCACCGGTTGCGCGTTTGAGCACCCGACGCGCGAGAGCTCGCCGCTCGAGAAAGGCTTCAAACCGCGCTCAGCCAGTTCTCGGTCATGATCAGATATAACGGGCGAGGAACTTCTGCTTCTATGAAATCTGCTTCCTATTTGCTTCCAGTAGCAAACACCAAAAGCCCCACTGGCAACAGCGGAGCTTTTTTGGGTAATAATGTGAATAACTTGGTGGTTGCGGGGGTTGGATTTGAACCAACGACCTTCAGGTTATGAGCCTGACGAGCTACCGGACTGCTCCACCCCGCGGCACCGAGTTTTCGCCTCCGGAGAGACGCAAAGAGGGCCACGAAGGCCCTCGATGAAGGGCTCTTGGCCCTCTGACTTGTGAATGGGTTTTGAAATCCCGCGCAACACGCCGGCTACAATGCCTGGCGGCGTCCTACTCTTCCAACGCTTAAGCGTTAGTACCATCGGCGCTGCCTAGTTTCACGGCCGAGTTCGAGATGGGATCGGGTGGGTCACAGGCGCTATGGCCACCAAGCAATGAAGCCGGCGTGTGTTGCGGGTTTTAAATCGATGCGTTGTTTTGTCAGCGTCATCCAGCTGTGAAGATCTTCCAACCAGACGGACCTTCTCAGGCCTGTCGTTGATGGTGGAATCCTCAAGCATGAACAGAGTTATTAGGACCGGTTAGCTCCACACATTACTGCGCTTCCACACCCGGCCTATCAACGTGATGGTCTATCACGACTCTATGATTGCTTATCTCGAGGGAGGCTTCCCGCTTAGATGCTTTCAGCGGTTATCCCGTCCGTACATAGCTACCCTGCGGCACT
>JBDSDZ010000038.1:0-13152 GCA_039920345.1 Croceibacterium sp.
CCGGGCGCGGTGGCGGCGGCTTCGCTGAGCGACTGGAGCAGCATCTTGCGGCGGTTCGGGCGGATCTGTGGCAGCGCGGCGGCGCCGCAGAAGGCAGCCGGCAGCCATGGGCGTGAGCGGGCGCCGAGCAGGCGTTCGTAGAGGAAGCGATAGGCGGAGAAGCTGGACAGGTGTTCCTGCGCCAGGTCCTGCGCGGTGATCCGCAGCAGCGCGCCGATGAAGTCCTGCATTCCCTCGAGCGAGGTTTCGCACGGGATCGCCTCGCGCAGCGTGCGCAGTTCGCGGTAGGCGATGTATTGCTGGCGAATGGCGGCGCTGTCACCCGCGCGGCGCGACCATTGCTTGAAGGCATCACCGCGGCCGAGCCCGATATCGAGCCCGCGCTCGATATAGAGCTGTTCGTCCTCGGAAAAACTGGCGAACTCGCGCAATTCGGCGATCGTCAGCGATGCGGTACCGGTCGTAGCCATGCGTGCCCCCTGGTGAAGGGACGAATGTCGCCGATCTTGGTTAGCGTCTGGTAAACGAACCTGCGAAAATCTCGCTTCAGATCAGCCCGGCCAGCGGGCTGCTGGGATCGGCGTATTTGCGCGTGCCCATGCGGCCCGAGAGATAGGCATGGCGGCCGGCTTCGACGGCCAGCTTCATCGCGCGGGCCATCCGCACCGGGTCCTTGGCCTCCGCAATCGCGGTGTTCATCAGCACGCCGTCGCAGCCGAGTTCCATCGCCACCGCGGCATCGCTGGCGGTGCCGACCCCGGCATCGACCAGCACTGGCACGCCCGCACCTTCGACGATCAGGCGGATAGTCACCCGGTTCTGGATCCCGAGGCCCGAACCGATCGGGGCGCCGAGCGGCATCACCGCCACCGCGCCTGCTTCTTCAAGCTGCTTGGCGGCGATCGGATCGTCCACGCAGTAAACCATCGGCTTGAAGCCCTCGTTGGCAAGGACCTCGGTCGCTTTCAGCGTCTCGCGCATGTCGGGATAGAGCGTGCGCGCTTCACCCAACACCTCCAGCTTGACCAGGTCCCACCCACCCACCTCGCGCGCCAGCCGCAGCGTTCGGATGGCCTCGTCCGCGGTGAAACAGCCGGCGGTGTTGGGCAGGTAAGTGATCCGCTTGGGATCTATGAAGTCCATCAGCACCGGCTGGCTAGGGTCCGCGATGTTGACCCGGCGAACCGCAACCGTGACGATTTCGGCTCCGCTCGCCTCGACCGCGGCGGCGTCTTCGGCGAAGTTCTTGTACTTGCCGGTGCCGACAATCAGGCGCGAGCGGAAGGTGTGTCCAGCGACGGTCCAGCTATCGTCATCGGCCAGCCTGGCAGCGTGATCGCCCCCGCCCACGAAATGGACGATTTCGAGCACGTCGCCATCGGCCAGCGCCGTTTCGGACAAGGTCGAGCGCGGCACGATCGTGCCATTGCGTTCGACCGCGACCTTTTCCGGCTTGAGGCCGAGCTCGCCGACCAGCGCGGCGATGGTGGCGGCGGCGGAGCGGCGGGGTTCGCCGTTGACGATAAGGGTGAGTGGCGCGGTCATGATTGCCGCGAGATAGCGGCTGCTACCGGCGAAGCAAGTTGGGGCGTATGTTGAACACGTGGCCGAGCGAGACGAGCGTGACGCCAATCACTGTCAGCACGGCCTCTTCGGTACCGTGCGGCACGGCCAGCGCGCCGCCCATGAAACTGAGCCCGGTCATCGCGATAACGAACGGCGCCGCGCGACGGTGCCGGATCGCGCCAAGGCCGATGGCGCTACCCGCAATCAGCGTCGCGAGCAGCAGGCCGACGCGGTGAATCGCCGGATTGAGCAGCATGCCGCCGCTCAGCCCAAGGCCCGCGACGATCACCACACCGGCCACGCAATGCACCGCGCACAGGCACGACAACATCATGCCAACGCGGTCCAGCTTGCCGCGAATCCGGGGGAACAAAGCAGTCATTGTGGTCCATCTATGTAACCATATAACGTTGCGCAAGGGCTAAGGCTTCCGGCGTTGCAACTCGTCGCGTATGTCTTGCGCTTTGTCGCACCCAAGAGCAGGGATTGCGCCCATGGTCGCACAGGCGGGGTATGTGGCGGAACAACAGGCCAGCGGAGCAGCCCGTCCGATGGCGCTGGCGCGCTGGCTGCTGGCCATCGCGGTGCTGGTCATCGCCATGGTCGCGGTCGGCGGGATCACCCGGCTGACCGAATCCGGGCTTTCAATCACCGAATGGAAGCCGGTCACCGGCGCGCTGCCGCCGCTAAGCGATGCGCAGTGGCAGGCCGAGTTCGCTGGGTACAAACAGATCGGTGAATACCGCCAGATCAACGGCCCGACGGGCATGACGCTGGCGGATTACAAGTTCATCTACTTCTGGGAATGGACGCACCGGCTTCTGGGCCGGCTGATCGGCATGGCCTTTGCCCTGCCGCTGGCGTGGTTCTGGATCCGGCGCGCGATCCCGGCTGGCTATAAGCCGCGGCTGGTCGCGCTGCTCGCGCTGGGCGGGCTGCAGGGCGTATTCGGCTGGTACATGGTCCGCTCGGGCCTTTCGGAACGGGTGACCGACGTGAGCCATTTCTGGCTCTCGATCCACCTCCTGACCGCGTTGGTGACGCTGGCCGGGCTGGTGTGGACCGCGCTCGACCTGGTCGAGCTGTCGCACAACCCGACTGCCCGACCGGCGCGGCTGACAGGCCTAGCCGGACTCGCTGGGGCCCTGTTGTTCGTCCAGCTGATGCTCGGCGCCTGGGTCGCCGGGCTCAATGCCGGGCTGGCATCGAACACCTGGCCGCTGATGCAGGGCCACCTGTTTCCCGAAGTGGACTGGTCGCACGGCGCCGGATGGGCGTTTACCCACGATCCCTACCTTCTCCATTTCCTCCATCGCTGGTGGGCCTGGCTGGTGGTTGCCGCGCTTGTCGTGCTGGCCCGCAAGGCGAAGCAGGCCGGCGGCCAGCGCGCGGCGACGACGGTGCACATCGTATTCGGCACTCAGATCCTGCTCGGTATCGCCGCAGTCATGACCGGCGTCGCGCTATGGCTGGCGGTGCTTCACCAGCTCAACGGGGCGCTGCTGGTGGCGGCGACGACGTGGGGTGCACACTGGCTGGGGAAGCGGGCATGAGCGCCAATCGCCGCACCCTGCTGCGCCTTGCGGCAACAGCGATGATCCTGCCGTTCGTCACCGCCACCGCGCGTGCAGCGGGCGCGCGGCCCCCGTTCCAGCCGCCAGCCGGGCCGATGTTGTATAGCCGCCGCCTCGAGCGGACGCTGGCCGATGGTGCCAGCTACGTCGTGACACGAAGTTTTGCCGTCCGCTTTGAGGCGGCGGCGCGCGGCTTCAGGGTCACCGGAGAGCAAGTCGATGTTCAGGTCGCTGCCCCCGCCAAACTGGCCGAATTCGCCCGCATCGAGCGGGAGCGGCGCGAGGAAGTCCTGTTCCCGCTCCACCTTGATGCCAACGGCGCAATCACCGGGGCTAAACGCGTGCCCCTCGGCAACCAGCTCGACCAGGCTGTTGGCGAGGCCTTGGCCGCAATCAGCCAGCGGACGAACAGCGCGGCCGAGCGGGCGGAACTGCGCCAGTTCATCACCGCGATCAGCCAGAGCGCGGGCCAGTTGGTGACCCGGTTGCCGGCCGACTTGTTCGCTCCATCGCTGACCCCGCAGCGCGCGACGCGGTCGCTCGAACTGCCGGGCGGCGAGGCTGGCGAAGTGACAGTGAGTTTCAGCGCGGCGGCGGATCCTGTCACTGGGCTGATGGAACAGGCTACGCGCGAAGTGCTGACGCGGCTCGAACACGACAGCCGTCGGACCGTCGAATCCTGGCGGCTTGCACCGCTGATTTAGCATACGGTATCATTTTACCTCTCCGCAAACCCGCGGATTGCTTGACTTACGTGCACATCACAGACAGAGGGCGCGTCTTCGCGGACCGGCACGGCCGAGTTCGCGCCGCAATTCACTGCACCAACTATAGGGACTTCCCGAGCCATGAAGGCGCTCAGCAAGGTAACCCGGTCGATCAAACCGGCCGAGGTCGAAAAGCAATGGCATCTGATTGATGCCGATGGACTGGTTGTGGGCCGCCTGGCCTCGATCGTCGCCAACATCCTGCGCGGCAAGCACAAGCCGAGCTTCACCCCGCACGTCGATTGCGGCGACCATGTCGTCATCGTCAACGTCGAGAAGGTGGCGTTCACCGGCAAGAAGCGTGACGCGAAGACCTATTACAAGCACACCGGTTATGCCGGCGGCATCAAGGCGGTTACCGCTGACAAGGTGCTCGACGGACGCTTTCCGGAGCGCGTGCTTGAAAAGGCGGTTGAGCGGATGATTCCGCGCGGCCCGCTGGGCCGCCAGCAGATGCGCGCCCTGCACCTTTACGCCGGCACCGAGCATCCGCACGCGGGCACCCAGCCCCAGCCGCTCGACGTTGCCTCGATGAACCGCAAGAACAAGGCTGCCGCATAATGGCTACCGACAAGACCCCTGCAACCGAAGCCGCTTCGGAAACCCCGATCACGCCGGAAGTGCAAGCTGCTCCGGAAGTCCAGGCCGCTCCTGAAGTCCAGACCGCTCCTGAAGTCCAGGCCGCTCCTGAAGTCCAGGCCGCTGGGGAAGCTCCGGAAGTCCAAGCCGCTCCTGAAACTCAGACCGTTAGCGACCTTGCCGATCTCGGCACGCTGTCGGGCGAAGCGGCTCCGGCTGGTGACGAACCTGTCGTACCCCCGCCGGTCAAGTCGACCCTCGCGATCATGCGCGAACAGGAACTGGACGCGCAGGGCCGCGCCTATGCGACCGGCCGCCGCAAGGACGCCGTCTCGCGCGTGTGGATCAAGCCGGGCAGCGGCAAGATCACCGTCAACGGCCGCGACCAGGAAGTCTATTTCGCCCGCCCGACCCTGCGCCTGGTGATCAACCAGCCGTTCGGCATCGTCGAACGCGACGGCCAGTATGATGTAGTCTGCACCGTTGCCGGGGGCGGCCTCTCCGGCCAGGCCGGTGCGGTCAAGCATGGCATCAGCCAGGCCCTCGCCAAGTTCGAGCCGGCCCTTCGCACCACCATCAAGGCCGCCGGGTTCCTGACCCGTGACAGCCGTGTGGTTGAACGCAAGAAGTACGGCCGCGCCAAGGCGCGCAAGAGCTTCCAGTTCAGTAAGCGCTGATCCGGCAAATTCCAAAGTTCGAAAGGGCGGCCTCGCGGGGCCGCCCTTTTTCGTTGGTTTGTCGACCCCGCGCGCTCACTGCCCCAGGAGTCGCTCCTGCTGCGCGCGGAACCAGGGATAGAAGGGCACCGGGTAGGCGTCGTTCGCATCCTGTGAAGGATCGACTTCGCTGACATCGCGAACATTCGAATCAAAGGCGTTGAGCGTCTTCGTAGTCGCCGGGATCGCGTAACAAGCGAGGCCCAGCAAGGCGGCCCATGCCGCGCCTTTGAATCGCAAATCGGCCACCCCAGGACGGATCGCACCCACGACGGCTGCGACGATGAACAGGCTCATGGTGTACGTGATCCTGAGTTGCGGAGTCTTGGCGCAGGGGAGTGCCAGCAGCAGCGCGATCAGGGCCAGCGAAACGATCTGGGCATCGCGTTTGCCATGGACAATGAGAAGCCAGCCAGTGGCCGCAAGGCATAGCACCCAACCGGCAATTTCAAGCGGACCACCGAGAAATGGAATTGGAACCCACCAAGTCACGATCGCAAGGATGAAGTTCTTCACCGCATTGAGCGCGAGCATCGCCCAGCCAAGCCCCTGCAGATGGCTTTGAAGGCCGTCGTCGTGTGCTGCTGCGAAGCTGACAATCGCGAATGTGGCGAACAGGGTCAGGCCGGCGGCACGATCACCCGGATAGCGGCGCAGTCCATATTTCGTCGCAAACGCGAGTGGAAACGCCACCGCGGTTACTTTGCTCAGAAAGCTGCCGACCGCCATCGGCCACGCCAGCCATTTGTGTCCCTGATCGTGCAACAAGATCGAGCTGAGCAGGAAAATCGTGAACAGCGGGTCGTTGCGCTCGGCAATCCAGCCGAGCGAAAAGGCCAGTTGAGGCAGCATGTTCCAGGCCAGCACGGCAATGCCAGCGCGACGCTCGCCAATGCGGGGACGCAGGACAAAGAAGGCGAGTACGCAATTCGCCAGATGGAGCGCGTGATTGACGAGATGGTGCGCGAACGGCGTGTTCCCGAGCGCGCTGCTGGTCAGCGGGAAGAGCAGCCAGAAGATGGGCCTGAATTGGGGGTCGCTCTTGATGGCTTCCACAACCGTCTGCCAGGTTTGACTGTCCTGGTAGTAGTCATCGTCGAAGTAGCCGAAACCCAGTGAACGGGCATGGAGGACGAGATAGGAAAACGCGAGAGCCGCCGCGAACAGCCAGGCCTCCCGAGAGCGTATGGCCAGCTTCATTACCCGGTAAGGTCCCCAACCTCAATTGGACGAGCATAAGGCGGCAGCGCTGGTAAGGCTAGTGGACCGGGGGATCGACCGCGGGCACGTCGTTGACTGGGGCGACGGGTTCTCCGGGCTGGCGCGGCGGCATGGCGTTTTCGGGCACTGAGCGGATCTGCATGGCCTCGGTTGGCACGGACTCGAGATTGCGCACTTTCACCGCGATGCCGCTGTCGTCGATCGTCAGCTCGTTAAAGCTGGGTGGGCTGGAGCGGATGCGGCGCGACAAGGTGCCCGCGCCGATCATGCGCAAAGTCCCTGAGCCAGAGGCTTGCTCGAGATCGAATGCATCGTGCACATGGCCGGTCAGGATCGCCATGATGCCGCGCGCGGCCAGCGCTTCGATGGCGGCCGTGCCGTTGATCGTCAGCCGCTTGCCTTTGCTGTCGTGCTCGGTCAGCGGGTGGTGCGCCGTGACGATGACACGTGTTCCGGGTGGCTGGCGATCGATAGCAGCCAATGTTTGCGCCAGCGCGGCATCGGTCACCCAGCCATTGGACCACGGGAAGCGCCACTGCGCGCGAGCCGTGGTCTTGAGCGAGATGATTGCCAGCCCCGGCAGGTCGAGTTCCTTTTCGATCAAAGATTCGATCGCCCTGAAGCGCCGGTAGGGATCGATGAATCGTTCGGCCAGGTTGAAATAGGGCATGTCGTGATTACCCACTTCAACCGTAACCGGCACGTCGAGCGACGTGATCCACGTGCATGCCGCCGCGAATTCGCGGTGCCGCGCCCGCATCGTCAGGTCGCCAGTGATGCACACCGCGTCCGGTCGTTCGTTTTCAATGCAGGCCTTGGCCCAGGCGATGGCCTGGGGATTCTCGAGCCCGAAGTGGATATCGGACAAGTGGAACAAGCGCGTCATGGCAGGTGCTCTGGCCGATACCACGGGTTCGATCAACCGTGTCCGCCAGTGCGCAAAGACAGGAAGCGTAGCCGCGCCGGGCGGAGCGCGATCCGTTCTTCCATCCCACCCGTCCTGCGTTCTCCATCGACCATCAGGGCAATCGGCTCATCGGCGCGCAGCGTAATCGAGCGATGGCGGCCGAGCGCATCGTGCGGGCCCTCGCGGAACTCGCGCTTGAGCAGCGCAACGCCCTGGGCGAGGAAATCGGCGATGCCTTCGCCGCCGTAACCATCGACCTGCATAGTCCGGCCGTCGAGCGTCAGCAGTACCGCCGGATACCCCTCGGCGCGGCCGCGTGGCGGTTGCGCAAGGTGGACTTGCGGCCCGCTGGTGACTTGCTGGATCGCTTCGGTCGTCGTTCGCGCCACGCCTGCAATATCACCCTCGCGCAGCGTTTCGCGCACGTCGGACCAGGCAGCACCGGGACCGGCGAGCACTTCGGAATGGGCGCACCCGTTCGACGTTTCGATGAAGTCGCGCTCAACTTCGCCCATGGCCCCGGCGTGAAACGCATCGATAATGGCTTCCGCCGTCGCTTCTTCACCGTGCAAGGCCCGCGCCAGCAAGTTGGTGGTGCCGCCAGGCAGGACGAGGATAACTCCGCCAAATCCCTCGGCCGCCAGCAACACGCTGTTGGCGGTACCGTCGCCGGTGAAGATCGCCAGCGCCTGCACGTCGGCGGCGTCCAGTTCGGCAGCCGAAGGCACGTCCTCGCCGGGGATGGGGATCACGCGGTCGGGCGCCAGTCGCTTGCAGAGCGCGCCAACGGCCTCCTCGTCGTTGCTGCCGCTCGAAGCGTTGCAAATCATCCAGAGTTTGTGCCCCCCGTCCATGCCGGGCACAGCGCCCGTCGCCGCCCGAAGTTCCCGCTCAGACACGCCGCGTCAGGATGAGCCAGGCCGACACGCCGTTGAGCGCGCTATAGCCGAGGTAGCCCCAGCCCCATGCCGGGTATCCATCCGCCACCAGCAGCATGGCGCCGAGCAGGACCAGGAATTCCGTCGCCAGGCTGACTCGTCCGCCCAGCAGGTGCACGAACCACGGCACCTTGCCGAGCAGCGGGTGGTGACTTTCGAGCACCGCCCTGTGCATCGCGAAATTGCCGACGCCGAGCAGGAAAATGAACAGGATCGCCATGTCATCATAATGTCCCAGCCGCTCGTCGGTTGCCGACGGCGGTTGATAGGCGGATCCGCGCGCTTGGTCCGCGCGGTGAACGCCGGTCGAAGTGCGCCCGGTGCTTGGTAGAGCAGCGGATGCGGTGGCACAGGTTTCGCCGCTACATCTCCATCCGCGCCGCAGCCCCCAGCAGTCCCATGAGGCTGCGGCGCAACCCTAGGGAGAGGAGCCCCCATGCGTATCCCAACAACCATCCTGGCCTTGGCCGCGGCCATTCTGGCCATGCCTGCCATCGCCAATGAAAACGCCCAGATTTCGGTCAAGTATTCCGACCTCGACCTGTCCACCCGGCAAGGCCAGGCCACCCTCAACAGCCGCATCGACCAGGCCGCGCTTGCGCTGTGCGGCCGCGGCATCAGCACCGGCACGATCCTGTCCAGCGGCCGGGCCAAGCAATGCTACGAACGCGCGCGCGCCTCTGCCCACCAGATGATCGCCGAACGGACGGGCCGGAGCGCAAACTCCGGCTGACCCACCGCGCGACGACAATTCAGGCCATGGCGAGTCTAACGACCTGCCATGGCCTTTACCTTGCGCAGATAAGTCCGCCCGATCCGCAGCGCTTCGCCGTTATCGAGTTCGGCCGACCACACTCCCAGCCCTTCGTGCCGCAAGCCATGGATCCGGTTGCGCCGCAGGATCGTGGAGCGATGGATGCGGATGAACTGCGCGGGATCGAGCCGCCCTTCGAGGCCGGCGATGGTCTGTAACAGGAGATAGCTGCGCGCCGCCCCGTCGCTCTGGCGCACGTGCAGGCGAACATAATCGCGTTCGGCATCGATCCGATCGACTTGGTCTACCGCGACCCGCAATAGCTCCGAGCGATGCGGGACCCAGAATTCGCTCAACCATTCACCCGTGGCCTCGCTCCGCCCGCGTTCACGCCGGGCTATCGCGCGATCGATGGCGCGTTCCAGACGTTCGGCGGCAACCGGCTTGAGAACGTAATCGACCGCCTCGATATCGAACGCTTCGACCGCGAAATCCTCGTGCGCGGTAACAAAAATCACCGCCGGCGGATCGGCCCGCTTGCTTAGCTGGCGCGCTACTGCAAGCCCGTCCATCCCCGGCATGGTCATGTCGAGCAACAGCAAGTCGGGCTTGAGCTTGTCGGCCAGCCGCAGCGCAGCCTCGCCATCGCTGGCAGTGCCGATGACCGCGAGCTGTTCAAGCTCGGCGCACAGCACCTGCATGCGCTCGATCGCCAGCGGCTCGTCATCGACAATCATCGTGCGCAGTGCGCCGTCACCCGTAGTCGTCATTCGCCCCCCTCCGACTGGCGCATTATCGGCATCCTCAGCTCGGTGAAGTAACCCCCGCCCGGCATTTCGCCGGTCACCACGCGCGCTTCGGCGCCGAAGCGCGCGGCCAAGCGCTGGCGTACGTTGGCAAGGCCGATCCCGTAGCCGGACCCGCCCTTGCCTGCCGATGGCGCGCCCTGTCCATCGTCCGACACGGTAATCACCAGCCGCCCGTATTCCTCGCGCGCAGCGAGCGAAATGCGGATCTGGCCGGAAGTTGGCGCGACGGCGTGCTTGACCGAATTTTCAACCAGCGGCTGCAGGATCATGCCCGGGACCTTGGCTTCCTCCAGCTCCGCCGGAAGTTCATAGTTGGCGCGCAGACGGTGCGGGAAACGTACGGCTTCGATATCGAGATAGAGCTGCTGCAGCGCGAATTCCTCAAGCAGCGGCACGTCCGACGTGGGATCGTCGGCCAGGCTGCGGCGATAGAAGGTGGAAAGTTGCTGGATCATCCGCTCAGCCGGCTGGGTCTTGCCGGTCAGGACCAGCGCCGACAGCGAATTGAGCGTGTTGAACAGGAAGTGCGGATTGACCTGGTAGCGCAAGCTACGCAGTTCCGCCGCCTTAGCCGCGCGGCGGTATTCGCCCTCGCGGCGCTCCGATGCGCGCGCCTTTTCGCCGGTCAGCAGCGCAAGATAGAGCGCGCACCACGCCAGCATCATGAAGTAGCGCCCGAACACGACGTCGGTCAGATCCTGCCAGGTAGTGGCCGAGACCGGCTGGATCGGTTCGGGCGGAACCCCCTCGGCGCCTTCGCCGCCCGGCACGGCAAGGCCGGGCAGCTCGGTCAGCACGCTGCCGTCGCTGTTAACGCCCACGCCGCTGTTGGCGATTGAGGTCCGGACCTGCGTTTCGAGATCGGCCATGACCATCTGGTTGGCCTGCGCACTGGCGATGGCAAACGCCAGCGACAGGAATAGCGCGGCGACGATCTTGGCCCACAACGGGCGCGCATCGAACAGTCGCAGGACCAGCCACAGTGCCAGCGTGATCGCGACCCCGGCCAGCGATGCCACCGCGCGCGGCCACAGCAGCTCGGCCGAAAAGCCGAGGTCGAGCAATTCCCAGCGCAGCGTGGTGAGCAGGAAGTAACACAGCCACAAGCCGGCCACCGATGCCAGGACCGTGGCAAACGGTACGCGCGCGACATAGTCTTCCGGCAGGTCGTCATCCATCCCATCGCCTCTAGCGACTTGCCGGGTATCGGCGCCAGCCCAGCCGTCGAGCGCGGTCACGCCTTGGTCGAATGATGATTGCGGCGAGTCAGGCGCCTTCAAGCAGCCCTTCGCGGGCGATCTTCTCGCGCCAATGCAGCGGCGCCAGGGTGTGCACGTTGTTGCCCTGGGCATCGACCGCCACGGTTACCGGCATGTCCTTGACGGTGAATTCGTAGATTGCTTCCATCCCGAGTTCTTCGAACGCGACGATCCGCGACTGCTTGATCGCCCGCGATACCAGATAGGCCGCGCCGCCCACTGCCATCAGGTAGGCGACCTTGTGGCGGGCGATTTCCTGAACCGCGCCCTGCCCGCGCTCCGCCTTGCCGATCATCACCAGCAGCCCGAGGTCGAGCATCATGTCGGTAAATTTGTCCATCCGCGTGGCGGTGGTCGGCCCGGCCGGGCCGACGACTTCGCCCACGATCGGATCGACCGGACCGACGTAGTAGATCGCGCGGCCGGCAAAGCTGACCGGCAGTTCTTCGCCCTTGGCGCGCATGTCCTGGATACGCTTGTGTGCGGCATCGCGCCCGGTCAGCATCGCGCCGTTGAGCAGCAGGCGGTCACCCGCCTGCCAGCTCCGCACTTCTTCCGGGGTGAGCTTGTCGAGGTCGACTTTCTTCGCCGCGCTGTCGGGCTGCCATTCGACTTTCGGCCAGGCATCGAGGTCGGGCGTCGGGAGGTAGCTCGGGCCGGAACCGTCGAGCGTGAAATGCGCGTGGCGCGTGGCGGCGCAGTTGGGAATCATGCCCACCGGCTTGCCCGCCGCATGGCACGGCCAGTCCAGAATCTTGACGTCGAGGATGGTCGACAGACCGCCCAGCCCCTGCGCGCCAATGCCCAGGGCGTTGACCTTGTCGAAAATCTCGATCCGCAGCCGCTCGATGTCGGTCTGCGCCCCGCGTGCCTTCAACTGGCCCATGTCGATCGGGTCCATCAGGCTCTGCTTGGCCAGCTTGATGCAGTGTTCCGCGGTACCCCCGATACCGATGCCGAGCATCCCCGGCGGGCACCAGCCGGCCCCCATCTTCGGTAGCATCTCGAGCACCCAGTCGACGATATTGTCCGACGGATTCATCATCTTGAACTTGGACTTGTTCTCGCTCCCGCCGCCCTTGGCTGCGACGTCGATCGAGACGGTGTTGCCCGCGACCATTTCGACCGACAGCACGCAGGGGGTATTGTCACGCGTGTTGCGCCGGGTGAACGCCGGATCGGCCAGGATCGAGGCGCGGAGCTTGTTGTCCGGGTCGGTATAGGCCTTGCGCACACCGTCATCGACCACGTCTTGCAGGCTGCGACCGGATTCGAGCCGGCAGTCCTGCCCCCATTTCACGAACACGTTGACGATGCCGGTATCCTGGCAGATCGGGCGGTGTCCTTCGGCGCACATCCGGCTGTTGGTGAGGATCTGTGCGATCGCGTCCCGTGCGGCAGGGCCCTGCTCCGCCTCGTAGGCGTCGCCCAGCGCATGGATGTAGTCCATCGGATGATAGTAGCTGATGAACTGCAGCGCATCGGCCACGCTGTCGATCAGGTCGTCCTCGCGGATCGTCACCATTTTCAAGTCGCTCATCGAAACCTATCTCTCGCCGGTAGAATCGTCACACCCGCGATAGGTTCGCCGTGCGATGCCGTCAAAGCGCTTGGCGACCCGCGCGCTTTATGCCTAAAGCGAGGTCAGAACTGCTGTGTTATGCGTTTGATACAGGTTACCCCGAAAATGACCGTGGCCATCCAGACCGCTACCGATTTCGCCACAGCGCGCCGGGCGATGATCGACAGCCAACTTCGCACCAGCGGGGTCAACGAGCCGTGGGTGCTCGCGCGGATGAACGCCGTCCCGCGCGAGGATTTCGTGCCCGAAGGCGTGCGCGGCGCGGCTTATATCGACCGCGCGGTGCCGCTGGGCGGCGGCGCGATGCTCGCCGCACCGCTTTTCCATGCCAGAATGCTTGCCGAGGCGAAGCCCTCGCTTTCCGACCGTGTGCTCGTGATCGATGGAGGTAGCGGGTACCTTCCCGCGCTGCTCGAGGGGATCGTCGGCGCGATCTCGGTAATGACCGCCGACGAAGCGACGAACGGGCGCGGCGGAGAT
>JBDSDZ010000039.1:0-9336 GCA_039920345.1 Croceibacterium sp.
GCAGTTGTGGCGCTGGCATACCGTGCCCGGCAATCCGGCCGACGGGTTCGAGAACAAGGCCATGGAAATGGCCGCGCAGACCTGGACCGGCCAATGGTGGCTGGCGGGCGGCGGCGGCACGGTGTGGGATGGCCTCACTTACGATCCTGCGCTTGGCCTGATTTACATCGGCACCGGCAATGGCTCGCCGTGGGCGCAACACTGGCGCAGCCCCGGCGGCGGCGACAACCTGTTCCTGTCCTCGATCGTCGCGCTTGATGCCGAGACCGGCGAATATCGCTGGCACTACCAGACCACGCCGGGCGAGGAGTGGGATTACACCTCGACCCAGCAGATGATCCTGGCCGACCTGCCGATCGCGGGCCGGACGCGCAAAGTGTTGATGCAGGCGCCCAAGAACGGCTTTTTCTACGTGCTCGACCGCGAGACGGGCGAGCTGATCTCGGGCGAAAAGTTCGTGCCGGTCAACTGGGCCACCGGGATCGACAAGGCCACGGGTCGCCCGATCGAGAACCCGGCGGTGCGTTATGGCACCACGCCGGTGCTGGTCTCGCCAGGCGCTGGCGGCGGGCACAACTGGAACCCGATGGCCTACAGCCCGCTCACCCACCTGGTCTATTTGCCGGTGACCGAGACCTACATGGGCTATGGCGCGGCCGAGACGTTCGACCCGGCCAGACCCGGCCTTGGCACCAGCTTCACCGGCTACGATGCCGAGCGCAAGGCGATCACCGAATACGCCGACGCCCATTCGCGCGCCTGGCTTGCCGCGTGGGACCCGGCGACGCAGCACGAAGTGTGGCGCGTCCCCTCGCCGCAGAAAGGCAGTGGCGGGGTGCTGGTAACGGCTGGAAACCTGGTGTTCGAAGGCACCATTGGCACCACTTTTGCCGCCTACCGCGCTGATACCGGGGCCAAAGTGTGGGAAATGCCGGTCCAGAACGTGCCGATCTCCGCCCCGATCACTTATACCGTCGATGGCGAACAATATGTCGCGGTCAACGCGGGTTGGGGCGGCGGCCTCGCCCATGTCGAGCGCTCGGCATACGCCGCGCTGTTCCTGTCGCGCCCGCGTCTGCTCGTGTTCAAGCTGGGCGGAACCGCGCAATTGCCCGCCATGCCCGCCGCGTCGATGGAAGTGCCCGAGCTGAGCCCGCCGCCCGCGTTCACCGGGACTGCCGCGCAAGTCGGCATGGGCGAGCAGCTCTACGCTGCCAACTGCGCGCTGTGCCACGGCGTGGCCGCGCGCGGCGGGGTCAAGGACCTGCGGCACATGGCGCCGACCACGCATGCCGCGTTCCTCGCCATAGTGCTCGGCGGCGCGCGCGCACGCAGCGGCATGGCCAGTTTTGCCGACACGCTTTCGCCAGAACAGGCCGAAGCGATCCACCAGTACCTGATTTCGAGAGCCAACGCCGACTGGGACAACCGGTCGCAGTGAGAGGACCCTGCCGATGAAACTCCGCCTGATTGCCGCAGCACTGGCGCTAACCGTCGCCCTGCCCTCAGCCGCGCAGGCCGAGCGGCACTACGCGCCGACGTATGCCGCTGATCGGGCCGAGATCGAAGACCTGATGGCGCGCTACCTGTTTGCGATCGATTACTTCGACTGGGATGCCTACGTCGCCACTTTCGCCGAGGACGGCGAGCTCGAATTTGCCAGCGGCACATCCAAGGGTCACGACGCGATCCGCAAGGCAGTGTCGGATTTCAGCGCCGGGATCGGGCGCTTCTACCACACCGAAGACGGCAAGGCGGCCACCCTGCGCCACGTGATCCTGCAAAGTTCGATCCGGGTCGAGGGTGATCGCGCCTGGGCCCGCTCGCTGTGGGTCGAGATGGCCAACCACGGCCCCGGTGACACGATGAAGATGGGCACTTTCGGGCTTTACGAAGACGAGCTCAAGCGGGTTGGCGGACATTGGGTTTTCGCCAAGCGCAACGTGCTCAACGAGTTCATCCCGGCGCGCCATTCCGGTCCGGAGAACCCGGTTGGCGAGATGGATGTCCTGGCCGAGGCGTCGCTCGCGGGCCACTAATCACGCCCCTCGCGCAAGCGGAGTTGGGTTTGCCGAGGACCCCTGCTAGGGGCGCTCGCGCAATGATCACGATTACCAACCTCACCGTGCGCCTCGGCGGCCGCACGATCCTCGACCGCGCCTCTGCGGCGATTCCTCCCGGCGGCCGTGTGGGCCTGATCGGGCGCAACGGCGCGGGCAAGTCGACGCTGATGAAAGTGCTCGTCGGCCAGCTCGATCCGGACGAAGGCTCGGTCGAGATGCCGCGCCGAACGCGGCTCGGCTACATCGCCCAGGAAGCGCCAAATGGGACCATGAGCCCGTTCGAAACGGTCCTCGCCGCCGATGTCGAACGGACCGAATTGCTCGCCGAATCAGAGCACTGCACCGATGCCCACCGGCTGGGCGACATCCATGACCGATTGCTGGCAATCGACGCCTACACCGCGCCCTCGCGCGCCGCGATCATCCTCACCGGGCTCGGTTTCAACGAAACCATGCAGGAGCAGCCGCTCGACACCTTCTCCGGCGGGTGGAAAATGCGGGTGGCGCTGGCCGCGCTGCTGTTTTCCGCGCCCGACGTGCTGCTGCTCGACGAACCGTCGAACCACCTCGACCTCGAATCGACGCTGTGGCTGGAAAATTTCCTCAAGGCCTATCCCGGCACGCTGATCGTGATCAGCCACGAGCGCGACCTGCTCAACAACGTGGTCGACACGATCTTGCACCTACAGGGCGGCAAGCTGGCGCTTTATCCCGGCGGCTATGACAGCTTTGAAGTGCAACGGGCGGAGCGAGCAACGCAACTGGCCGCGGCCAAAGCCTCGCAGGATGCCCAGCGCGCCCGGTTGCAGGATTACGTGGCGCGCAACAGCGCCCGCGCCTCGACCGCCAAGCAGGCCCAGTCGCGCGCCAAGATGCTGGCCAAGATGCAGCCCATCGTGGCACTGATGGAAGACCCGAGCCTGAGCTTTGACTTCCCCAGTCCCGAAGAAATGCGCCCGCCGCTGATCACGCTCGACCTGGCCGCCGTGGGCTATGGCGGAGAGCCGATCCTGCGGCGATTGAACCTGCGGATCGATCCCGATGACCGGATCGCGTTGCTCGGCCGCAACGGCAACGGCAAGACCACGCTGGCGCGGCTGCTGGCGGCGCAGTTGCCCGCGCTCGAAGGCGCGATGCAGGCCTCGGGCAAGATGAAAGTCGGCTATTTCACCCAATATCAGGTGGAAGAACTGGCCTCGGACGACACCCCGCTCGAGCACATGACCCGTTCGATGAAGGGCGCCACACCCGGTGCGGTGCGCGCGCAATTGGGCCGGTTTGGCTTTTCCGGCAATCGCGCGACCACCCGCGTGGACAAGCTTTCCGGCGGCGAGCGGGCGCGGCTGGCGCTGGCGCTGATTACCCGCGACGCGCCAAACCTCCTGATCCTCGACGAGCCAACCAACCACCTCGACGTCGACGCGCGCGAGGCGCTGGTGCAGGCGCTCAACGATTTCGACGGCGCGGTCATCCTGATCAGCCACGATCGCCACATGGTCGAACTGACCGCCGACCGGCTGGTGCTGGTCGATAATGGCACCGCGGTCGATTATGCCGGCTCAATCGAGGACTACATCGACTTCGTGCTCGGGCGAAACCAGCCGAAAGACAGCGCGCGGCCCAAGGTCGACAAAAAGGACCGCAAGGCCGCCGCCCGTGCCCGCGAGGACGCGCGCAAGATCGCCAAGGAAGTGGCGGAGGCCGAAACTGTGCTGGCCAAGCTGCAGACGCAGGCCTCGCATATAGACCAAGCCATGGCCGACCCCACCGGGGCACAACCGCACTTGCGCGACCTGAACATGGGTGACCTCGCCCGGCGCCGGGCTGACCTGACCCGCGATCTCGAACACGCCGAACAGCGCTGGCTCAGCGCGAGCGAGCAGCTCGAACGTCGGTCTGCCTAGGCCTCGTCCTCAACAGACCGGACCGCGCCCACATGCGCGCGGCCCCGGGCAGCGGCGAGTAGTTCCTGGCGATGGCGTTCGCGATAGGACGCACGCTGCTCGTCGCTGCGTTCGGCATGGCACGCCGGGCAGCTCACCCCGTCTTCATACAGCGCTGACTGGCAGTCCGCTTCGCTGACCGGACGGCGGCAGGCGTGGCACAGCGTATGGCTGCCCTGGGCCAGACCGTGGCCGATCGTCACTCGCTGATCGAACACGAAGCATTCGCCGCGCCACAGGCTCTCTTCCTCTGGCACCGTCTCGAGGTATTTGAGAATCCCGCCTTTGAGGTGAAACACCTGCTCGACCCCTTCCTGCGCGAGGAAGGCCGTCGATTTCTCGCAGCGGATGCCGCCGGTACAGAACATCGCCACTTTCGGCGCGATCCCGGTGCCCAGCAAGGCGTCCCGTTCGCGCCGAAACCAGGCAGGAAAGTCGCGAAAGCTGGCGGTCTCGGGATTGATAGCGCCTTCAAAGCTCCCCACCGCCACCTCGTAATCGTTGCGCGTGTCGATGATAAGGGTGTCGGGATCGGAGATCAGCGCGTTCCAGTCGGCAGCCTCGACGTATTTCCCGGCGCTGGTCCGGGGATCGATACCGGGTTCGCCCATAGTGACGATTTCGCGCTTCAGGCGCACTTTCATCCGGTGGAACGGCATGACCGGCGCGCTCGACAGCTTGACGTCAAGCTCCGCGCAATCGGGCAAGCTTCGGATGTGGCTCAGAACAAGGGCAATGCCTTCGGGTGATCCCGCAACCGTCCCGTTGATACCCTCGGCTGCGAGCAGCAGTGTGCCGTAAACGCCGTTTTCCCGGCACACACGCTCAAGCGGCCCGCGCAAGTCCGCGCAATCCTCGAAGCGAGCGAAACGGTACAGGGCGGCCACGCAGAGGGGCTTGCTGGAATGACGCTGGGCAACGGGCATTGGCGGCCCATTGCGGCAAAAAAGTCAAATTACTGCCTCAAAAACGCATTTGACGCGCATTTTTCACGCTTGTTTCACGCTCCACCCCGCCTGCTGCTCACGCCGCGCGGCGCATCACCCTCCTGTCCGGCGATCTTGCCGGCATCACAAGGAGACATGAAATGAAAGCCACTTCCAAGAAGTCGAACCTGCCGGCGATCGCGTTTGCTCTCGCCGCGCTGGCCTCCACCGTACCTTCGGCAGCATTCGCCCAGGACGAACCGCGCACCGAACGCGTCATCTACAGCGACCTCAACCTGGCCAGCGACAGCGGCATCAAGGTCCTTGATCGGCGCCTCGACCGGGCGGTGCGGATCGTCTGCGGTGACATGGACCCACGCATCATGTTCGTGCCGCCGGCCGTTGCCCGCTGCCAGCGCACGGTACGTTCGAGCATCACGCCGATGCGCGAGCATGCGATTGCCCGTGCGACCGGCAAGGAAGATGCCACCCATGCCTGGGCCGAGAATGCCCACAACGGTCAGCCGGTGGTGACCCTCGCCGAGTAACAACGATGTACCTGTTCACTCAACGGGGGCGCTGCGGTGCGGTGCCCCCGGCTTGCTTTCCTGACCCGTGCGCGTCAGACTTGGAACCGCCAAGTGCAGTGCGTTCCGCTAAGGAGTGCATGGCGATACGGCGGGGGGCTTTTCCACTTTCACGGCGGGCAAGGCATGACTGCAGACGTTGCCAACAATCCGCCGCCACGCCCCTCCATCCAGCTATTCGGACGCTTCCGGCTCTCGCTTGGCGGGAAGAATGTCGACCTGCCCGGCCGCAAGGCGCGCGGCGTCCTGGCTTTCCTCACCCTGTCAGCCGGTGCTTCCGCGTCGCGCGACCAGCTGGCCGACTTGCTGTGGACCGACCGCGGACCCGAACAGGCCCGCGCGAGCTTGCGTCAGTCGCTCAAGGAGCTGCGCGAGCTTTCCTGTATGGCCGATGCAATCTCGACCGAGCGCAGCACGGTGGCGATGGATTTGTCGGCGGTCACTATCGACTTGCACGAGATCCGGCATGCGGCGGCCGCCCGTGACTTGCCCTCGCTCGCCTTGCTGCTCGGACACGTCGGCGGCGACCTGCTCGAGGATTTCCTCGACGTCGCTCCGGCATTCGATGAGTGGTTGCGGGCCGAGCGTCCGCGTCAGCGCGATCTCGTTCTGGATGACGCGCTCGAGGCCGTCGAGAGTGACGGGCTGGCCGATATGAAAAGCGCCCGGACGATCCTGCGCGCGCTTGATCGGATTGATCCAGTGAACGAGGCGGTCGTGCGGCTTGGCATGCGGCTCGATCATGCGGTGGGCGACGGCGCCTCACTGCATCGCCGCTATCGCCAGTTGTGCGACCGGCTCGAACAGGAATTCGACGCGCTGCCGTCGGAGGACACGCGCGCGCTGTTTCATTCGCTCGCCGAAAACCGCGACCAGCCCGCCGATAAGCACGTTCGTGGGCCCCCCGCCGGCGCTGCCACTCGTCCGATCGTGGGCGGCGGGGACATGGTGCCGCTGGTAATCGTCGCTCCGTTGCAGGCCAGTGGATCAGACCCGGCGCTGGCCTCACTGGCGGATCTGTGCACCGACGACATCCGCGTTTCGCTCAGCCGGACGCGCGGCATCCATGTGCTCGCGCTGGATGATGCCGAACTCTCGGGCGTGCTGCAGCAAGGAGATGATGCGCTGGGCATCTACCTCCTGTCGGGCACCCTGCGCCAGATCGGGGCGGACTTCCGCGTCAATATCCAGCTCGCCAATGCGTCCAGCCGGATCATCCTGTGGTCGGAATCGCTCCGCTTCGGCGCTGCGGACGAGGAGATGCTCGACGCTATTGTCGGCAAGGCCGCGGGCGCGGTTTTGCCGGCGGTAGACCGCGACCTCGATGCCCGGCTGCGGCAGTCGGCGCACGAAATCCATGACGAGCGCGCGATCTACACCCGAGCCCGGCTGCTGATCCGCAGCGGCGACCAGCTGGCAACGGTCGAGGAAGGCGTTCGGCTCCTGGAAGCAATCGTTGCCAGCAATCCCCAGCATTTCGGTGCGCGGATGCTGCTGTTCCGGATGTATAACACCGATTTCTGGCAGCGGCTGACGGGGCACGATGTGCGCCAGTTCCGTGCCACCGCGCAGCGCCATCTCGATGCTGCAGCAGCAATCGAGCCGGGCAGCTATGCGGTGCGGATCGGTCAGGCCTGGAGCCACTTGCGCAACGGCGAGACTCAAGTGGCGCGGCGCGAATTCGAGTCTGTGCTGAGCCGGTTGCCGCACGACGCCGACGCAACCGATCGCTGCGCCATGGGGCTGTGCCTGATTGGCCAGGTGGACGAGGCCGAACGGCTGATGCAGCGGGCCTTTTTCCTCAACCCCTTCCCGCCAAGCGACTACCATGCCGATTACGCGCTGTTGCTGGCGCTCAAGGGCGAGCACGAAGCGGCCGAAGAGCATTTCGCCGTCTCGGGCGAGACCGGTCTGCTCTACGCCGCCGTCAGGATTGCCAACGCCGCGCACCTCGACGGTGGCGAAGTTCGGATCGCCGAGTTGGGCGCGCGGTTCGTGGGCGGTTTTCGCCGGGCGTGGCAGCCGACGCGCGACCCGACGCTGTCTGACTTGCTCGACTGGATTGGCGAAACCCTGCCGCTCCACCCCGCCGATAAAATGCAATGGCTCAGGAAGGGACTGGAGCAGATGCTAGAACCGACCTGGCCAACAGGGCGCGGAAATGACTCGTGATCGGGGGCACGGGATAGGCAGCGCGTCCCATGTCGGGAGAAGCCTCGACCAGTGCCTTTATCACCTGCGCCGCGTCCATTTGCTTGAGTGAAGGCGAGGCTTGCAGGGCTTCCAGTGCGCGCGGAAATTCCCTGCCCGTTCGCGCTGCAAATTCGCGCAGGCAACCCTCCCACGTTCGCGTTTCGAACGGCGTTGTGCGCACGATACGCTGCATCATCCGCCGCGCCGAGGCCGGAAGTGAGGCCTGCATGAGTGTGTGTTCGGCGTCGGCCAGTGGCACCGTCAGCGGCGCGTAACCCAGCTCCATCGGCGCGTGGATGAGCATGACGGCATCGTCTCGCACCAGACACCCGGCGCGGTAGGCCCCATAAATCGCGCCCACGCCCTCCATCCCGAACTGGTTGAGCTCTGCCGCCCGAAGGGCGCCCAGGCTGGCGCCGCCGATCACCCGCGTGCCGCACGCCAGCAGCGCCATGATCTCCTTATGCCACACCGTCGGCGCGAGTTTGAAGTAGCCATCGACCAGCCCCACCGCGAGCGGCGGGTCCGCCAGCAGCGCGGCAAAGTCGCCGCAACGCGCTGGTGGCCGGACCTCGATCCCGGCGGGAAGTGCGAGGCCGACGAGGCTCGGTCCGCCAAACAGGACCTTGCCCGTTGGCGGACGCTTGCCGGTGTTGACACATGTGACAGGGTTGCCGGCCTTGGCGACGCGTTGGCGTCCCTTCTGCAACAGGCGGGGCGCGAGGACATGCACCAGGTGCAGCCCGGGGTGCGGGGCGTCATGGTCGTAAGCAATCACCGGTCCATCGTCAGCGTTCCCGAGGAGCGATGCCAGGCACTGCTGGCTTGTCTCGCACAGGGCTGACGGGACTTTGCTCCAGGCCAGAGAACCGTCGCCGAATGCGAGCGAGCCGAACACGATCGCCGCTTCCCGGCTCCCTCCCTGTTCGTAGGCGTCCGGCGTGACATCATCGCGCGCACCGGCAACCAGCCCAGCGTGGGTCTGCACGGCTTCAAGCAGCGCGCGCTGCAGAGCCACAGCGGCACTGGGATGACACCCGGTGCCCGCGGCAGGCGCCATGCCGTCGAGTGAAAGGTCGCTCCGGAACAGCACGCACAGGATCGCCGCGTAGCCCGATTCCTGGGCCATACTCCACGCCTTGACCTGGAATCCGTGGCTCTCCACGCGGCGCAGCAGGCGGCGCAAACCCGGCTCAAGCACCGTCTCAAGCGAGATTTGCGCAGCCAGCCGTTCGCGCGGTGAGCGCCGTTCGAACTGTGCGATCGCGTGATGTTCAAGCCCTTCGGCCAGTCCCGATACCAGCGCTTCGGTGCGGCTATTGCCGCATGCCAGACCGACCGAAGTGGCGGGGTATTCCAACGGATCGATCGTGTAGTCGAGCGAGAGCAGGTCCCACGGCACGCGGCAGGCATGGCCAGAGACCAGGACTGTGCCGGGCAACCAGCTTCGTGGCAGCGCCGGATCGAGATCAAGCGCTGCCCCGTCGCGGTGCCCCGACCACGCCCTGATTTCGGCCTCTGACAAGTCCGCCAGTGGCTGCTTGGTCTCGGGCTGCACGAGCTCCTCTGCCGACCACAGTTCGACCGATTCCAGCAAGGCGGACACGATCGCTGCTGTCGGGCT
>JBDSDZ010000040.1:0-6437 GCA_039920345.1 Croceibacterium sp.
AGCGACGGCATGACCGAGGCGTCGGCCACGCGTAACCCGTCGATGCCGCACACTTTCAGGTCGGCATCGACAACGGCGGCCCGATCGGTTCCCATGCGGCATGTGCCCACCGGATGCGAACGCAGCCCGGCGTTGGCGCGGATGTAGGCTTTGAGTTCGGCTCGGCTGCAAACCTCTGCACCGGGATAGGTCTCGTGCCTTATCATCTCCCGCAACGGGCTTTGGGAATAGATCTGGCGGCTCAGTTCGAGCGCGCGGATCATTCCATCCATATCGTCGGGCTCGGTCAGCAGATTGGTCTGGATACGCGGCGGGTCGAGCGGATCGACCGAACGCAAACCGACCCAGCCGCGCGATTGGGGATGCAAGAAGCCGGTCCTGACCGAGAGGCTGGAGGGCGGCCGCCGCTGCAGGCCGGGCAGCCATGCCCGCGCATCGCCGCTGATCGGCAGGCACATCATCTGAACGTCCGGTCCTTCGAGCCCTTCGAGCGAGCGAACAAACACATTGGCGCAGGTGCCGGTGAAGGCGAACGGCCCGTCGCCCCGGGCATACCAGCGTGCAGCGGCCAGTGCTGCGCGATCTGCGCGCAAGTGCTGCGTCAGGCCCGCGTCTTCGCGAAGTTCGTATTCGTTAATCAGGTTGACGTGGTCGGCCAGGTTCTGCCCCACGCCGGGCAAGTCATGCACCGGATCGATGCCCATCTTTCGGAGCTCATCTGCTGGGCCGATGCCGGACAGCATAAGCACTTGTGGCGAACTGTACGCACCGCCCGAAAGCACGACCTCATTTCGGGCGCGGACGGATTTACCACGCACCATTTCGACGCCCACTGCGCGCCCGCGTTCGATCACGATCCGCCGCACATGCGCTGAAGTGGCGACCGTCAGGTTCTCGCGCTGCATCGCCGGGTAGAGATAGGCCCGTGCGGTGCTCGCCCGCCTGCCGCCTGCGATAGTCGATTCCATCCGCGAAATGCCGTCCTGTACTGCGCCGTTGGGATCATCGTTGAAGGGGACACCTGCTGCTGCAGCCGCCTTGACCAGCGGATCGAACAACAGGTCCGCGCCCTGCATCTGGCAAATCCCGACCGGACCGACCGCTCCATGGTAATCGCCCGCCCCATGACAGCTCGCTTCCAGGCGTTTGAAGTAAGGCAACACAGCGTCGTAGCTCCAGCCCGGCAAGTCCTGCAAAGCCCACGCGTCATAGTCCTGCCGATTGCCGCGTATGGCGATCATGGCGTTGATCGACGACGTGCCGCCCAGCGTCCGCCCGCGCGGCATGACCAGACGGCGGCCATCCAGGCCGGGTTCGGGCTCTGACTGGAATTGCCATGTGCCGTACCGTCCCAGCGCGAGGCGGGGAAAGGCCAGCGGCATCAATTGCAGCGGATGGCGGTCACGCGGGCCCGATTCGAGCAGCAGCACGGAGACAGCCGGGTCTTCGCTCAGCCGCGCAGCAATGACCGCGCCGGACGAACCGGCTCCGATTACGATGTAGTCAAATTCCGCCCCGGCCATGGCGCATCTAACGCGCGCCGACCGGGCTCGTCCATGCGTTCCTAGTCGCGCGGCTTTTTGCCCTTGTACGGCTTGCCCGAAGGCTTGCCGCCAGCCGGGGGCTTGCCATGCGGCGGGCCCTTGCGGTGGATCTTGGTCTTGCCGCGCGGCGGTCCGTCATGATGGCTCCGGTTTGGCCCTTCATGGCGGTTCTGGCGGGAGTGCTCCTGCGGGCCAGTGGCCGAGGGCTCGATCTTCATCGTTTCTTCGCCTGCCGCCACTTCGGCTGCAGCGGTGCGCAGCAAGGCGTCGGCAAACTTGCCGGAGATCGGGCGCGGGATCTGCACGAAGGTTTCGGCCGGGCCGATGCGGATCGCGCCAATCTCGTTGCGGGTGATGTGCCCGCGGCGGCACAGCAGCGGCAGCAGCCAGCGTGGATCGGCATTCTGCCGGCGGCCGATGTCGACGCGGAACCACACGGTGTCTTCGAAGCCGGGGCGATGACGTTCCTTCTGCGCCGCCTGCCGCGCTTCGGGTGTATTGGCGAGCAGCTCTTCCGGCTGCGGCATTGCGGCGCGGTGGGCATGAACCAGCGCGGCGGCGATATCTTCCGGGCTGCGCTCGGCCATCAAACGCTCGGCCAGCTTGCGGTCCTCGTCGTCGAACTCGACCGGGGTGAGGAGGTCGGTCAGCAGGCGCTCGTGATCCTGCGCGCGGATCATTTCGGGCGTCGGCGCCTCGATCCATTCGGCTTCGATCTTGGCTCCACGCAGCATCGATTCGACGCGCTTGCGGCGGGGGTAAGGGACGACGATGACGGCGGTGCCCTTCTTGCCCGCGCGGCCGGTGCGGCCCGAACGGTGCTGCAGCACTTCGGCATCGCGCGGAATTTCGACGTGGACCACCAAGCTCAGGCTCGGCAAGTCGATCCCGCGCGCGGCAACATCGGTCGCCACGCACACGCGTGCGCGGCGGTCGCGCAGCGCCTGCATCGCCTGATTGCGTTCCTGCTGTGAATGTTCGCCCGACAGCGCCACGACGGCAAAGCCGCGCTCCTGCAAGGTCGCGTGCAAGTGGCGCACGTTGTCGCGCGTGGCGCAGAACAGCATCGCCGTTTCGGCTTCGTGGAAGCGCAGCAGGTTGACCACCGCGTTCTCGATCTCGGACGGTGAGACGGTCACGGCCTGGTAGGCGATGTCGCCATGCCCGCGATCGTCACCGACGGTGGAAATGCGGTGCGCATTGCGCTGGTAGCGCGTCGCTAGCGCCACGATCGGGCGCGGCAGGGTGGCGGAGAACAGCAGCGTGCGGCGGTTTTCCGGAGTGCCGTCGAGGATTTCCTCAAGCTCCTCGCGAAAGCCCATATCGAGCATCTCGTCGGCTTCATCGAGGACGACGGCCTTGAGTTCCGACAAGTCGAGCGCGCCGCGTTCGAGGTGATCGCGCAAGCGGCCGGGGGTTCCGACGACGATGTGCACGCCGTGGGCCAGGTTGCGGCGCTCCTTGGCGGCGTCCATCCCGCCGACGCACACGGCAATTCGCGCACCGGCGCCCGAATAGAGCCACATCAGCTCGCGGCTGACCTGCATCGCCAGCTCGCGCGTCGGCGCGATGACCAGCGCCAGCGGCTTGGCGGCAGGCGGCGAAGCGCCATTATCGCCGAGCAGTTCGCCGGCCATGGCGAGGCCGAAGGCGACGGTCTTGCCCGATCCGGTCTGCGCCGAAACGATCAGATCGCGGCCATCGGCTTCGGGCTGGAGGACGGCCGACTGGACCGGCGTCAGTTCGGTATAACCGCGGCCCGAAAGGGCCGAAGACAAGTGCGGGGGGAGGTTGGGAAAGGACATGGCGCTCACAAACAGGTCACCGCCGGGCAGGGTAGCCGGGGGCAAGGAAAAAAGAGGTTGGCTGCAGCTGTGCCTGCCTGCGCATCGATCACGGGAAGTGATGTTTGAGCGGGGCGGGGCCGAAGCGTGGCTGGCCCCTTAAGCGCAATGGACGCAGAAAGACAGTCCTGCTGTGCAGGCGGGCGTTATGAGGCTGACGCGGACCTTGAGCGGCGGCTTATTCGGCGGTGTAAACCAGCAGCACGTTGCCGGGCATCTTGCCCAGGAAGGCATAGCCCGAGTTGAAGATCAGCGTTCCGTCATACGCAATCGGCGCCGACCCGCCGCTCATCGATCCGCCATGGCCGGTGGTGCCGTTGACCGTGGTGTACGGAATATCGGTGTCGAGATCCCATAGCACCGCACCGCTCGCCGCGTTAAATATCCGCAGGTGACCGTCGGTCGATCCGGCAAACAGCAGGTCGGGCGTGACTGAGATCGCCGCCGAGTAACCGGGCTGGCACAGTGCCTTGCCGGCGCAGACATTGGCTGACGGCGCGCTCCACACCGGCTCACCGGTCTTGATGTCGAGCGCATAGACGCCGGGGCGCGGGTCCCAGTCGTGCGGCACCCCATCCTCGAAATCGCTCACCGGCACGTAGACCCGGTCGTTGGCGGCCGCGATGCCGAAGTGGATCCCGCCATAAACGCCGCCCCGGCCGACCCGGCGGTGCCAGACCTGCTCGCCGGTATCGGGGTTGATCGCATAGGCCACGCCGGACTTCTGGCCCGCCAGCAGGTAGCTGGTGCCGTCGCTGCCTTCGCTCAGCACCGAGGCGGAGCCAAAATCGTGGTCGGGCCCATTGTCTTGGGGGCAGTTTTCGCGCGCGCCGATGGCGCAGGACGCATTCCAGACATCATCAGCCTCGGCCTGGTTCGACCACTTGATCGCGCCGGTGCGCAAATCCAGTGCGACGATGGCGTCGCTATGCGGCGTTGCCTGGCCGGAATAATTGTCGCCCGTCGTCACGTAGATCTGGCTGCGCCGGGGATCGATCACCGGGGTGGACCAGATCGCCACGCCTGAGGGCCCGAACTGCGCCGTGCCAGCGCTGGTGGTGCCGATCTGCCTGGCTGGCTCGTCGATCATGTAGCTGCGCCAGATTTCGGCCCCGGTGCGGGCGTTGAGCGCGAGCAGCGATCCGCGAAACGTGCAGCAGGCATATTGCGGGTCGATCGCGGCGGGTTCTTCGAGCGACGACACCGGGACATAGAGTACGTCGTCGTAGAGCGCCGGGGTGCCGGTCAGCGTAGTGGTCTGGTGGCCGTCGATCTTGGTCTTCCACACCTCGCGCCCGGTCGCGGCTTCGAGCGCGTAGGCATTGCCCAGGCTGTCACCGAAATAGACCAGCGGCGTGGCGGCGGTGTCTCCGGCCGTCCACGGACCAACCGTGATTGCCGTACGCACCGCGGCCGAAGCCGCATAAGTCCACCGCGCGCAGCCGGTCGCTGCATCGAGCACATAAAGCGTGCCGTCGTTGCCACCGACATAGATCGCCCCGCCAGCCAGCGCCGGCTGCGAGTGGGCGTTGACCGCATTGGGGAAGGCAAACGCCCATTTGAGCTTGAGCCGCCCGATATTGCCGGGATTAAGCCGGGCAAGCGCTGCGGCAATCAGATGGCTGTTGTTGCGATCGAAGCCCCAGCCGGGGAACACCGGCGGTTTCGACCAGTCGAACTGCGCGGCGGCTCCCGTGCACATCAACGGCGCGGCAATGGCCTGGCCTTGCCCAAGCACGCGGCCCGAGACGAACTGGGCGACATCGGCGCGCTGTTCTTCGGTCAGCGCGGCAGCCTGCGCCTTCATGCGGCCATCGGTCAGCGCGCGCAGGACCGATTCCGGCGTCAACATGCCCAGAGCGCGCGTACCGGGGGCATGGCTCGCGGGGTTGTCATGGCAGGTCGAGCAGGTGCCCTGAAAGATCGAGGCGCCCGCGGCGAGCACTTGCTCCTGCGTCTTGCCGTAGGGGTCGTGGAAAGGCGCTGCGGGTGCAACCTGCTGGGCCTGCGCCGTATATCCGGCAACGAGCAGCAGCGCGAAAGGTACGGCCCTGGCAATCGCAGGGACCAAGGCGCGCGTGCTTTTCCAGATAGCTGACATTCTTTGGCCCCGCTCCCGAACGGCTATTTTGCCGGATAGAAGGGAACCGGGCGCGGCTTGTCAAAGCAATTGGCTGACGGGCCAGCGCGATCGCGGCGCGGGGCATGAAAAACCCCGCCGGAGCGGGGCCTTTCGTCTTACTGGTCGAGGAAGCTGCGCATTTTGCGGCTGCGGCTCGGGTGCTTGAGCTTGCGCAGCGCCTTGGCCTCGATCTGGCGGATGCGTTCGCGAGTGACCGAGAACTGCTGGCCGACTTCCTCGAGCGTGTGATCGGTGTTCATGCCGATGCCGAAGCGCATGCGCAGCACGCGTTCCTCGCGCGGGGTGAGCGATGCCAGCACGCGAGTCACCGTCTCCTTGAGGTTGGCCTGGATCGCCGCGTCAACCGGGATGACCGCGTTCTTGTCCTCGATGAAATCGCCGAGGTGCGAATCCTCCTCGTCGCCGATTGGGGTCTCGAGGCTGATCGGCTCCTTGGCGATCTTCATCACCTTGCGGACCTTTTCGAGCGGCATGGAGAGGCGCTCGGCCATCTCCTCGGGGGTCGGCTCGCGGCCCTGCTCGTGGAGGAACTGGCGGCTGGTGCGGACCAGCTTGTTGATCGTCTCGATCATGTGCACCGGGATGCGGATCGTGCGCGCCTGGTCGGCGATGCTGCGGGTGATCGCCTGCCGGATCCACCAGGTGGCATAAGTGCTGAACTTGTAGCCGCGGCGGTACTCGAATTTGTCGACCGCCTTCATCAGGCCGATATTGCCCTCCTGGATGAGATCCAGGAACTGCAAGCCGCGGTTGGTGTATTTCTTGGCGATCGAGATCACCAGACGCAGGTTCGCCTCGACCATTTCCTTCTTGGCGATACGCGCCTCGCGCTCACCCTTCTGGACCATGTTCACGATCCGGCGGAATTCATCCAGGCTCATGCCGGTGGCAGCGGCGATGTCGGCG
>JBDSDZ010000041.1:0-4092 GCA_039920345.1 Croceibacterium sp.
GCATTGACCGCGTAATGGCTCATCTGGTCGCCCACACCGTAAGTGCACCAGCCGAGCGCCATTTCGCTGAGGTCACCGGTGCCGAGAACGAAGCCGCCGTGCTGGCCCGCGAGGCGGAACAGATAGTCGGTCCGCATGCCCGCCTGCACGTTCTCGAACGTGGTGTCATAGACCGGCTCGCCCCCGGCAAACGGGTGTCCGATATCTTCGAGCAGCTTTTGCGCGGCCGGGCGAATGTCGATTTCCCCGGCTTCGATACCCATCGCCTGCATCAGCTTCCACGCGTTCGACCGGGTGCCGTCAGAGGTGCCGAAGCCGGGCAGGGTGTAGCCCCGGATGGTGCTGCGCGGCAGGCCAAGCTTGTCGCACACTTTCGCTGCCACGAGCAGCGCGTGGGTCGAATCGAGGCCGCCCGAAATGCCAATCACCATGCACTGCGCCCCGGCGCTGACGAACCGGCGCATCAGGCCATCGACCTGGATGTTGAAGGCCTCGAAGCAATCGGCGTCGAGCTTGTCCGGCCGGTTGGGCACGAACGGGAAGCGGCGCAGCGGGCGGATCAGGCCGATGTCGCCGCTCGCCATGCAATGGTCGAACATGATCGTGCGATAGCTGTCTTCGGGCCGCCCGGCGGCTTCGGCGGCGTCGCCGTACGTCGGCAGGCGCTCACGGTCACCCAGGATGCGGGCGGTGTCGATGTCGGCAATCGCCAGTTCGGGCCGCAGTTCGAAGCGCGCGCTTTCGGCCAGCAGGCTGCCCAGTTCATACAACATGCCCTGGCCGTCCCACGCGAGGTCGGTCGTGCTCTCGCCGTGGCCCGAGGCGGAGTAGATATAGGCGCTGGCGGTGCGCGCGCTTTGCGCCTTGCACAGCATGTGGCGGTCATCCGCCTTGCCGATGACGATGTTGGAAGCCGACAAGTTGGCGAGGATCGTCGCCCCTGCCAGCGCGGCCATGGTGGAGGGCGGGTTGGGAGCCCAGAAGTCCTCGCAGATTTCGATCCCCAGCTTGAATCCGGCGATGCGGCTGGAGGCGAACAGCAAGTCGACCCCGAACGGTATTGCCGTGCCGCGCACCTTGATCGACTGGCCGCGAATGGTAACGCCCGACGCGTACCAGCGCTTTTCGTAAAACTCGCGGTAGTTGGGCAGGTAGCTCTTGGGCACCGCGCCCAGCAGCTTGCCGTCGGCAATCACAATCGCGCAGTTGTAGATCCGGCCGTTGTGCCGCAGCGGCGCGCCGACCAGCAGCACCGGCGAAAGGCCCACGCTCGCCGCGGCGATGGCGAGCAGCGCGGTCTCACACGCATCGAGCAGCGCGGACTGCATCACCAGGTCATCGAGCGCGTAAGATGAAACGCAGGATTCGGGATAGACCAGCAGATCGACATGCGCCGCGTGCGCGCGCTGCGCTTCGGCGATGATGCCGTCGCGGTTGTAGGACACATCGGCGGTGCGGACTTGCGGCGTGCTGGTGGCGACGCGCACGAAACCGTGGGTGTGCAAGTCGAAGAACGGATGCGCGCCGCTGGCCCCCACGTTAGTTCTGGTGGCCGGCACGGAGGCGGGCAGCAACCAGTCCTCCGGCTGGCAGATGCCCAGTTCGGACAACCGGCGCTGCGCGGCGGCGCGCGGGACCTTGCCCTTGGCTTCCCAACCGTAAACTGTGCGGCTGGGCCACGGCTTGGGCGCGCCATACCGCTCACCAAACTCGCCCGCCGAAAGCGGCGGCTCCTGCGCCTCTCGCCAGGCACGAATCGTCTGCCCTGCTTTATGCATGGCGAGCTTGTATCCCCAAAGGATACCCCTCGCAAGAGGCGTTAGTTACTAGCGGTAGCGCTCGGCGAAGGCGCGCCCTTGGTCCATTCAGGCTGCCGCGCGCGCCCCGACGTCGAGCTGCGCCTTCACCGTCGCCTTGGACAAGTCGAGGCCATAGAGCTTGGCCGCGTTGCCGCCGACGAGGCCGCGCACGTCGTCCGGCTTCATGTGGCCCATCGTCTCACCGATCGTGCGCACCGAATTGGGCCAGATCGAATCCGGGTGCGGGTAATCGCTCGCCCACAGCATGTTATTCGGCCCCCAGAATTCGAGCAGCCGCATCGCTGTGGGGCTTTGCTGGAAGGTGCCGTAAACCTGCCGCTGGAAAACCTCGCTCGGCTTCATCTTGTGCGGGATGCCGCCCTTGTCGTCCCAGAAGTCCTTGCATTCCATCAGGCGAAAGTGGCGATAATCGAGTTCTTCGACCACCCACGGCACCCAGCCGACACCGCTTTCCGCGATCACGATCTTGAGCTTGGGATGGCGTTCAAGGATGCCCCACGCAAACAGGTCGACGAACGGATCGAGGAACTGCTCGATAAACATCTTGGCGTGGAGGAAGGTGGCGCCGGGGCTGCCCTTGTACTTGTCGAACGCATCGCCCGCCTTGGGGAACACGGTGACGTGGAAGCTGAGTACGATGCCGCTTTGTTCGAGCAGGTCGAACAGCGGCTCCCAGCGCGGATCTTCCAGCCGCGGTTCGGCCACCGCGATCTGCAGGTTGGCCTGTTTGACGCCGCCCTTCTTCGCCAGCCGCTCCAGCTCCTCGAGCGCGGCTTCGGGATGCGGCGGCAGCATGGCGACACCCACCAGCCGGTCGGGCGCGGCGGAGCAGAAATCTTCGTACAACCAGTCATTATAGGCGGCGTAGCAGGCGCGCATGAACGCCTCGTCCCGGGTCTTGATCGAGGTGACCGGGCCGAACACCACGTGCGCCCACACCTTGTCGCGGTCCATGTCCTGCAGCCGCAGCACCGGATTGCCGGCGCGCAGTTCGGTCAGGTCATCGATGCCGCCGCGGTCGTAGGCGGTAAGGATCGGCTTGGGCCCATCGCCAAACGGACTGGGGCCTTTCTTGCCCGACCAGAAACCCCACCGCTCGCCATCGGCCACCCACGCGGCGGGCCCGCCTTCGGGCGTTTCGATGTGCGGCGCGCGTTCCTTCCAGCTGGCGGCCATGCGCTTCTGCAACGCATCGGCGGGCAGCATATTGAGGTCAAGGTGGTCGTCGCAGGAGACGAGGGCGGCTTCGATCATGGAACTCTCCGCAAACGGATTGTTAGCGTCCGAACGAATGCCAGCCGGGCCAGGCGCCCGCAACGAAAAAGGGCGCCCCCCGCGAGGGAGCGCCCTGTCCGTAAGCCCGTTAGCGCCGGGCTAGCGGCAGCGAACGCGGCCGCGTTCGATCTCGCGGCCAAGCAGCGCGCCAGCGGCGGCGCCGAGCACGGTGCCGGTGGTGCGTTCACCGCGGGTGTCGATCGCCCGGCCAGCGAGCGCGCCGGCGGCGGCGCCGACAATCAGGCCCGTGGTGCCGTTCGAGCGCTTGCAATAGTAGCGGCCGTTGTCACCGCGCCAGTACTGGATACCATTGGCAGTGCGTTGATATTGGCGCTGCTGCTCATGCGCGCGCTTGCCGTGCGCCGGAGCCCAGCGGGGCGGGTCGGCGAAGGCCGGAACGGACGGAACCGCCAGGCCTGCGGCGGCAAGGATGAGAAGGTAGTTACGCATTTTATAAGCCTTTCCGTCGCTGAGTTTTGCCTCAACAACGGAAGGTTTCGTGCACGGGTCCCAAACCTCAGATGAACAAATGTCAGTAATCCGAATTGCGCGGCGAACTGCACATCGGGCGCGGCAAACCGATCTTATCCGGAGCGTGCGCGCCGCAATTTACAGCTTGGCGATCTCGGCCTTGGCGTCGGCCAGAGCTTTCTCGCGCACTTCGGGGCCGAAGCCGATTTTCTCCGCCCGGATGAACACCGGGTCGGTCACGCCAATGAAGGCGAAGAAATCGCGCAGGTAGCTTTCCTGGTGCTCGAACTGGGCATCGGTTTCGTAAGTCCCGCCGCGCGAGGAGGCGATGATGAGGCGGCGGCCACCGGCAAACCCGGTCGGTCCGTTTTCAGTGTAGCCAAATGTCACTCCCGGAACACCGAGCCGGTCGAGCCACGCCTTGAGCGGGCTCGGAATCGAGAAATTGTACATCGGTGCACCAACGATGACGATGTCGGAGGCGAGGAATTCGTCCAGCACGGCGCGCTCGGCCGGGTGTGCGGCG
>JBDSDZ010000042.1:0-4817 GCA_039920345.1 Croceibacterium sp.
CCTCGTCCATGAAGTCGCGGGTCATCGGGATGGCGTTGCGGTCTTTCACATAGACCAGTTGCCAGTTGACCAGGCTGCCGTGGCGGAAGCTCTGTTCCGCGCCGACGAGGTAGAATTCCCACATCCGATAAAACGTCTCGTCGTACATCTCGACGATCTCGTCCTTGTGCATGACCGTGCGGTTGTACCATTCCTCCAGCGTGTGGCTGTAGTGGAAGCGCATGGCCTCGACATCCATCACCTGCCAGCCGGCGCGCTCGCTCTCGGTGACCAGTTCGCTCAGCGCAGGGATATAGCCGCCCGGGAAAATGTACTTGCGGGTCCAGGCATCGGTGAACCCTGGTGGTCCGGCGCGGCCGCAGCAATGCGAGAACATCACGCCGCCCGGCTTGAGCAACTTGGCGGTGTGCTGGAAGAATTGCGGGTAATGCGGGGTGCCTACGTGCTCCAGCAACCCGACCGAACTGATCCGGTCAAACTGCCCTTCGACATCGCGGTAATCCATCAGCTCGAACTTGACCTTGTCTTCTACCCCGGCGGCTTTCGCGCGCTCCTTGCAGAAGGCGATCTGGTCGGGCGCGAGGGCCACACCGAGCACTTCGCAGCCATAATGCTTGTTGAGGTAAAGCGCGAAACCGCCCCAGCCGCAGCCAATGTCGAGCACGCGCATGCCCGGCTCGATGTACATCTTGGCCGCCATGTGCGCCTTCTTGTCGCGCTGGGCCATTTCCAGGCTGTTGGCCGGGTCGCGGTAATAACCCATCGTGTATTGCCGGTCCTCGTCGAGGAACAGTTCGTACAGGCGGCGGGTGAGGTTGTAGGTATGTTCGGCGTTCTTGCGCGCCTTGCTGCGCAAGTTGATGCTGTCGGCCTTGGCGACGGCCTTCTGGATCAGCCGCTTCATCGGGCCCTGAGGCTGCAGGGCACGGTCACCCGCCGCCTTGGACTGGCCGGTGACGTAGAGCACCATGTCGCGGATATCGTGGGGTTCTTCGACCACCAGCCAGCCGCGCATGTAAGCCTCGCCCGCGCCGACTTGCGGGTAGCGCGCGATGTGGCCCGAGGCGCGTTTGTCGGTCAACCGGATGCGGATCGGATCGTCGCCGCCGGGCCCGTATTCATAGACCTTGCCATCGTAATCGGTGATCACCATCCGGCCTTGCCGGATCAGCTTCCGCAGCATCTTGTCGAGCAGCCACATAGGCGCGCGCTCTCCCCATGTTTTAAAGTTACGGCACTAGAACCGGGTGCTTGCGGCCTGTCAATCGCGGGCTATTCTGGCGGTATGGCCGAAGCCAAGACCAAGCCCACCCAAGTCGGTGTCAGCGACTTCATCGACGGCGTCGAGCCGGAGGCGAAGCGTGAGGACGGCAAGGTGCTGGACGCGCTGTTCCGCAAGGTCACCGGTGTCGAGCCGGCGATGTGGGGGCCCTCGATCGTCGGCTATGGCAGCTATTCGACGGTTTACGACAGCGGGCGCTCCGTCGGCATGTGCCGCGCCGCGTTCTCGCCGCGCAAAGCCAGGCATTCGCTGTATCTGAGCTGCGGCAGCGCTGCCGAGGAGGCCGCTCTGGCGCCGCTGCTGGCGCGGCTAGGCAAGCACTCGCGCGGCAAGGGCTGCCTCTACGTCAACAAGCTGGCGGACATCGACCTTGGCGTGCTCGAGGAAATGGTCGCGCTGAGTTGGGCCAATTCGTTCGCGCGGTATCCCGCCTAGCTCTGGGTCTAAACACCGGCGTACCACTGGTAGCCGCGGTCTTCCCAGTATCCGCCTTCGCCGTCACCGATGTGGTCGAAGTTTTCGACCAGTTCGATCGCTGTCAGGTACTTGGCCTGCTTGTAGCCCAGCTGGCGTTCGATCCGCATCCGCAGCGGCGCGCCGTTCTTCATCGGCAGCGGTTGGCCGTTGAGCAGGTGGGCGACGATCGTCTGCGGATGGTTGGCGTCATCAAGATCGCAGCTCTCGTAATAGAAGGCCCCGCTCAGCGTATCGGCGCAGCGGAACACCACATAACGGGCGCTAGCCTTGGGCTGGGCGAGTTCCAGGATCCGCGACAGTTGCGGTCCGGTCCACTGGCCGATCGCACTCCACCCTTCGACGCAATCGTGGCGGGTAATCTGGGTCCGCTGCGGAAACGCCCGAATCTGATCCATCGTCAGGGTGAGCGGGTTGTTGACCAGCCCGCGCACTTCGAGCCGCCAGTCCTTGAAGCCATTGGTGAAGCCGGCGTAGAATTCCTGCGTCCCGACATCGGTGCTGCCATTGCCGCGGAACACGGGTGAGATATCGGCGATGGTGAATTCGGGTGCCATCGGGCGGCGCCCGCCCATTACCCGGTGCGCGCCGCGATGGAGCCGGTCGGCCCCATCAACAAGATCGCTGAACAGCTTGGTTTCGCCGATCTTGCTGCACCCGGCGGTGACCAGGGCACCAAGCCCCGCGATGAAGTTACGCCGCTTCATCGCTCTCTCCTCCCCCGGTAAACATTTCGCGCACGTGCCGGATCGGCTTGTTGACGAGCACCAGCGCTACATGGAGCACGAAGAAGGCAAACAGCGCCCAGGCGCATATGAAGTGGATCGAGCGCGCGCTCTGTCGGCCGCCGAACACATCGAGCAGGAACGACCACGCCGCATCGACCCCCGGACTAATGGCCATGCCGCTGAAGATCATCAGCGGCAGGAGCACGCCGAGAACGAGGCCGTAAGTGAGCTTCTGCAGGAAGTTGTACTTGCCTACGTGGTGCGTGAAATCGAACCGCAAATGGGCCTTCACATCGTCCCAGATTGCCGCAGGACGCCACTCCTTCCGGTGGGTCGCGATGTCGCTGCGCAAATGGCCATTGACCAGCGCGGCGATCATAAAGGCCAACAGCGACAGCGCAAACACCCAGGCAAACAGCACGTGCCAGTCGCGTGCGCCGCCGAGGCTGTAGTAATTCGGGATCGTCGCCCACGGCGGGAAGCGCGCCACGTGCAGCCAGGCATCCCGCGGCATGAAGCCCCAGTCGCCCCAATACAGGTTGGGATGCGCGTTGGAGATGTTGAGGCCGGACATGAACATGATCGCCAGGCACAGGAGATTGGTCCAGTGCCACAGGCGGGTGCTGAGCGCATTTCGCTTCATGCCGAGTGGTCTCCCTCGCGTTCGAGATACATGACGTCTCGACGCTGGGCGAGCAAATGCTGGCCCGAATCGACAAATAGCGTCTGGCCGCTCGCCAAAGGACCAGTGGCAAGAAAGAACACCGCATCGGCCACTTCGCCAGCCCCTGTGCGGCGGCGCAGCAGGTTCATCCGGTGCGAGACTTCGGCCTCGGCGTTATCCTGGTCATGGCTGGCAAGGATGGCACCGGGGGCCAGCGCGTAGATGCGGTCGTCGGGCGCGGCGGCCCCTTCGGCCAGGCTCAGGACATGCATGGCCAGCATCGGCACGGTCGCGGCCAGCGCGTGCTTGCTCATGGTGTAACTGAAGAAGTCCGGGTTGGGGTTGGCGATCTTCTGGTCGGTAACCTGGATCACGCGCCGCCCGGCAGCCGAACGCGCCGCGCCAAGATAGGCCTGGGCCATGGCGGCCGGGGTTCGCGCGTTGACCTGCATTGCAAGCGAGTACGTTGCGGAATCGAGTTTGGTTACAGTGTCCGGAATAAAAATTGAGGCCGAGTTCACCAGCGCCCGCCAGTCTGGCGTCCCGGCGGCCAGCGCCTCGATCATCGCCACCGCCGCATCGCCGTCAGCCAGGTCGCAGCGGATCACCTCGGCGCTCGGCAATTCGGCCGCCAACGCTTCGGCTGCGGTTACCGAGTGGTTGCAGTGGATCACGACGTGCCACCCGGCCGCGCCGAAGCGCCGCGAAATGGCCGCGCCGATCCGCTTCGCGCCGCCGGTGACGAGGACCGTGGGACGGTTCAAAGAGACGCTTTCGCAGGGCAAGGTTGACACCTGTGACACGGTAGCCGGGGTTCAGCGCGAAACCGGCGCAGGCTTGCTAACATATTGGTAATAAGGCATAAATGGGGGCGGAGGGCGGCCATGACCCAGTTGAGCATATTCGCACCGTGTAGGAAAGCGCGGGCGCCTTTCAATGGTCTTCGAACGAGGCGATGATCGGGCACGGCCCCTGGTCGCTGGCGGCGCATTCGCGCGCCAACCGGGCAAGCGACTGCCGGGCTCGCTGCAACACCGCAATCTGCGCATCGAGTGCGGCAATCCGGCTGCGGGCCATTTCGCGGGCCCGGGGCCGGTCGCCGCTGCTGTCGAGGCGTAGCAGTTCGGCAATTTCGTCGAGCGAAAAGCCCGCGTGCTGGGCCCTGCGGATAAAGCGCAAACGGCGCACATCCTCGGCGTCATAATGGCGAATACCGGCGGTGCCGGACCGGCGCGGGCGAGGGTCAGCCAGCAAGCCGCGCCGTTGGTAATAGCGCACCGTTTCAACCCCGACATCGGCGCTGCGGGCGAGCTGGGAAATCGTGTGCGCGGTCATGCTTGACTCCGTACTATGGTACGGATGGTATAAGCTCCGGCATGGAACCGCAACCCGCCCTTCGCGCGCAGCTCTACCGCATGGTCATGCCAGAGCACATTTGCCCCTTTGGCCTCAAGGCCAAGCACCTGCTCGAAAGCAAGGGCTATGCGGTGGCCGATCACTGGCTCGAGACCCGCGAGCAGACCGATGCCTTCAAGGCCGAGCACGGCGTAAAGACGACGCCGCAGACCTTCATCGATGGCCAGCGCATCGGTGGCTACGACGATCTGCAGCGCTTCTTCGGCAAGCCGGTGCCCGATCCCGATGCGACCAGTTACACGCCCGTTGTCGC
>JBDSDZ010000043.1:0-9234 GCA_039920345.1 Croceibacterium sp.
GCTGCGCGCCGCCGCCGCGACCGAATGCGATGCGGCCAGGTGCTGCAGGAATTGCGTCTGCTTGGCCCGGCTCCAGCGCCCCTCCCCGGCCTCGGGCGCGGGCAGCGGCGCACAATCGGAAGCCGCCTCCATCAACGCGGGCCGATCGATGATGGCGGGGACAAGGCGGGCGATTTCGTTGGGTTGGGTGCTCATCGGGCAGGATAAGCCACAAGTGGGGGCCTGTAGGAAAATGGTTTTTTTGCGGAAGAGCCCCTCTCTCCCCTCGCGGGAGGGAGACGAAGGCTCGGCGGCTGTGCCACTTAGCCGAAGTTGAGAGGGGGTGCGCGGCGCCGCTGGCCGGAGCGAACCGCGGGTTTGCCGCTGACCGCTAGAGGCAGCGCAGCAGCTGCGGCTGTGCACCCCGGCGCAGGGTGAAGGGCCCCAGGCTCAGCGCACGGGCGGGCACTTCGACGCTCAGCTGGATCGTGTCTCCCCTGACAATGCCGGTGTAGCGCGCCGGCCACGACGGCGGGGGCTGGTCGATGCGCACCGGCCCGCCCTGCCCGGGCGTATGGGTGCCGTCGGCGGCGAAGCGGCCCGCGGCGTCGGGCACCAGCGGGCCCGCGATCGTGCCCGCGGCGCAATCGTATTCGAGGTGCCCCTGCTGCGCGTCGAGCACCAGCGAGACCCCGCGCGCGCCCCAACTCCCGGCGAGCGGACCCGGCGGCACGGTGGCGCACCCGGCGAGCGCGAGCGCGCAGAGGAACGAAGCGGCGCGGAAGGCGACGTGACGGAGCATGACAGGATAACGTGCGAGCGGGCCGTGAGTTGCAAGCCGCCCATGCGGACGATCCCGGCCCGCTCGCGCTCTCTCCCCTCGCGGGAGAGATACGAAGGCTCGGCGGCTCTGCCGCTTAGCCAAAGTTGAGAGGGGGCGCGGCAGCGCGGGCCGGAGCGAGGCTTGCGAACCCCTCTCCCCACCCTCTCCCGCAGGGGGAGAGGGCTAGGTGCGCCTTAACCGTATTTCCACCGCCGCCTGCGATGATCGCCCACCATGCTCGCCGATCTTCTCGCCCTGCTCGACAAGCCCGTGCTGCTGCTGATCGTGCTGGCGGGGTGATCGGGATTACGCTGGAAAGCGCGCTCAACCGCGCGGACCGGGAGAAACGCCAGGCCTACTGGCGCGGGCGCAACACGGCGAAGGGGCGGACGGGCAAGACCGTCACTCCGGCCAAGGCACCCGGTGGGCGCACGGCAGATGCCGAGAGCGCCGCGGCAGACCAGCTCAAGGCCGTGATGCGGGCCCATTACACCTCGCGCGCGCTGCTCAACCGGCCCGAGGCGCAGGTGTTCAAGGCGCTCGACAGCGCGGTGATCGCGCGCAATCCGGGCTGGCAGGTAATGGCGCAAGTCTGCCTGGGTGAATTCCTCACCAGCGCGGACACAGACCGCTTTTTCGCCATCAATTCCAAGCGGGTCGATTTCGCGCTGATGGACCCCGACTGCCGCGTGCGCCACGCGCTCGAATACCAGGGCAGCGGCCACCACCAGGGCTCCGCCGCTGCGCGCGACGCGGTCAAGAAAGAAGCGCTGCGCAAGGCGGGGATCGGCTACCACGAGGTGGTCGCCGGGCACACAACGCCGGGGGAGCTGAAGCGGCTGGTGGAGAAGCTGGTGCCGGTGGGGTGAGGGGCGGTTAGTTGGTTAGCATGCTAAGCCCGGAACTTCTATCGCGGGATTCTCATGCCCCCGAGATTCACGGAATTCAAACTTAAATCCCAAGTTTCCGAACAAAAACGTCTTCTATTATAGAGTTTACGATTTGAGATGCCGACTGCACATCGTTGCACTCCCAGTTCTCTTCATCGCTCCTACGTGCAGCTGGCGACGCCCCGTCAGATGAAAATACGTTTAGTTTATCGTTTACGAATAAGAGCTGCCGAAATCGGACATGCGGGTCTGCAAAGAAATCGAAATCGAACCTTGCTCCGTACTCAGGCTTACCTCCGGTCAGCTTAAGTGCAACGAGGCCATAGAGATCGTCCTTGTTATAGGTGTCATCTGATCGAAAATTGTGTCGCTTAAAATACAAGATAGAACGAAAGAATGCCTCTCCTTCCGAATACCAAGTTTGCTTCAGTGCCCAAGAGTTACTCGAAATGCCCCGCTCGCTGATTTTCCGCCATTTGTCGAAATCAATTATCGGATACTCTTCATTCTTGACGTGTATAATTTCAGATTGGGAATTCAATTGATCGCACGTTTCCACCATTTGTTTGATGAATAATTGCATCCTCTGCCGCCAAACGACAAACTGTTTATGCAAAGCGCCGGATCGCGCAGTGTCAGCTCTCCTTGCTAACACGTTTACAAAACTTCCTCGGCTTTCGGCTTCCTGAACTATCGATTGAATCTTAGAAATTACATCAAGTTGCAACCTCGCAACAAGCTGAGCTAAGTCGTCCCATAGCCCTTCATCAGCCTTTTCGAGCGCGGCATAGTAATCATCCCGCTTTGCCGAAGGGATGCCAGTTGGATAAAGTCGATCGGAAAGTAGTGAAAAATCTTGAAGCAGACGTCCAGTGCGTCCGTTCCCATCAGCGAACGGATGTATGTGTGTAAACGTCGCGTGCAGCCACACAGCCTTCAGAATTGGATGAAGGGATTTCGTAAGATTATACTTAACGACCATAGAGTGAATGGCCGGCCCGATCTCCTGCGGTGAAGGAGGCTGGAATTGAGCGCCCGTTATCTCGACATCTTGAGTTCTGTATTCGCCAGGATGCTCTATAATAGTTGCTTGCAGCAATCGATTGACCTCGCGGATCAAACCCTCCGATAGGGGATGCCCATCCACGGCCATATCGTAAACAAACTCATCGGCATTGAGCGCATTTCGAATTTCATGCTCAGCCTTAATGGAGTTCTCTGTTAGTGTCATTGCGTCCATAACAAGAAGAGTTTGTCTCCTAGTTATACTTATTCCTTCAATATTTAAACTCGCCGTAATCCTATCTGGTAAAAATTCCACGCTAATGCGGTGAATAACTTCTGGAGAAAACGGCTGATATTGCTTTAGCTCTTCAATCGACGCATCTACTTCATCAAGCAAGTTTTGGGTTTCTGGCTCAACTTCTATCTGTATTGTCGATGAATCAGTCATTTTTAGATACCATTCTCATGCCGACGCGGAAAATCAATCTAATTCAGACCAGCAGATCAAACCGCTTTTTGGACGAATTGACGGTCCTACTCTCAATCCTGAACCCATTGGTTGCAATCGCTATAAGTTCATTTTTGGCGAGACGAAACTTCTAGCTCATTTCAGCCATGCCGACTTGCGCCTCATCGACGTGCCCACCAGAAGTCCCGCTGCGTCGCGAGCTCGCACCGATCGCGTACTTCCGGGGCCAATTCCGAACAGGAATTGCGACGACATTTTAGTTCCCTCCACCCAGATACCATCCCGCCCCCTGTGGATTGACACCATAGGCGGCGCTTTCGCCGTCATGCTCAGATGTGATCCTATACTCCTGACAATTGCTGCCATCCTCGTCGTGCTCTGGTCCACATCCTGCTGATCCTCGCGGTGATCGCGATTGTCGTGCACCTCGTGCGCGGGCGCGGCGGTCTGACGCTATATTGCCAAGCCACGGGTTACCGGGCCCGGGGCAGGAGCTTTATAGGGCTCAGTCGTGCTCACGCCCTTTCGCGCCGACGTAGCTCAATCCCGCTGAAAAACATACACAAACTGGTCCGTCTTGCCCCTCACCGAGGGGTCGAACACCAGTTTGGTGCGCGGGTCTTCGGGGTTGCGCAGGACCTGGCTCTCGCTGACGAGGTGGAAGCCGGCGGCGGCCATGTCCGCCTTGACCACCGCGCCGTCGATCCGGTGGGTGGTGTCGGTGTCGGCGATGCCCGAGCCGTCGGGCGCGGCGTGGTCGATCACCACGAAGCGGCCGCCCGGCTTGAGCGCCGCGTACACCGCCCGGTTGAACGCCGGCACGTCGGCCGGGCCCATGAACTTGTCATACAGATCGTGGTAGTTCTGCCGCATCCAGACCACGTCGGCCTTGCCCGGCAGGATCAGCGTTTCGGTATGCGCGGCGACCGCGATCACGTTGGGATGATCGGCCAGCGGCATCGACCCGTCGGGCGGGGTGACGTGGTGTTCGGCGGTGTCGGCTTCGATCAGGTGGACCGCGTAGACCTTGCCCGCGGGGCCGACGACTTGCGCGAACAGGCGGTCCCAGTAATCGCCCGGCCACACGTCGGCCACGGTATCGCCGGGGCGGATGTTGAGGAAGGCGAGCAGCTCGGCCGGATGGCGGTTGGCGTCGAGCGCGCGGTCCGCCTCTGGCCGCGCCGGATCGGCCACGATCGCGGCGGTATCGGTGGTGGCGGCGGGCGCCGCGCAGGCGGATGCGCCAAAAGCGCAGGTCACCAGGGCGATGGCCATGGCGCGGTGAAGTTTGCTGGGTGTCATGACGTGCGCGGCTCCTCGATCGCTCGTTGCGCGACCGTCATGCCCTATCTGCGCGGCGATGTCAGCGGTGCGCGCGGCGGCCCGCGCCAACCCAACTCGAAACCATCCGGCTTCCCGTGGATTAACCCCCTGAGCGGCGTTTGGGCCGTGAGCAGAAAGGTGACCCCATGTTCCTGACCATCGCAGCAATCCTCGTCGTGCTCTGGCTGCTCGGCTTCCTGGCGTTCCATGTCGCCGGCGGGCTGATCCACATCCTGCTGATCCTCGCGGTGATCGCGATTGTCGTGCACTTCGTGCGCGGACGCGGCACAGCGGTCTAGCGCCTATCCGGCCCGGCCGCGCCCAGTTGCGCGGCCGGGTGCCGGGTTCCCTTGCTCAGTCGTGCTCGCGCCCGTTGGCGCCGACGTAGAGCTCGTTACCGCCGAGGCGATATTTCTCGCTCATCTCGGCCATGCCTTTTTCCGCCTCTTCTGCGGCGACGTAGGTTTCCACCCCGGCATTCTGCTTGGCGGCAAATTCGCGCACTTCCTGCGAAATCTGCATCGAACAGAACTTGGGGCCGCACATCGAGCAGAAGTGCGCCGTCTTGGCGCCTTCGGCGGGCAGCGTCTGGTCGTGGTATTGCTCGGCCGTATCGGGGTCGAGCGACAGGTTGAACTGGTCGCGCCAGCGGAATTCGAAGCGGGCTTTGGATAGCGCATCGTCGCGCACCTTGGCCGCCGGGTGGCCTTTCGCCAGATCGGCCGCGTGGGCGGCGAGCTTGTAGGTGACCACGCCCACTTTGACATCGTCCCGGTCGGGCAGGCCAAGGTGTTCCTTGGGGGTGACGTAGCACAGCATCGCGGTGCCGAACCACCCGATCATGGCCGCGCCGATGCCGCTGGTAATGTGGTCATAACCCGGCGCGATATCGGTGACCAAGGGCCCGAGGGTGTAGAACGGGGCTTCACCGCAGGCGGCGAGCTGCTTGTCCATGTTTTCCTTGATCTTGTGCATCGGCACGTGGCCGGGGCCTTCGATCATCACCTGCACGTCCTGCGCCCACGCGCGCTTGGTCAGTTCGCCCAAGGTGTAGAGTTCGGAGAACTGCGCTTCGTCGTTGGCGTCGGCGATCGAGCCGGGGCGCAACCCGTCGCCCAGCGAATAGGCGATGTCGTAGGCTTTGCAGATCTCGGTGATGTCGTCGAAATGTTCATACAGGAAGCTCTCCTTGTGGTGGGAGAGGCACCATTTCGCCATGATCGAGCCGCCGCGGCTGACGATGCCGGTGACGCGCTTGGCGGTCATCGGGATGTACGGCAGGCGCACGCCGGCGTGGATGGTGAAGTAGTCCACGCCCTGTTCGGCCTGTTCGATCAGGGTATCGCGGAAGATCTCCCACGTCAGTTCCTCGGCCACGCCGCCCACTTTCTCCAGCGCCTGGTAGATCGGCACGGTGCCGATGGGGACGGGGCTGTTGCGGATGATCCATTCGCGGGTGTCGTGGATGTTGCGGCCGGTGGAAAGGTCCATCACGGTGTCGGCGCCCCAACGGATCGACCAGACCATCTTGTCGACTTCGGAGGCGACGTTGCTGGCGACTGCGCTGTTGCCGATGTTGGCGTTGATCTTGACCAGGAAGTTGCGCCCGATGGCCATCGGTTCGGCTTCGGGGTGGTTGACGTTGGAGGGGATGATCGCGCGGCCGCGGGCGACTTCCTCGCGCACGAATTCGGGGGTGACGTAGTCGGGGATGCTGGCGCCCCAGTCCTGCCCGTCGCGGACATAGTCGTTGCGCATCGCGCGGCCGAGGTTCTCGCGCTCCGCCACGTATTCCATTTCCGGCGTGATGATCCCGCGCCGGGCGTAGTGCATCTGGCTGAGGTTGCCGCCCGCCTTGGCACGCAAGGGGCGGCGCAGCGCGGTGGGGAACGCGGGGACGCCGCCGGAGCGATCGGGGCCAAGCTGGCCGTTGTCTTCCGGGCGACTGTCGCGGGGGCTGTATTCCTCGACATCGCCGCGTTCGAGCTGCCAGGCGCGGCGCAGCGGGGCGAGGCCCTTGGCGATGTCGATGCTGACGGCGGTGTCGGTATAGGGGCCGGAGGTGTCATAGACCCGCACCGGCTCTTCCCCGCCCTCGAGGTAGATCTCGCGCATGGCGACCTGGCGCGGGCCGACATGGACCTTTTTCGAGCCGCGGATCGGCCCGGTGGTGACCTTCACGGGCTCTCCCGAGGGGGCAATTTCGATGTGCGAGGGGACGTCGGCCATTCAAACTCTCCATTTGGGGGAAGGAGAGCGGGCCAGGAAGTTTCGGGCCGCTTTCCCTCCCTACGCCGGTGTCAGCCGGATCAGGTTCGGCGGGTCGGAAGCTCGCGCTTCCCTCTCAACCGCCGTTCAGCGGTCCCCCGGGGATGCAGCCACCCTAGGCGCATTGCGGGCAGACTTAAAGGGCTGGCTAGAGGGTGTGCAAACGGGTCAGCGCGGCCAGCACGGCGGCGATCCCGAAAAGCATCGCGACGCCGGCCCAGAGCCGCCCGCCGCGGCCGATCAGCGCGCGGGCGACGTGCAGGAAACGCTCTCCCGAAGCGAGGATCAAGATCCCTTCCGCCACCGCGATGCCGCCGATGACGGATACCGCGATCGACAGCCAGTCGCCCGGCAGCCACGGATTGACGAGGTAGATCGCCGCGCCCAGCGATAGGGTGAACGCCCCGGTGACGAAGCGCAGCGCGGCGCTGCGTTCGAGCTCCTTGAGCATCGCCCACCAGGTGTTCGGACTGCGCAGCTCGCCCATCCCGGCGGCCAGCGCATAAAGCCCGGTGAACAGCGCGATCCACGCGGCAATCTCGGAATGGTCAGCCATGGCGTTTCTCTCTCCGTGCCTGAGCTTACGCCTGACCGGGCGCTGGCTCAACCGTGACCTGCTAGCCAGACTTTCCAATATGGAAAGATATCACTTGCCGAATCGGAAAGTGAGGGCTATCGCTTTCCATATTGGAAAGTGAAAGGTTGCCTCGATGCCGACGCCGATGATGAATTCCGATGATGCGCGCGACGCGCTAGCCGCGGTTGACCGCACCCGCGCCGACTTGGCCTCGCTCGGCCTGTGCCCGCCGTGGCGCCATGGCGCTTTCGGGCTGGTGATGGGCATGGTGGTGCTGGGACAAGGCGTGCACGCGCCGTGGATGTGGTGGCTGTTCGGGGCCAGCCTGGCCGGCGCGGTGGTGATCGCGCTGCATGACCGGCGCAAATACGGGGTGTTCGTCAACGGTTATCGCCGGGGCCGCACGCGGATTGTCGCGCTGGGTCTGGTCGCGGCGATGTTCGTGGCCATGGCGCTCGAGGTATGGCTGCGCGAAATCGGCGAGCCGCTCGTCCTGCGCCTGGCGCTGGCGGCCGTGTTTGGCGGCGTCGCTATCTGGTTCAGCGTGGTGTGGAACCGCACCTTCCGGCGCGAAATGCTGGACCATGCGGCATGAGCACAGCGCTGCTCGACGCGGTCCTGCATCCGCCGGCCCGGCTGCAGATCGCCGCGGTGCTGGCCAACGTCACCGAAGCCGAATTCGCCCGCCTGCGCGAGATTACCCAGGTGAGCGATTCGGTGCTGTCCAAGCACCTCGCCGCGCTGGCCGAGGCGGGCTATGTCCGCCTGCGCAAAGGCCCACTCGATGGCCGCCAGCGCACCTGGGCCGCGTTCACCGGCAAGGGCCAGAAGGCGTTTGCCGGCCACATGGCGGCGCTCAGGGCGCTGGTCGAAAGCGCCGAACAAGCAGTGGCGGCGGAGTGACGGGCTGACTGGGTGAAACCGCTTTCCGCCATTCCGGAGTGTGAGACCGATACCGGACTGACTGTTGACGACCCAATTGCGGTCGCTCGTCGCCCACGCCAAGGTTGTTGAAAGCTGGCATCTATTCAGGTGAAGCGCCAACGGAAGGTTTATTGTGGCTTGCAGACCTGAAAGAGGCCAGTCCGACGGTCCTCCAAGGTTCAAGTGAGGCCGCTTTTGCAGGGAAAGACAGTATAGGCTTGAAAGTTATGCAAGCGACCTGACAACCCTATTCGAATTCGCAAGGTTTGCCTTCTTGCTCCTTACGCCCAATATATTACCGATGAATTCTGCAGCGCATTCCGCGAACCCATCGCATTCGGCCGGCTCATTCGAGCTGATCGAGCGGGTTGCAAACCGGCTGGTCGGGGCAGCGTTTTCGCCGCATCGGCACGATACTTACACTGTCGCTTTGACGATGGCTGGGGTGCAAGCGTTCAACTATCGCGGAGCGATGCGACATTCACTGCCAGGGCAGGTGCTTATCCTCCATCCGGAAGAAGTACACGATGGCCACTGCTCCGATGAGGCTGGATTCAGCTATCGGGCGGCCTACGTTCCGCCAGCTCATGTCCAGGCAGTGCTTGGAGGCGCGGAACTGCCGTTTGTCGTTAATGGCGTCTCGACAAATCCCGCCTTGATCGCGGCAGCCTTCAACATGGTTATCGACTGCGCGGGCATCGAGGATCCCGGTGCTTATGAAGACGCACTTTACGATCTGGCCCATGCCATGAACAATGCGGCTGGCAAGGCGGCAACTGTGACGATCGCCAACCGAACAGCGGTGATGAGGGCGCGCGAATTTCTCGAAACCGCCGTCGTTTTCGGTGCGCGACTCGATCAACTTGAGCAAGTGACCGGCTGTGACCGTTGGCAGCTTTCGCGTGACTTCCGGGCATTGCTTGGCACCAGCCCTTATCGCTATCTGCAGCACCGACGGGTCGATCTTGCCAAGCGG
>JBDSDZ010000044.1:0-48475 GCA_039920345.1 Croceibacterium sp.
GGATTCGCGGCAGCGAGCAATCATTGGGTGTGGGTACGCGTTCGGTCATTAGTTGAGTGGCAATCCCGTCATCTGCGCGTTCTAGCGGCGCCTGTCCCACAGCAGACAAGTCGCCAATGACTTGCCAAGTTCCCCGACAAACTTTCCCATTTGTCAACGACTGTGGCACGAATATGGCCATGGCCCGCGAACGACAAGCGCAGAAACGTGAACGCCGCCCGCCGAGGCCCCTCGATGCGGCGCATCTGGCGCAGCTCGCCTTAACCTACGTTGCACGCTTTGCGACCAGCGCGGCCAAGCTCGAGCGTTATCTTATCCGTAAATTGCGCGAGCGCGGGTGGGAGGGGGAGGACGAGCCGGACACCGCCGCGCTGGTCGCGCGCTATGTAGAGCTCGGTTACGTCGATGATACCGCGTTTGCCCGGGCGCGCTCTGGCAGCCTGCTCAGGCGCGGATATGGCCCGGCGCGGGTGCGCCAGGCGCTCGGCGAAGCGGGAATCGACGAGGAGATTCGCACGGCCGTCCAGCCGGGTGAGGCGGCCGAACGCCGCGCCGCGCTGGCGCTGGCGAGAAAACGCGGCTTCGGCCCGTTTTCGCGCTCGGGAGTGCGCGCACCGATTGACCGGGCACGGCGCGAAAAGCAGCTTGCCGCGATGCTGCGCGCAGGACACCGGCTCGACAGCGCGCGCGAAATGGTCGATGCGGCCACTGAAGCGGCGGCCGAACAATGGGCTGCCGAACTGGATGACGAAGAAGGCTGATCGCCATGCGCACTGTGCTGTTTTCGCTGCTGTTATTGCTTCCGGCCTGTTCGACCCAAGCGGGAGAGCCGGCGCCCTCTCCGGTTGCCCAGCCGTCGGTCCACCCGCTTTCGGGGCTGCCGGTGATCCCGCTGACGATCACCACCCAAGGCAAAAGGCATGCCTTCCGGGTCGAAGTAGCGGCCACGCCCGAACAGCAGGCGCGCGGCCTGATGTTCCGCACGGCAATGGCGCCGGACGAAGGCATGATCTTCCCCTACGACCAGCCGCGCGTGCTCAGCTTCTGGATGCACAACACCGTGCTGTCGCTCGATATCGTGTTCATCGGGCCGGACCACCGGGTGATCAACATTGCTGACCATGCAGTGCCCTATTCGGATGCCAGCCTGTCCTCGGCCGCGCCGGCCATTGCCGTGCTCGAACTCAATGCCGGGCGATCTGCCGCAGTGGGGATCGTCGGCGGCTCGCAGGTCGATTGGTAAGCTTGCACCATACCATCGCTTGGGGCTAACGCGCCGCCCATGGGAATCCTCTCCAAGATATTCACCTGGTGGGACGGCGCCACCATCGGCACCTCGCTGTTCAGCGCGATGAACGGCGACAAGGTTGGCACCGATGCGCAAGGCAACACCTACTTCCGCTCTGACAAGAAGACGACGGACGGCCGCGAACGGCGCTGGGTCATCTACAACGGCGCCAACGACGCCAGCCGCGTGCCGCCCGAATGGCACGGCTGGCTCCACGGATCGTATGACGCGCTGCCCGAAAGCCACTTGCAGCCAGCCAAGATCTGGGAAGTGGACTATACTCCCAACTCCACCGGCACCGCCTCGGCTTACCGCCCGCAAGGCGCGCTCGAACAGGGCGGCAAGCGCGCCCGCGCCACCGGCGATTACGAAGCCTGGACGCCCGACGCGTGAGAGCGCTGGCTGCCCTGGCCGCCGTCTCGCTGCTGGCGGCCTGCAATGGCAATGCGCCCGAACAGGCGCCCGAAGCGACCGATGTGCCCGAAGAACTGGCCGGCGCGGCCCCGGCGCCGCCTGCTGATGCCGGACTCGGCACCCCGATGGCCCAGCGCGAGGCCACGCTCGGCCTGCTCAACAAGCGCAACAACATCTCGCGCGACGTGGTGATGAAGCCCGGCGAAGCGCGCCGCGTCGGCGACGTGGTGATTCGCCTGTCAGCCTGCGAGCGCACCGCACCGTGGGAAAACACGCCCGAAACCGGCGCCTTCGTCCAGGTCATCGTGCAGGAACGGCCCGAAGCCGGGGCTAATCTCGAATGGCACCGGATCTTCTCCGGCTGGCTGTTCAAGAACTCGCCCAGCCTCAACGTGGTCGAGCACCCAATCTACGATGTCTGGGTCAAGGACTGCAAGATGAGCTTCCCGGGCGAAGATGGCCCCGCGCCTGGCGCATCCAGCACGGCGCCCGCCGCGCGTCCTGCCGCGCCGGCAACTGCCGTACCCGACGCGACGCCCAGCCCTTCGGCTTCGGCACCGAACGCGACGTAAGTGTCGTACAGCGACGGCCCTGGCCCGCCGTCGACCGCCTCGGCCAGCCGCTCAAGATAGGCATCGCGGCTGATCTGCACCGCCCCCAGCGTGGCCAGGTGATCGGTCATGAACTGGCAGTCGAGCAAGACGCAGCCGGCCCGGCGCAGCAAGGCAACCAGCCACGCCAGCGCCACCTTGGAAGCATCGGTGGCGCGGCTGAACATGCTCTCGCCGCAGAACGCGCGGTCGAATCCCACGCCGTAAAGCCCGCCGACCAGCTCTCCATCCAGCCAGCACTCGATCGAATGCGCGTGCCCGGCCAGGTGCAGCGCTTCGTAACTGGCGGCGATGCGGCGGTTGATCCAGGTTTCCGGATGGCCGGGGCGCGGCGCGGCGCAGGCGGCCAGCACGCCGGCAAAGTCGGCGTTGCAGGTGATCCTGAACCGGTCTTGCCGGATCACCTTGGCGAGCGAGTGGCTGGGGCGGAAGTCTGCCAGCGGGATCACCGCCCGCTCGCGCGGCTCGACCCAGTAGACATCTTCGTCCTCGCGGCTGTCGGCCATCGGGAAGATGCCGCTGCGATAGGCGGCCAGCAGCAGGTCGGCAGGAATCGTCGGCGAAGCGGGGGCGTGCATTGCACCGCCCTAGCAAATCCGGCCGGGTTCGTCGCTTGCCAAGCACCGGCCACGCCTATAGAGGCGCAACCCGCCCGCAGGAGTGTAGCTCAGTTGGTAGAGCATCGGTCTCCAAAACCGAGGGTCATGGGTTCGAGTCCCCTCACTCCTGCCATTTTCCCAATTATATTTTTTCCGTCCGGGAACCCCGCAGAAATCCTTGGTCACAAGGGTTAAAGTGCTTCGGCAACAGCGAAAATCCCAGGCCAGGCGGGAACCGCTGCGGCAGACCGTTCATTTAGAGCGCCAGATGGGACCTGTAGAAGGAAGTGCCCGATGTCGTCTCTGACTTACCGCAGCAGCCGTCCTGACGGCTGGAGCATGCCCCGCCCGCACCGCGATGCGAGCCAGCGTTTCATGACGCATGGCCCGATCTTGCCGATGGAAGAGCCGGGTTTCCTGGCCCGCCTGTTCGGCGCGCGCTGACGTTACTAATCTAGGTTAACCCAAGCCCCGGACGCGCCGACCCACTGCGGCCTGCGCTTCCGGGGCTTTGCTATGTCGGCGCGCAAGTATTGCCATTCGGCAAGGGCCTCGCTACATCGCCCACCGACTTCCGACATCGGAGCCAGCCTGCCCCTCCCGGCCACTCGCCGGGGCGGCGCTGGTCCTATGGCGAAAGACGAAGTGTTCAATTCTGCGAGGCTTGAGGAAGATGGCCAAGATCAATCCCGGCGAATTCATGCGCCAGGTCCAGTCGGAAGGCCGCAAGATCGTGTGGCCGACGCGCCAGGAAACGGTGCGGACCGCGATTTTCGTCGCGATCCTGATGTTGATCCTGTCGATCTTCTTCCTCGGCATCGACCAGCTATTCGGCGCCGCCGTGCGCTGGCTGCTCTCGCTGGTCTGAGCGACAGGTTCGAAGAAAGAGAAAAATGGCAGCCCGCTGGTACATCATTCACGCCTATTCCGGTTTCGAGAACAAGGTGCGCGATTCGATCATTTCGGAGGCCGAGCGCCTTGGCCTGTCGGACGGGGTCGAGGCGGTCGAAGTGCCGACCGAAACCGTGACCGAGGTCAAGCGCGGCAAGAAGGTCCAGGTCGAACGCAAGTTCATGCCCGGCTACGTGCTCGCCAAGCTCCAGCTGACCGATGACGTGTATCACCTGGTCAAGAACACCCCCAAGGTCACCGGCTTCCTCGGTTCCGGCCCCAAGCCGCAGGCGATCTCGGAGCGCGAGGCCGCGCGCTATTTCGGCGGCATGGAAGAAGCCAAGGCCAGCCCCAAGAAGCAGGTCACGGTCGAATACGACATCGGCGACCAGGTCAAAGTGCTCGAAGGCCCGTTCGCCAGCTTCAACGGCCTGGTGGAAGAGCTCGATTTCGACAAACAGAAGGTCAAGGTCAGCGTTTCCATCTTCGGCCGCGCGACGCCAGTGGAACTGGACTTCGAACAGGTCGAACTGGCCAAGTAAGCTTGTCTTGAATTCGGCCGCCCTTTCGACTAGGGGCGCCGCTTCCGCAGCTTTGGCTTCGGGAAACCGCGCGGGAGGCCGGTCTTGGGACCGGCCGTTTGTACCGCTTACCATGAGTCCCTCGATCCGCCCTTCCTGAGCGTGTCGAAGGACGACAGTGAGAAAGGAGGCCAGTGATGGCCAAGAAGATTACCGGCTATATCAAGCTGCAGGTGCCAGCCGGCGCCGCCAATCCGTCACCCCCGATCGGCCCGGCCCTGGGCCAGCGCGGCGTGAACATCATGGAGTTCTGCAAGGCGTTCAACGCTGCCACGCAGGAACTCGAAAAGGCGATGCCGATCCCGACCATCATCACGGTCTATGCGGATCGCAGCTTCACCTTCATCACCAAGACCCCGCCCGCCAGCTTCCTGATCAAGAAGGCCGCCAACCTCAAGTCGGGTTCGAAAGAGCCGGGCAAGATTTCCGCCGGCAAGATCGCCCGTTCCAAGCTGACCGAAATCGCCCAGCTCAAGATGGCCGACCTCAATGCCAACGACATTGAAGCCGCAACGAAGATTATCGAAGGCTCCGCTCGCGCGATGGGCCTCGAAGTGACGGAGGGCTGATCCGATGGCCAAGCTGACCAAGAAAGCCAAGCTGCTCGCCGACAAGGTCGATGTCGAGAAGCTCTATGGTTTTGACGAGGCGCTGACCCTGCTCAAGGAAGTCGCCAGCAAGAAGTTCGACGAAACCGTCGAGATCGCGCTCAACCTGGGTGTCGACCCGCGCCACGCCGACCAGATGGTCCGCGGCATGGTCTCGCTGCCTTCGGGCACCGGCAAGGAGATGAAGGTCGCGGTGTTCGCGCGCGGCGACAAGGCTGACGAAGCGACCAAGGCGGGCGCCGACAAGGTCGGCGCCGAAGACCTGATGGAAGACATGCAGGCCGGCAACCTCGACTATGACCGCGTGATTGCCACGCCGGACATGATGGCTGTCGTCGGCCGCCTCGGCAAGGTGCTCGGCCCCAAGGGCCTGATGCCGAACCCGAAGCTCGGCACGGTCACCCCCAACGTCGCGCAAGCGGTCAAGGACGCCAAGGGCGGCCAGGTCGAATTCCGCGTCGAAAAGCAGGGCATCATCCACTCCGGCATCGGCAAGGTGAGCTTCACCGACGCGCAGCTGAAGACCAACTTCGATGCGTTCGTGGATGCCATCGTCAAGGCCAAGCCAGCCGGCGCCAAGGGCAAGTACCTGCAGAACGTCTCGCTGACCTCGAGCATGGGCCCGGGCCTGAAGATCGACACTTCGGAGCTTGAGGGCGCGTAACGCACCGTCACTCGCAAGAGATCACCAAGGGGGCCGGCGGAGCGATCCGCCGGCCCTTTTTGGTTCGCCGCACAACGGTGATGTTCGTCCGGGAATGAGCGCGCGCGGCGAGTGAAGGCTGCCGGAACAGGCGCCTAACCGGCCGGCTCACGGAACAACCGCACCGCTGAGGGATATAGGAACGCTAGCCGAGGCGAATACTCGCGCGGTCTTACGCACCAGCCAGAAAAAGAGAACCGCATGTCGAACGACGAAGCGGGCGCGATTCCGATCCCATTGGTCCTGTTGGTCGAGGACGAATTCCTCATCCGCGAAATGGTGTCGCAGGCCCTGGAGGAGGCGGGATTTTCGCCGTTGGCGGCCGGTGACGGCGAGTCTGCTGTGCTGCTGCTGGAACAGCACCGCGATGAACTCTGCGGCCTGGTAACCGATATCAACCTGGGCAACACGATGACCGGCTGGGACGTAGCCCGCCTGGTGCGAGAACACGACGCGGACTTGCCCGTCGTCTATGTCAGCGGCGCCAGTTGCCATGAATGGGCCTCGCGCGGTGTTCCCAACAGCTTGCTGATCACCAAACCGTTTGCTCCGGAGCAAATCCCGGCGGCTCTTACAGCTTTGCTGGTCGGTCAGGACACCGCGGCATGAGCAGCGCACGGATGAAAGCCGCTGTCTTTGTCGAACCGGGGCGGATCGTGCTCGAAGATCGCCCGATCCCCGACGTGGGGCCGACGGACGCGCTGATGAAAGTCACGACCACCACCATTTGCGGCACCGACGTACACATCCTGAAGGGCGAATATCCCGTCGCGAAGGGCCTCATCATCGGCCACGAACCGGTCGGGATCATCGCCAAGCTCGGATCGAGCGTGACCGGCTATGCCGAAGGCCAGCGGGTCATTGCCGGCGCCATTACGCCCAGCGGCCACAGCTATGCGTCGCTTTGCGGCTGTCATTCGCAGGACGGGCCGGGCACCGCATCGGGCTTCAAGGCGGCCGGTGGCTGGCGTTTTGGCAACACGATCGATGGTTGCCAGGCCGAATACGTGCTGGTGCCCGACGCGATGGCCAACCTCAGTCCCGTTCCCGACAATATGACCGACGAACAGGTGCTGATGTGCCCGGACATCATGTCGACCGGTTTTGCCGGCGCGGAGAAGGGCAAGGTCCGCATTGGCGACGTCGTGGCGGTATTTGCGCTGGGCCCGATCGGGCTGTGCGCGGTGGCGGGCGCGCGCATGATGGGCGCCACGACGATCATCGGCGTCGATACGGTGCCCGCCCGTCTCGCCACGGCGCGCACGCTGGGCGCCGATCATGTGGTCGACTTTTCGGCCGCCGATCCTGTCGCCGAAATCATGCGCCTGACAAACGGCCGGGGCGTTGACGTGGCGATCGAGGCGCTTGGCACGCAGGCCACGTTCCAGTCAGCCCTGAGGGTCTTGCGGCCCGGCGGGACGCTGTCCAGCCTCGGAGTTTATTCGGGCGACCTGACCATTCCGGCCGATGCCTTTTCTTCCGGGCTGGGCGACAATCGGATTGTCACGTCGCTGTGTCCCGGCGGCAAAGAGCGGATGCAAAGACTGATGGCGGTCATCGCATCCGGGCGAGTGGACCTGACCGCAATGGTTACACATCGTTTTACGCTTGATCACATTGAAGACGCGTACGCGTTATTCTCGCACCAGCGTGACGGGGTCCTGAAGGTGGCCATCACGACATAATAGCCTCAACCAGTGACTTTCGATTTATAATATAAGTTATTCATCGCGGGCTAACACCATAGCTGCTAAGTGGCTTGCATCGCCGCGCCGTTCGGCTCGCGGTGACTGAGAGTCGCCATGCTCCCGCCGAGGAGAGCGAACGACATGCAACAATTGCCCAATATCGTCGAAGCACAGACGCTCGCCCTGGCGGTCATAGACGCCATCGTCGATCCGTTCGTGGTTCTGGACGACCAGGTAAGGCTCGTGGCAGCGAGCCGCTCGTTTTACGATACGTTCAAGATTGCGGCCGAGAGCGCACATGGCAAGTCTCTGTATGCTTTGGCAAAAGGCGCATGGGACATCCCGGAGCTGCGGAAGCTGTTCGCGACGTCGATCCCGTCTCACCGGCAGGTAGATGGTTTCATCGTAGCGGTCAGCTTTGCCGAACTGGGTGTACGCACCTTGTGCCTCAACGCGCGCGTCGTCGCGTCGAACGGCGACGCTGGCATGACCACCCTGGTGGTGATGAAAGACATCACCGACAGGCTTCAGATCGAGGCGGACAAGGAGGCTCTGCTGGTCGAGACGCAGGATCTGCTGCGTCAGCAGCGCGTGCTGATGCAGGAAATGCAGCACCGCGTTGCCAACAGCCTGCAAATCATCGCCAGCATCCTGATGCTCAAGGCACGAGGCGTCGCTTCAGAGGAAACGCGCGAACACCTTCGCGATGCCCAACAGCGGGTTATCTCCGTGGCAGAGGTGCAGTCGCACCTCCATTCGGTTGACGGCATCGACCAGATCGACGTCCATGCTTACTTGACCAAGCTCTGCAGTGGCCTGGCAAAATCGATGACCGGGCCAATCCATCCCGTCGCGATCGAAGTGTCGGCATCCGAAGGCACGCTGAGTTCGTCGCGCTCGGTCAGCCTTGGCCTGATTGTGACAGAACTGGTGATCAACGCGATCAAGTACGCGTTTCCAACGCCAGTGATCGGCGCGCGCATCGATGTGAGTTATGAAGCGTCCCAGCAGGTCTGGCGCCTCAAAGTGGCGGACAATGGCGTCGGCATGAATGGTGCGCAGTCGGAAGCGGGCGGCGGCCTCGGAACCGCAATTGTCGCAGCGCTCGCAAAACAGCTCGGCGGGACGATCAGCACCGTCTCGACAGACAAAGGTGTCACGGTGACCCTGGCGGGCGTGCAGGAAGATGCCGATCTGCCGCTCGCGGCCTGAACCCGCCCAACCCGCCAGCGCGCACCGCCACGCGTCGCAAAAACCATTTTCCTACACGGCTCCTTCCTGCCTACTCTCGCCGTATGTCCCAGCCTCCACGCGCCCCGCGGCCTCGTTTGCAGGCTTTCCACCCGGTTCCGATCCGCGCCCGCGCCGATGGGTGGACGCCGTGGCGGCAGGCGGAGTTTATCGGGGTGCTGGCGCAAACCGGGTCGGTTTCGGCGGCGGCGCGGTTCGTCGGGCGGGCGCGCGAGACGGCGTACCGGCTGCGGCGCAAGCCCGGCGCCGAGGGGTTTGCGGCGGCGTGGGACCGGGCGCTGGCGATCCATGCCATGCGGACCGGGAATCTCGCCCGCATCGCCTATTTTGAGGCCCGCACGGGTCCCTCGCCGAAGGTCACAGCTGGGCCAAGCTGGCGGGACACGATTGACGGGCTGTGGCGCCCGATCCTGCGCCGGGGAATCTATGTCGGAAGCGAGCAAAAACCCGACACTTCCGCGCTTCTGGGCTACCTTGCGCAGCTCGACCGCTCGTTCAAGGCGAGCCAGAAGGAACTGCGGGCAGAGCTAAGGTCACACACCCAAACCGGCGCCGGAAAGTCAGACGCTGGGGCGGTTCAAATTCCGCCGGGGGTGAAGTCGATGCCCGCTTCGCCAAGCGCTTCGCACAAGGTGTCGGCGCAGCTCGCCAGCGCGCCTGCATCGACCGAGCGGATCACGAAGTTGGCCCCCGTCTTGCCGTCGCGGAAAAACGGGTAGCTGCCGATCTGGCACTCCGGATGCCCCTTCTCGACCTCGCGCAGCAAGTCGGCAACTTCGCTTTCAGGGCTCCAGCAGCCGATCGTTTCGGCCAGCAGCGGCGCGCCGCCTTCGAGCTGGCCGGTGAGCGCGTCGAGCATCTGGGCGGCAATGTGCGGGACACCGGCCATCAGGATGACGTTACCGATGCGAATGCCGGGCGCACCGGACATGCGGTTGGGCACGAGGCTGGCGCCTTCGGGCACCCTTGCCATCCGGAGGCGCGCGTCGGTCAGCCCGCCGGGCTTGTCGGCGTAGTAAGCGGCGAGGATCGCCCGCGCTTCGGGATGGACCACGACCGGCAGGCCGAGCGCCCTGGCCACCGCGTCGACCGTGATATCGTCATGCGTCGGGCCGATGCCGCCGGTGGTGAACAGGTAATCGTGGGCGGAGCGCAGCGCGTTGACCGCCTCGACGATGCGCGCCTCGACATCGGGCACCACCCGCACTTCGGCCAGCCGAATACCCTGCACTTGAAGCCAGCTTGCGACCTGGGCGATGTTCTTGTCGTGGGTTCGGCCCGACAGGATCTCGTCGCCGATCACCACCAGCGCCGCGGTGAAGACCTTGCCGCTCATGCTGCGGCTACCTCGGCAGCGGGGCGCTTTTCGAAGCGCAGCACGCCATCGTCGACCGGGCGCTGGCGAAAATCGCAGCAGTCGGCGAAGTAATCCTGGTTGAGCCGCCAGGGCAGGACGGCAGCGCTCTTGGGCATCAGTTCACGAGCGCGCTGGAGGTAGCCGGAGGAGAACACGATCACGTCATCCTCGGCCAGGCCGTGATCATCGGGCAAGTTTGGCGTGGCCACGTCGGCGCGCTTGTCGGCCATCCGGCCCAGCACGCGGCAGATGTAGTGGGCGGTATTGTCCGCTCGCAGGGTCCAGCTGGCGTTGAGGTAGCCGAACACCACCGCCAGGTTGGGGACATTGGAGAACATACAGCCGCGATAGAACCAGCGCTCGGTCCAGTCGACCGGCACCCCGCCCAGTGTGACGGCAATCTTGCCGCCGAGCGCCAACCGCAGGCCGGTGGCGGTGACGATTACATCGGCGGGGATCGTCTTGCCCGATTTGAGCCGCACGCCGCCCGGCACGACTTGCTCGACATGGCCGGTCACGACCGAGGCCTTGCCGCTCTTGATGGCGGCGAAGAAGTCCCCGTCGGGAACCAGGCACAGCCGCTGCTGCCAAGGGCCGTAGGGCGGCTGGAATGCAGCGGACGAATAGTGCTCGCCCAGCTCGTCCTTGAGCTTGCCGGTCAGAAATTCGCCCACCTGATCCGGCCGCTGGCGGGCGCGCTTGAAGAAGAACTGGTGCAGGCGGATGTTCTTCTGCCGGGTCAGCCAATAAGCGAGCCAGCGCGGCAGCCACTTGCGCAGGCGATTGTCCAACGGGTCGCGGCGCGGCCCGGAAGCCATCCACGTGGGCGTTCGCTGGAGCATCGTCACGTGCGCCGCCGTGACGGTCATCGCCGGGACGATTGTCACTGCTGTTGCGCCCGAACCGATAACCACCACGCGCTTGCCGGCATAGTCGAGCTTGCCGGGCCAGAATTGCGGGTGGACCACGGGCCCGGTGAACTGTTCCAGCCCAGGCAGCGCGGCGTCGTGCGGCTGGTCGTAATCGTAATATCCCGAAGCAAGGTAGAGGAACCGGGCGGTAAGCGTGTGCCAACCCTCGGCATCCTCGACCATGACATGCCAGCACGCTTCCGCGGCGCGCCAGTCGGCCGAGATTACCTTGCTGTTGAAGCGGATATGGCGGGTGATGTCGCGCTTGTCGGCAACGCGGTTCAGGTATCCCCGGATCGCGTCGCCGCCGGCGATAGCCTCGTCGCCGTCCCAAGGTTCGAAGCGGAAACCGAGCGAGTGCATGTCGCTGTCTGAACGGACACCAGGATAGCGAAACAGGTCCCACGTCCCGCCAATCGCTCCGCGCCGCTCGACAATCGCAAACCGGCGTTCGGGGCACATCGTGCGCATGTGCGCGGCCATCGACAGGCCGGAGATCCCGGCCCCCACGATTAGAACATCCACGCCATCTGCGCCCATCGCCATAACCTGCCCGCTTGCGCAGCGCATGGCCAGCCCCCTATGCGGAACAGACGGGGCGGGGAGTGGGTTGGCGGACCATGGCAGCAAACGGTTCCAACAGGGTCATCCTGACCGCGCTCGCCGCCAATCTCGGCATCGCGGTGGCCAAGTTTATCGCCGCGGGCATCACCGGCTCGTCGGCCATGATCACCGAAGGCGTACACAGCCTGGTCGATTCGACCAACCAGGTGTTGCTGCTTTACGGCATCAGGCGGAGCAAGCGGCCGCCCGATGCGCGGCATCCGCTGGGCTATGGTCGTGAACTCTATTTCTGGTCATTCGTGGTCGCGATCCTGGTGTTTTCGCTGGGTGCCGGCATTTCTCTTTACGAAGGCGTGCTGCACCTGCTCCATCCGGAGCCGACCACCAGCCCGGTAATTGCGTTCATCGTGCTGGGGGTGGCCTTCCTGCTGGAAGGCTGGTCGACGCTGGCGGCGTTTCAGGAATTCAACACTGCACGCGGCACCAAGAGCGTGTTTCGCGCGGTCCGTGACACCAAGGATGCGCCGACCCTGATCGTGCTGCTGGAGAACGGCGGAGCGATGGCCGGCTTGGCAATCGCCGCCATTGGCATCGCGTTGGCAACCTGGACCGGCAATCCACTGTACGACGGGCTCGCATCGGTCCTGATCGGGCTGGTGCTGGCGGCGACGGCCATCATCCTGCTGATAGAAGCCAAGGGCCTGCTGATCGGCGAAGCGGCCGACCCGGCGCTGGTGCAAGCACTGCGCCACTGTGTCGAATCGCACCCCGGCGTGGTCTCGGTCAGCGAAGTGCTCACGGTACATCAGGCGCCCGACATGGTGGTGGCGGTCATTAGCGCCGATTTCGTCGACACCATTACCGGCCACGATGTCGAACAGACCGTGGCCGATGTCGAGGCAGCCATCGGGGCGCAGTTCCCCGTCGTGACGCGCGTTTATATCCGCCCACTTGGCAATTGAAGGGCACCGCATGACGATCATCGCCGCACGCCGCTACCGAGACGGTAAGCTGGTCGATCCGGCGTTACCCGAAGGTTGCGCGCCGCCGGCCAGGTCCGAATTCGACTGGATCGGGCTGGTCGATCCGAGCGACGCCGAAATTGCCGATATCGAGCAGCGTTATCGGCTCCATCCGCTGGCAATCGAAGACGCGATGAACCACCGACAGGCAGCCAAGGCGGAAGCTTATGGGGCCCATTTGTTCGTTATCGCCCGTACGGCTGCCAAAGGCGAAGGCGATACGATCGAGTACGGCCAGACCGCGATCTTCCTCGGCAAGGATTTCATCGTCACCGTGCGCCAGGGCAGCACCCGCGCGCATATCGACTTGCGTAAGGAGCTGGAGGCCAAATCCGAACGCCTCGCCGAAGGGCCGGACTTTGTGCTCCATGCGGTGCTCGATTTCATCGTTGATGGCTACGGCCCGTTGCTCGACGAAATCGAAGGCACGGTAACTGAAATGGAGGAGGGGGCCATTGGGTCCTTCCCGCAACCCGAGCGGATCCGCCGCATCTTCCGCCTGCGCCGCGAGCTACGCCGGTTCGAAGGCATCGCCGGGCAGATGGAAGAAATGGCCGCCAAGCTTGCCAAGGTCGAACAGGTGGCAATCGATCCGCATGCGCGGCCCTATTTCCGCGACGTGTTCGATCATGCGCACCGCGCCGCTACGCGAACCCGCTGGCTCAATGATACACTTGGCAGCATTCTCGATGTCGCGGGATTGCTCGAACAGAGCCGCACCGGCGCGATTACCCGGCAACTGGCGGCCTGGGCGGCAATCCTGGCGGTGCCCACGGCGATCGCCGGCATTTACGGGATGAACTTCCGCTTCATGCCTGAGCTGACATGGCGATATGGCTATTTTATCGTGCTGGCCGTGATCGGGGTGATCTGCGGTGTGCTCTACGCGCGCTTCCGCAAGATCGGCTGGCTCTAGCCTTCGCGTTCCGCGCCGCCACCTTCGGCGGTGCCGTAGATTAGCGAACGGTCGGGTGCGTCGTGGAACGGGTCATGACCCAAATCCGCTACGCCGCCCGCCAGTCCCTTGGCAGCTTGCACGGTGTTGTGCAGCAGGCAGGCAATGGTCATCGGGCCGACGCCGCCGGGCACCGGGGTGACCGCCTTGGCGTGCTGGACCTCGTCGAACGCAACGTCACCGACTAGCCGTTCCTTGCCGTTCTCACCCATGATGCGGGTGATGCCGACATCGATCACCACGGCGCCGGGCTTGACCCACGATCCCTTGACCAGCTCCGGCGCACCGGCGGCGGCAATGATGATATCCGCCTTGCGCGCCAGGTCGGCCAGGTTCTCGGTATAAATGTGCGTCACCGTGACGGTGCACTCGCGCTCGAGCAGCAGCATCGCGATCGGCTTGCCGACGATGTTCGACTTGCCGATCACCACGGCATCAAGGCCAACGAAATCGTCGATCACGGTTTCGAGCAGCAGGGTCACGCCGAGCGGGGTGCACGGCACGATGCCGCCGGTGCCGGTGCTGAGCCGGCCGACATTGACCGGGTGGAACCCATCGACGTCCTTGTCCGGATGGATTGCGCCCAGGATCGTGCGAGTGTCGATATGCGCCGGCAGCGGCACCTGGCACAGGATGCCGTGAACTTCCGGATCGGCATTGAGCCGCGCGATCAGCGTCAGCAGCGCGTCCTGCGTGGTTTCGGCTGACAGCTTGTGCTCGAACGAGCGGATGCCGACCTTCTCGCAGCCCTTCATCTTGCGCCGGACGTAGACTTCGCTGGCCCCGTCATGGCCTAAGAGGACGACCGCGAGGCCCGGCCGAGGTTGGCCTGCTGCGATCAGCGCATCGACCTCTGCCTTGGTCCTTTCGTCCAGTGTGCGGGCGATAGCGCGCCCATCGATTACTTCGGCCATGTCGGTGTCCAGCTCAGTGCTTGGCGTCGTACTGGTTGATCCACTCCGCCGACGCGGTCAGCGCGCCGAACGGGTAGAAGTGCAGCCGCACGCGGCCGTGCTCGGCATCACTCAGCTTTGTGTCGAGCGAATTGACCAGCTTGTCCGGGCCGGCGCTGCCGATCAGGTTGGTTATCGAAACGCCGTACTTTTTCATCACATTGGCCGACGCGCCCACGCCGCAGCGCTTGGCAAAGCCGAGCAGGCGCTTGATACCGGCCGGGCCAGGAACGCCAAGGCGCACCGGAACGTCGATCCCGCGCGCGCGCATCTCGCCGATCCATTCGACAATCGCATCGTCGTCAAACGCGAACTGGGTGACGACCAGGGGCACGATGCCGCGCTGGCGCAGCGCGTCGATTTTGCGCTCCATCCAGTCCCACAGCTCGTGCTTTTCGTTGTTCGGGTGGCCTTCCGGATGGCCGCCGACGCCGGCAATCGTGATGCCGTGCTTTTCGAGCAGGCCGGTCTCGATGATCTGCAGCGAATTCTCGAACGGGCCCTCGGCCTCGGGCGGGTCGCCAGCGATCATGAAGACGCGCTTGACCCCGGCCTCGCCGATGATCTGCGCCAGGTAATTGTCGAGAATGTCCTTCGAGCCGATGCGGCGGGCCGAGAGATGGACGATGGGTTCGAAGCCCAGTTCGCGTACCAGCTTGGCAGCCTGCACCCGCTGTTCGACTTCTTCACCGGGAAGGAAGGTAACGGCAATCTGGGTGCCCGGACGAATCAGCGGCGCCGCTTCGCGCAAACCGTCGAGCTCCTTGGCTGTCATTTCCAGCGAATAGCCGTCGACCATGTTGCGACGGGGCTTCTCCCAATCCGGATGGATGGCGGCATATGACATCGAACTGGCTCCTCTCAGACGGCCCACTTGCGGGCGCGGCATAGGCGCTTTGTGCGCGTTGACAAAGCCTCTATCGCGCCGCTCTAGTTTCGGATAGATGAAATTTTCACACCTGCGAATAATATCATGAGAGCGATGCTGCTGTTCCTGCCGGGCCTGATTTGCGATTCGCGCACCTTTGCGCCGCAGCTTGCGGCGTTCCCGGATTCGCGCGCCATCACCGGTTACGGCCTGGCCGATTCGCTGCCCGAGATGGCGCAAATCGTACTCGACCAGGCGCCCGTTACGTTCGACCTGTTCGGCCATTCAATGGGCGGGCGAATCGCGCTGGAAGTCTATCGCCTGGCGCCCGAACGGGTGACGCGGCTGGCCCTGTCGAGCACCGGGGTTCACCCGCTTGGTGCCAACGAGCCCGCCAAGCGCGCCGCGCTCCAGGCTATCGGCCACGAGCAGGGTTTCGAAGCGCTGGTCGATGCCTGGCTGCCGCCGATGGTGGCCGAATCGAATCGCTCGAACGATGCGCTGTATGCGCCGATGCGGCAGATGTGCCTCGACCAGAGCCAGGCGATGTTTGACGCGCAAATTGCCGCTCTGCTCGGGCGGCCCGAAGTGGCCAGTTTGCTGCCGCAGATCACTTGCCCAACGCTGGTTATGACCGGTGAGCTCGATGCATGGAGCCCGCCGGCACAACACCAGGAGATCGCCGCGGCGATTCCCGATTCGACGCTGGTAATCGTCGCAGGCGCGGGGCACATGCTCCCGCTCGAGGCGCCCCAGGCGGTCAATAACGCCATCGCAGACTGGCTTGCCCAGCCCGTGACAAACTGAAGCACCCGTACCGTTCCACCGCCTTAGGAGAGGCAACTCACATGACTGAACAGACTCTGCAGCAAAAGCTGGACCAGGCCGGCGATATCGTTGGCTTCCTGCGCAACCAGCAAGTCGGCCCCAACGTCTATCCGGGCGTGCCGGCGGAATATTCCAACTGGCGCAACGAACAGGCCGCCTGGTCGAAAAGCGCTGTGCTGTTCAACCAGAGCTATCACATGGTTGAGCTGTATGTGCGCGGCCCCGATGCGTTTGACCTGCTCCAGTACACCGCGATCAACAGCTTCAAGAACTTCGCCGTCAACAAGGCCAAGCAGTACGTCCCGGTGACCCCGGACGGCTACGTCATTGGCGACGTGATCCTGTTCTACCTCGCGGAAAACGAATTCAGCCTGGTCGGCCGCGCGCCGGCAATCGAATGGGTCGAATTCCACGCCCAGTATCCGAAGCCGGACGGCACCCAGTGGAACGTGACAGTCGAGCGCGACGAGCGCACCGCACTTCGCACCGACGGCAAGCGCAAGAACTATCGCTTCCAGCTCCAGGGCCCGAACGCGATGAAGATTCTCAGCACCGCGCTGGGCGAGCAAGCGCCGGACCTGAAGTTCTTCAACATGACGCACATGGACATTGGCGGTAAGGATGTGATCGCCCTTCGCCATGGCATGGCAGGCCAGCCCGGTTACGAGCTGTTCGGCCCGTGGGAAGACTATGCCGCCGTGCATTCGGCGCTGGTCGAAGCCGGCAAGAACGACGGCCTGACGCTGGTCGGTGGCCGGGCCTATTCGTCAAACACGCTGGAATCGGGCTGGCTGCCCTCGCCGCTGCCCGCGACCTTTACTGGCGACAGCCAGATGATGAAGGATTACCGCGCCTGGGCAACGGGCAAGTCCTATGCCGGCATGTGCTCGATCGGTGGTTCATATGTCCCCGACAGCATCGAGGGTTACTACCTCACGGCGTGGGACATCGGGTATGGCCACATCGTCAAGTTCGACCACGATTTCGTCGGCCGCGAAGCGCTCGAGCGGATGGCCAACGAGACCCACAAGACCAAGGTCACGCTGGCGCTCGACAACGCCGATGTGATGCGGGTGATGAGCTCGATGTTGACCAAGGGCGACCGCGCCAAGTCGTTCGAGTTCCCCAGCGCGGTGTATTCGATGCACCCGTTCGACCAGGTCAAGGTCGATGGCAAGGTGATCGGCGTGTCGACCTGGATCGGTTACAGCTCCAACGAAGGCCGCATGCTTTCGCTGGCGATGATCGACCCGGCCTACGTCGAAATGGGCAAGGAAGTGACGCTGGTGTGGGGCGAGCCGAATGGCGGCACCAGCAAGCCGACGGTCGAGCCGCACGAGCAGGTCGAGATCAAGGCGATCGTCTCGCCGGTACCCTATTCGGAAACCGCGCGTGATGCCTATGCCGATTCCTGGCGTCAGAAGGGTGTCGGCGCCAGCGCCTGACACGCGTCAGAACGTGCCACAAGCAGGGCGGTCACCAGCAGGTGGTCGCCCTTCTTGCATTTTCGCCGCGAAAAAAACGCGCTACAGGGTCAGTCATGACCGTTTTCAAGCGCTTGCTGCTCGCCCTTGCCGTGATCCTGCTGTTGCCCTCCCAGGCGATGGCGGCAGATTCGCTCACCGGATCGTGGGCGCTGCGCCTCGATGGCGCCAACATCATGCGCTTCGACCTCGAACCTGATGGCGAAGGCTGGAAGGGCGCGTGGGTCAAGCCGAGCTCGTTCGCGACTGACGGCAAGCGCTTCGGGCGCATTTCGTTGCCGCCAATCGAGCGCAAGTCAGATCGCGGCGCCACTGTCGGCGACTGGGCCGAGATTACGTTCGACGATCCGCGCCCGAATACCGAGCCCGACGTGTTCCGCTTTCACCTGACCGGGGCCAACCAGGCGGAGATGATCTATGTCGGCACGGGCCTTGCGCCTTATGTGCTCGAGCGCGTCGGTGCGGGCGCGCTCCTGGGTCCGTTCGAGACCGGCAAAGTCTATGGCGGGGAAGCAGGACCGAGCGTTCCATCGAGCCGTGTCCTGTCACTGCCGCCAGGGAACCAGCCGCCTGTTCAAGGGCCGTCAGTCCAAGGACGCTAGCTCGCTTCGAGCAGTCCCGCCGTCCGTTCAAGCAAGTCCGCCGTTCGCTTCAGCGTTTCGGGATCAAAACGGGCTTTCGGGATTCCGACCGAAAGTGAACCGACCACCTCACCGCCAATCGTCACGATCCGGCCTATGCCGCGAATGCCGAGCGAAAATTCCTCATCCGTCAGCGCGTAACCCCGCTTGCGCACGTCGGCGAGATCGCGCCGCAGGGCCTTTTCCGAAATTACGGTCGACGGCGTGAAACGCTGGCGCTCGGTTTCGGCAAAATAGCGGTCGATTTCTTCGTCCGGCAAGGCGGCCAACAACGCCTTGCCGCCTGCAAGCGCATGCATCGGCAGGCGGGCACCGGTGACGATTGAATAGCGCAGCGCCTGCTCGCTCGATTCGGTCACAATCGCCTCGACGTCCCACGCGCTGCGGATGAAGAAGCTGGTGGTTTCGTTAAGCTGGACCCGTAGCGTACGGACCAGCGGCGCGGCGCGTTCGGCCAGGCTGAAGCCGTGGCTGCGGGCTTGCAGGCGTTCAAGGCCAGGGCCGGCTGAATAGCGCCTGCCATCCCGCGCGAGGTAACCGCGATCGACCAGCGTGCCGAGCAGGTACGACAGGCTCGATACCGGAATCCCCAGCGCCACGGCGATTTCCTGCGCCACCAGCGGGCGATCGTGCGCGACGATGTATTCGATGATGTCGAGCGTGCGGGTGGCCGATTTGACCTGGCTCGACTGCACGGGATCACTGGCTGCCATAATCGGGTAGTTATTTCAGGTATGCGAAATTACCGCAAGGACGAAAAGCTACGAGCCTCCGCGTGGGGCAGAGGCCCGAACTATTGGCTTATTTGACTGGCGTCGCGTCCCATCCGCTCGGTGAATTGAGCGGGGCAAGGAAACCCATGGCTTCGATTTCGTGCACCTTGCCGTCGGCGCCGATCTTGAAGATATGCGCGGCCGGCAAGTCGAATGGATCGAACTTCATCTGGTTATCGGTCGAGTACATGATCTTGGTGCCGTCCATCGCGGTCACTTCGTAGGGCGCGAAATCCATCGGATGGTGGAAGTGCGACAGGCCCATCACCAGGCCCGTCACCGGATCGGCGGCGAACACCCGGCGGTTACCAATCGAGGTGATGTAGCTCATCACGTGACTCGACAACTGACCTGCGCAATCGCGCGCGACCGGGTGCGGGCTCGGCCCGTTCGGTCCATTACCAGCACCGGCACCGGCTGTGATCATGCCATTTTCATGCCGCTCGCAATCGGCGGCGAAGGGCATCTTGGTACCGTCATTGTCGTCCAGCGCGTCGTAGTAGCTCGCCCCGATGCTGATCAGTTGGTCATGCGGCAGGCGATTGGCTGCGGGCACGTCGCTGGTGAGGCCGGCGCGCGGCGCGTCGACATTCGCCAGCTGCGGCTTGTTCACTTCGGAATAGAGATGTTCAGCTTCGATAATCTTGCCGTCACCGTCGAGCTTGAGGCGGATCGCGACCATCGTCGGCTTGCCATCGCGCTGGATCATGCCGAGCCAGCCCGCGGTTTCGTTGACCTGGTCAGGCACGTGAATCGAGAAAGTCGTCGGCCCGGCAGTGGTGTCCTTCCACAGACCTTCACCCGGCGCGATCGGCTTGATATTCTCGACCGCCTTGAACCCGCTGGCGAGCGGCAGCCCGGCGGCGCTGTGGCTCGCGAGGCTGGCAACGTACTGGTCGGTCAGCTTGAGCAGGCAATCGCGGTCGCACACCGGTGCCTGCACTGTTGCCTCGGCGGTTGGGGCGCTGGAATTGCAGGCGGTGAGCGCGCTGGCGAGCATTAGCGCGGCAAAGCCGCGTGGCATCAGGTGGTTCATACGTTTCCTCTCCGATGTTCGTCGCCCCGCCGCTGTTAGACCAGCGCGCAGCCGACACTGGCGATCTTACCATCTTTCAGGTGGTAGTGAATGTACTGGCGCATTTCCTGCACTTCGCCTCTGGCGATGGGGAAGAACTGTTCCATTCCGTTGGCATCAAGTATCTCGCGGGTCAGGTCGTCGGTGGCTTCGATGCGGATCATGCCTTCAACGGCGGCCAGCTCCTCGCTCGCGGCAAAGCGCTCGACCGTGATCGTCTCGCGCACATAGCGGTGCAGGAAGCTGTAGAACGCGCGCAATTGTTCGCGGGTGGAAATTTCGACCCCGAAGAACGCCATGCGCGGGTTCTCGGCATAGAAATCGAACACCGTGTCATAGTCGCGCGCATTAAACGCGGCGGCGTAGCGGTCGTAGTCCTCTCGCGTCATGGTCTTCTCCCGTGCCTTGCCAGCTATCGTAACGACCGTTAGCAACACGGCAAGGGAGAGATGCGTGGCGGGCGAGGGATTCGATTACATCGTCGTGGGGGCGGGCAGTTCAGGCTGCGTCGTGGCCGCGCGGCTGAGCGAGGATCCGGCAGTGCAAGTGCTGGTGCTGGAAGCCGGCGGGCGCGATGATCACCTGTTCCTGAAAATGCCGCTCGCCTTCCTCAAGGCGATGCCCGACCCGCGTTTCAACTGGACCTACTGGACCGAGCCCGAGCCGCACCTCGATGGGCGGCGGATGCCGCTGCCGCGTGGCAAGGTGATCGGCGGTTCGGGTTCGATCAACGGCATGTTCGCGATGCGCGGGCATCCGGCGGACTATGACCAGTGGGCGCAGATGGGCGCGCGCGGCTGGTCGTTCGCCGATGTGCTGCCATATTTCCGCAAGTCCGAGAGTTCATGGCGCGGCGACAGCCCCTATCACGGCGGCAGCGGCCCGGTGCAGGTTCGTCCGATCGATTCCCCGCACCTGTTGCACGAACAGATGATGGTCACAGCTGAAGCAGCGGGCTTTGCCACGACCGACGACCTGGCCGGCGCCAGTCCCGAGGGCTTTGCGCGCGGCGAACAGACGGTCGATGCCAGGGGCCGCCGGGTCAGCGCCGCGACCGCCTATCTCAAGCCGGCGATGACGCGGCGAAACCTCGATGTTCGCTCGGGCGTGCTGGTCCGCAAACTGGTGTTCGAGGGCAAGCGCTGTGTCGGCGTGGAGATCGACCACGGCGGGGAGCCAAAAGTGATCCGTGCGCGGCGCGAGGTGATTGTTTCGGGCGGGACCTACAATTCGCCGCACCTGCTGATGCTGTCGGGCATCGGCCCCGCCGCGCACCTCACCGATCACGGCATCTCGGTGGTGCATGACAGCCCGGGCGTGGGCCGCAACTTGCAGGAGCATCCCTGCGCCAGCCTCGAGTTCTGGGCCAAGGACAAGGTGACTTTTCTGCGCCAATTGCGGTGGGACCGGATCGGGCTCAACACGCTGCGCTGGGCGCTGACCGGCGGGGGGCCAATGGCGACGCAGGTCAATTCGTGCAATGTGGTGGTGCGCACGGCGGACCATCTCGACCGGCCCGACCTGCAGATCATGGTCAATCCGATCCGCTTCGACGCCGCGCCGTGGGGGCCGTTCCTGCGCAAGGAGCAGGAGCACGTGTTCTGGGCCGGCGTGGTCCAGCTCCATCCCGAGAGCCGCGGCTGGGTCGAGCTCAAGAGCGCCGACCCGAGCGAGGTCGCGGCCGTCACGCTCAACATCCTCGCCGAGGAGGCCGACCGCGAGCAGATGCGGCGCGCATTTCGCACTACGCGCGCGATTTACAACACCGCGCCGATGGCGGGCTTGCTGGCGGGCGAGAAGACACCCGGCCTCGAGGTTCAGAGCGACGACGAACTCGACGCATTCATCCGCGCCAGTTGCTATGTCGCGCAGCACCCGGTCGGCACTTGCGCGATGGGCATGGGTGAGCGTTCAGTGGTTGATGACCAGCTTCGGGTGATCGGCGTCGAAGGCCTGCGGGTGGTCGATGCCTCGGTCATGCCCACCGTACCGGGCGGCAACACCAACCTGCCGTGCATCATGATCGGCGAGAAGGCAGCCGACCTCATTCGCGGGCGCAGCCTGCCCCGGGCGGAGCTTGCAGCATGAGCCGTACGCCAACCGAGCAGGCGCATCTGGACCACGTGCTGCGGATGTTTGCTGAAGTGCTCAATCCGATGGATTCGGGCGCAGTCGAGCGCTTCATCGCGCCGGGCTACATCCAGCACAACCAGGCGGCCGAGCCGGGGCGCGAGGGGCTCAAGCGCTTCCTCGACATGATCCGCGCCCAGACCCCCGAGGCGGTGCACGATGTGAAGCGCGCATTTGTCGACGGCGACCATGTGACAGTGCATTACCACGTGCGCCGCTGGCCGGGCGATGCCGGGTGGGCAGTGATGGACCTGTTCCGGCTGGAGGACGGCATGATCGCCGAACACTGGGACGTGATGCAGGACGTGGTGGCGGGCGGGCCCAACCCCGTGTCGCCGTTTTAGGAGGGGTCATGCGCTTTACCGACAAAGTCGTTCTCGTACTGGGCGGGAACAGCGGGATGGGGCTGGCCGCGGCGCAGGCTTTCGCGGCTGAAGGCGCTACGGTCCATCTGACCGGGCGCGATCCGGCGACAATCGAGACGGCGGTGGCGAGCATGCCGGGCAGCCACGGCTTTCAGTCCGACATTTCGGACATCCCCGCCACCGAGCAGGTCGTGGCCAAGATCGAGGCCCGCGATGGCCGGATCGATGTGCTCTACATCAATGCCGGGGTGGGCGGTTTTGCCCCGCTGCGCGGGATTACCGAGGCCGACTGGGACCAGGTCCATGCGATCAACCTCAAGGGCTGCGTGTTCGCGCTGCAGAAGGCGCTGCGGATCATGGGCAAGGGCGGCGCGATCGTCGTCACCGGGTCGATCGGGGCGCATGGCGCGCTGGCCGGCAATGGTACTTATGCAGCAGCCAAGGGCGGACTCTACATGGCGATGAAGGTGTTTGCGAAGGAACTGGTTGGCGAGGGCATCCGCCTCAACATGGTCAGCCCCGGGCCGATTGACACCCCGCTGCTGCACCGCAATCCGGGCATGAGCGACGCCGATGTAGCCGCGCTGAAGGAAATGATGATCGCCAATATCCCGATGCACCGGATGGGCGAGGCCGAGGAGGTGGCCAAGGCGGTGCTGTTCCTCGCCAGTGACGATGCCGCCTTTATCACCGGGGCGAACCTGTTCGTCGACGGCGGATTGCTGGAGCTGCGCTGATGAGTAACGGACCTTTCACCGCCCCGTTCTCGGGCATCGACAACCCGCGGCTCGAATTCGTGATGGAAGTGCGGCTGACCTTTCCCGAAGTCTACACGCTGGTCGGCGTGCCCAGCGGGGGAAACCGCAGCGCGGTGCTGGTCAGCGGCGGCACGTTTGAGGGGCCGCACCTGAAAGGCCGCGCGGTGCCGGGATCGGGCGGGGACTACGCCTATTTCCGGCCCGACGATGTCGCGGTGTTTGATGCCCGCTACCTGCTCGAGGAAGACGACGGCACGCTGATCCTGCTCAACAACCGCGGCTACCTGTGGGGCCGCCAGCCCGACACCATGCAGCGCCTGCGCGACTGGGCCTTCGCCGACGGCGCGCCGGTCGACCACGAAGACTACTACCTGCGCGGTAACCCGACGTTCGAAGTCCCGACCGGCAGGCACGACTGGCTGACCAAGCACGTCTTCATCGGCGTGGGTGAACGCCGGTCCGACGGCAACCTGCTCAAGTATTACGCGCTGGTCTGAGGCTTACTGGGTGATGTCGTAGTCCTTGCGCGGCTGGTAAGTCGCGGCGAAGCGTTCGGGCAGCCCGCTGTCGGCAATGACCACGCGCTTGGCGATCAGCCACTTGCCGCCCTGCCGCACCAGCTTGTCATACTCGCGGCCCTGTTCGAATAGCTGCGGGCGCGCCTTGATGTCGCTGTTCATCACCCCGGTCCACAGGAACTGCGCGGTGGCGCTGTCGCCCGCCACGTCGACCACCGGGTTGCTAATGATCATGTGGAAGGTGCCTTGCGTTGCCGGCGCATCGCCGCCCGCATCCATCGCGGCGTAAAGCGCCTCGATCTCCGCGCGGCCGGTGGAAATCACACCGTTGACGTCGAACACTGCATCTTCGATGTAATAGCTGCCGAACTGGCCCGCCGCGTCGCCGCCGAAGTTCTGGTAGTAACGCGTGACCAGGTCCTCCACCGCGATCCGGTCTGCCAGCGCCGGATCACCCGGAGGCGCGGCCATGGTTCCGGTCGATCCGACCACGGCCGGGCCAACCAGTCCGCCTGCGACAATGCCTGCCACGCCAATCAGCGCCGCCACCCAGTTCCGTACCATCGATCCCTCCCACCTGTGTTTTGCGGCATCGTGGCGCGGACAGAGTCAATCGGCAAGAGTGGACGAGCGCATTGTCCCGCTGGACGGACTGGATACTCGCGGTTAGCTTCCCCGGCGCGGCGGATGGGCGCACTTTGCCGCACCAAAAAAAAGAACATCGTTTTGGGAGGTTCACCACATGTCAGCCTATCTTGCTCTTACCGTTGCGGTCGGCGTGCTCGCCGTCCTCGATACCTGGCTTTTCGGCCTTGCGGCGCTGGCCGCCTTTGGTCTCCAGGTCTGGATTTCATTCATTTCCTGGGGCACCCACTTCCAGGCCGGCGGCAAGGCCACCGGCACCATCACGGCCATCGCCTGCATGAGCTTTGGCGCGCTGGTTGGCATGGTTGCCGTCATCCTGGCTGGCGGTGCGTTTGCAGGCCTTGGCACGATGGCCGTGCCAGTGGCCGTCGGGCTTGGCGCTGCGGTGATCGTTCTGGCTTCGAAGGTTCCCTACTTGGGCATCCCGCCGATCGGCTTTTACGGCTTTGCCTCGATTGCAGCAGTGATCCTGCTCAAGGATGTTGAAGCGACCGACGCACTGGTGCCTGTGGTGATCTCGATCATTATCGGTGCGCTGTTCGGCTTCGTCTCTGAAATCATCACCAACGCGATGACCAAGCCGGACGGCGAAACCGCCGAAGCGGCCGCTGATCCCGGCCACGCCTGACCTAGCTTAGGGTTCGCGGGCTGGCGGCCAACCGGTTGCCAGCCCGTAATCGGGTTTGCCGCGCCACGTCAGGAGCGGCCAGAAATAGTGCCGCCACGGCCAGGCGAGGATCGCGTTGATTGCGATCGACAGGGCGCCAAAGGTCCATTCGACCGCGCCGCTATCGAGCACGAAGTTCCAATAGACGATCACCACGTTGAGCGGGACCAGAGCGATCACCGTCAGCGGCATCGCGCGGTTGGCCAGCATGGTCAGGCCCAGCACAACTTCGATCACCTTAACCCAGTTGAACAGTCCGCTGTCCATCAATGCCTGGGTGAACGCGATCGAGGCAGGCTCGTCGCCCATCGGCTGCAGGCCCGGCCACAGGAAATGCATCAGGCCCGAAAACAGCCACCAGCCGCCAAAGATCACGCGCGCGGCGTGGTAAGTCCATTTCATCGGTCTGGACGCAGGTTGGTTTACGGCGCCCCGCCCGGCCCGGCTTCTTCGTCGGACGGCACTTCACCCTGCTTGGCCCACTGTTCTTCGCGCAGGTGCGCAAAGCGCGGGCTGGTGGCAGTGATGTAGCCGCGGATCTGCACGTTGCCTTCGTGGCAGGCGTATTCGAAGAAATTGTAAGCCGAATTGCGTTTCCACGGGATGTCGATCTTGTACGGACCGGTCAGCATGACCGGGTCTTCGACCCACGCTTCGTAGCGCATCTGATTGGGGCCGACGGGCGTGATCCGCTCGACCAGCTTCATCTGCGCGCTGTTGGGCGAAACCCCGTTGCTCATCCCCGGCGTGAAGTTGGTGGTTTCGATAACCAGCGAATCGCCGTCCCAATGCCCGCGCGAATAGCCCAGATAGTCGGTCACTTCGGGCGGCGGCGCGGCGCGGCCGTCGAGATAGACCTTGCGCGTATCGTGCGGCATTTCGATGGCAATCACCACCAGGCCCGGGCTCTGCATCACGCGAATGCCCATGTTGTAGGCGCCGGTCAGCATCGATGCCGGCAAGCCGCGGCTGAGGCAGCGATCCCAATTGCCGAAATCGCTTATCCGGTCGAACACGGCGGTGTTCCACGAATCCTTGACGCCGGCCGCGGCGGTCTGGCCAGCCGGGGTCAACGCCGGATAGCGGCCGTCAGCGGGTTCGGTAACCATCGACGTCTGCCACAGCGGGTAGCCGTCCTCGCGCCAGTGCCCCATGCCGAGAATGCCGACTCGGTCCTGCGCGGCTTCCAATCCATCACGCTCTTCGGCCTGCCCGTAGCGTTCCTTGTATTCGTCGTCGGTCCATTCGGTGCGCGCGCCGAGTTCGGGCGCCCGCGTGCGCGGGGTGGCGGCGAGATAATCGACTGGCCATTCACCGCGCAGGTCAGGATCGCCCCACTCGGTGCGCGCTACCTTCCACCCGGCAGGCGGCGCCGGATAATCCCTTGCGGACGGCACAGGATCGTTGGCAAGGGCTACTGGATCGGCGGCAAAGGTGGGTGCCGTGAACAATAACGGCAGCGCGGCGGCTAGCAGGCGCAATTTCATCCGAACTCTCCCCGTATTTTTAACGAGTATGACTCAGTTTGCGCAGGTTGGCTACATGCGCTTGGCGGCATCCAATCGCTCGCGCGTGACCCATGCGCCGTGGACCTGGCTGCGCAAGGCGAGTCCGGTCTTCACTTTGGCGATCGGCCCTTTCTCGACTTCGTCCGCCGCCACGATCCACAGTTCGGAGGAATAATCGTGCGGAGACCCCGCACCGGGAGGTCCGTTGGGTACATCGACCACGGTCAGCAGCCAGCCGCCGTGATCGGGATCGCTTGCTGCGATATGCGCCGGTTCGCTGATCCCCGCGCCCGGCGGCACAGCCATGACCGACACGCGGCCGTTGCCCGGCTCAATCCGCACCAGCGCGTTGAAGTTGGCACCCACCGGCCCGCCCAGCATTGGCGGACCTTGCGCTTCGGGGTTCATCGAAAGATACCACGCGCGGTTGTACGGGCGGCCCTGGTCGGCATCCGCCAGCCGCGGCAAATCGCCCGGCGGCCCAAGCGGGCGTTCGACGATCTCGGGTGCGGGCTTGCTCAGGTCGATCGTCCAGCGGGTCAGCGCGCCTTGCAGGCTCTGCTGCTCGCGCTCGATCCCGCCCGCCTCGCGCATGAAAGAGAAGGCGTTGGTATCGGTCAGGCACATGTCGATGTGGACCAGATCGCCGTCATCGAACGCGTTTACCTCGTGGAACGCGGAGACGCCGATTGGCCCCTTGATCCACCGCATTTCGGACACCTGGCCATAGCGCGGCATGATCCCGATCCACGATTCAAGGTCCTGCTGGTGTGCCCAGTGAGCGCCGCCGGCGATCATCCGGTCAAGATCGGCAGTGGTCGGGAAGATCGGGAAAATGGCGTATTTTTCGGTGATCACGAAGTCGTGGATGGACGCGCAATAGGGCTGCTCGAACAATTGTTCGGACACCAGCTTGCCGGTTGCATCGGCGATTCCGTAGGCGACATCGCGGGTGCATAACCCGCCGGCTTCGTAACCGAAGAAGAACAGCTCGCCGGTAGCGGGATCGACCCGGGGGTGGGCGGTGAAAGTCTCCGAGCGGAGCTTGCCGTAGAAATCCCACTTGCCGCGCGTTTCAAGCGTATCCGGGTCGATTTCGTAGGCGCGCCCGTCTTCCTTGGTCATGAACAGACGTCCGGCGTGCCAGACGGGCGTAGTGTTGGCCAAAGTGCGGTCGACACCCGCGACGCTGGGATCGTCGGTGAACTTGTTGCGATAGCGCCCGAATAGCGCGCGGCGGGCCTTCTTTTCCGCGAGATAGCGTTCGGTTTTGACGTACTTGATGTCGAAATCCACCGCGCCAGATTCGAAATTGAAGCGTGCGATCATCCCGTCGGCGTTGAGCGCGATGTCGTCCGCGAACATCGGCGCATGGGCGTTATCGGGCACCGCGCGGAAAAATGCGCCCTCGATCTCGGCCGGGATCTCGCCTTCAACCTCGAGGTTGCGCACTGAAAGTTCGGCCCGGCGGGGAGTATTCGTGCCGATAAAATGGATAGATTGGGGAAAGGCAGTCATGGTGTCTTCAGGTCCTGGTGATTCCGACGTGGGTAAACGCTAACGACTGTTATAATCGATGGGAAGGGCGCACGGTCTTGGCTGTGCTCAAAGGGGCTGACAGGGTGCTTAAACGAACCGAAAACGAAATCGCGGCGGAATCCGATAAGTCCGTCATGCTCCACCAGTTGCTCAAGCTGACCAACCGGTTGATGGCGCCGTTTTCAACCCACCTTGCCCATCGTTACCGCATCAGCCTCAACGAGTTTCGCCTGTTGATGACGATCGGCGCGCTTGGGCGCAGCGCCAGCCATGAACTGGCGGAGATTACCGGGGTCAACGTGATGAGCGTCAGCCGCGCGGTCTCTACGCTGGAACGCCATGGTCGTATCAAGGTGTCACCCGATCCCGCCAACCGGCGCCGCAAGTGGCTCACGCTGACCAGCGAGGGCGAGCGCCTCTACACCATCATGCGGCCGCAGAGCGAGAAGGTGGCGGATTACCTGTTCTCGAACTTGTCCGCAGCCGAAACCAAGCAGCTTGGCACAATCCTGGCGCACCTGATCGACACCCTCGAAGCGCGTGATGATCAGGGACGTTCACTGTTCATCGAGAAGACCCGGCCGTGAAGGACGATGTCCGGCGCGCGATCGAGGCCGACTGCGAGCGGCTAATCAAGCACTATGTCATCTTGAACGATGCGCAGGACTGGCCGGCGGTGGCGGCGCTCTACACCGAGTATGCGCGCTTTGCCCGGCCTAGCAAGCCCGGCGAATTCGTGGAGGGCCGCGAAGCAATCCTTACCAGTTTCCTCGCCCGCCCGGCGCGTGCCCAGCGGCATGTGATGGCCAATATCGTGGTCGATGTGGATGACGCCAACCATGCCCGCGCGGTCAGCGTGATCGTGCTCTACATGGGCGATGCGCAATCAGGCGGGTTGCCGGTGATGGACCCCAAGTCGCCACTGATTGGCACCTTCACCGACAAGCTGGTGCGCACACCCGACGGCTGGCGTTTTGCCGAACGCATCGGCGCGCTCGACTTTCGGCCGTAAGGAGTTCTTTTCTTCGGCTTTGGCGATTGCGCGCCTTTGGTGCATATTCCGGTACAAGATATAACAGACAAGAGGACTGCCCGTGAAAACGAAGCTCGCCCTGGTGGCGCTGCTGCTGGCGACGGCGACTGCCGCCGACGCCCATCATTCAGCCGCGATGTTCGACCAGCAGGCCACCAAGACGCTGACCGGCACCGTGCGCCAGTTCCTGTGGTCCAACCCGCACTGCTTCATCCAGCTAGTGATCAAGAACGAGGCTGGCCAGGACGAAGAATGGAGCCTCGAAATGACCGCTCCGGTCCACCTCCAGCGGCTCGGCTGGAGCCGCAGCTCGCTAAGGACGGGGGAGCGGATCACGGTGAAAATCCATCCGCTGCGCGACGGCAACCATGGTGGCAACGTGCTCGAGGCCACGGGCTCCGATGGCAAGCTGGTCGGCAAGCCGGAATGAAGGCGCATTGGTCGGCACTCGCCGCACTGCCCCTCGCTCTTGCGGTCTCGCAGCCCGCGCTGGCGGCAGACGATAATTCGTGCGCGCCCAAGGACCTGAACGCGCTCAAGTGGTGGAACGGGGTGTGGGGCGCCGAAGGGCTGGAAGGTAATGTCGCCGGTTCGGTCAGTCAGCAGCCCAAGTTCCTCGGCACCGACGCGCCCTGGAACGCCGAAGGCTGGAAGCGGATGCGCCAGCTTGCGGTCATCAACCGGGCCAACCCGCTGCGGATTGCCGCGGCGTGGGGATTCCCGATGATGATGACCTCCTACTCCGAGGTGAAGTTCGTGATCGCGCCTGCCGAAACGGTGATGACCAGCCAGTACCGCGATATCCGCTATATTTACACCGACGGCCGCGAGCATCCGAGCGAAGACGAGCTGTGGCCCAACAACTGGGGTGATTCGATCGGCTGCTGGGAAGGCGATACGCTGGTGGTCGACACCATCGGCGCCAAGTTCGATCTCGATTTCAACTACCTCGCGCCGCCGCTGTCCGAACAGGCGCATTTCACCGAACGGTTGCGCGCGGTTGCAGCCGACCGGATCGAGGGTGAGATCACAATCACCGATCCGGTGACGCTGGCCGCGCCGTGGACGGTCCACTTTGCTTTCGTCCCCGCCGGTATCGACCGGCTGATCCACGAAGGCGACACCCTGCTCGACCGCGAGCAGCTGGTCGACGGCAAGGTGGAGTTTGGCCCGCCGAAGGGCGATCCGTTCGAAACCGCGCCCGTCCCGCCAGACCTGATGCTGGGCGAGGCCGCGCTGAACCGGCTGGCCGGGCACTACGCGCTCGATGGCCAGGCGGGGCAAGTGGTGATCGAGCGGCGCGGCGACCGGCTATGGTTCGGCACGACGCCGGGCCCGGCGACGATGCAACCCTTGTTCGCCGATGAACCGCTGAGTTTTTCCGCGGTCAACGGCACCGCATTCAAATTCGAGGCCGACAGCAACGGCCAGGTCACCGGCTTTGAACGCAGTGGTCTTTTCGGTCCGCCCGTGACCGGCAAGCGCGTGCCGGGTTAGGCGGCAGCCACCGTTCGTTTGCGCACAGCCAGCGCCATCGGCACCGCGAGCGCAACCAGCGCACACAGGGCGGCGGGCACGGCAGCGGCGAAGAAGAACACTTGCGGACCTGCATTGGCGTCGAGGATAGCCTGGCCCAGCAGCGGCCCGGCAAACGCGCCGAGGCGGGCGACCATCACCCCCATGCCAATGGCGGACGATAGCTGGCGCGCCGGGAACAGGTAAACGCACAGCGCCGGGAGCGCCATTCCGCCCGCCGAAGCGCCGCCCACGCCAACCATCAGCAGCGGCACCCACAGGCCCTGCTCGGGCGCGGTCAGGCTGACCGCGAGGAAGCACGCGGCCATCGCGCCGAACATGATCGCCAACGTCGCCGACGGGCGCCAGCGGTCGATCCCGAAGCTGGCGGCGACGCCAATGGCGAGACCCGCCAGTTGCACCACGCCCGCGATCCGCGCCGCATCGTCGAGCGTGTAACCGGCCTGCGGCAGCACCGTCGGGATCCAAGAATTGAGCAGGTAGAGGTTGAGCGCATTGAGCGCGAGCATGGCGGAGAAAATCGCAAACGGCAGCAGCCACGGCGCACGAAACAGGTCAAGCTGCGGATAGCGCGCTGCTTTCGCCGGGACCGCTTCTTCGCCACCCTCGTCGAGGCGTTGTGGGATGCCGCCGTCGAGCACCAGCCAGAGCACAGCGGCCAGCACCAGCGCGAACACGCCGGGCACGATGAACAGGCCTTGCCATCCCCCGGCCGCGACCACTGTGGGCGCCATCAGCCCGGCGAAGGCGAGCCCGAGCGGAATGCCAGCGGACACCAGCGCCATGATCGTCCCGCGCAGCCGCGCCGGGGCAAGTTCGGCCGAGAGCGCGCTGACGTTGGGCAGCGCCGCGCCCAGCGCGATGCCGGTCAGGGCGCGCCAGCCAAGGAAGGCGGGGATGCTGGTGGCGGTGACCGTCGCTAGCGTGAACAGCCCGACCGCCAGGCAACCTGCCACGATCAGCGTGCGGCGGCCAAAGCGATCGCCGAACGGCGCCAGCACCGCACCGCCCACGCCAATGCCGACCAGCAGCGCGGTGAAGACCAGCCCGAAGGTGGCGGGCGCAAGACCCAGCGCCCCTTCGAGCCGCGGGACCGCCAACGCCATCGCGTTGAGGTCGTATCCTTCGGTCACGAACACGCCGCCCAGCAGCACGAGCGATAGCAAGCGGCGGGTGTTGGTCATGTTTGCCTCCGCTCCCGCTTGCGGGAGGGGGATCTGGCGCGATCACTCATCCTAGGTTCCCTCCCAAGGCGACGGCATCTTGTACGGCACCGTGTGGAACACCGCCTCGACTTGCTCGATCGCACCGTCCCTGATCTTGAAGGCTTCGGCAAGGTAATAGGAATGCGGGCGGCGGATCGGGCTCGACACGCGGGTGCCGTCGGTCAGTTCGTATTCGCCGAGCTTGCCCGAATGGTCGATGAAACCGTGGGCCAGCACGATGCCGCGTTCTTCATCCACCAGCGGGAAACGGCGCGCGCGCAGTTCGTCATCGTAGCGATACCAGCCGAGCGCGAACTGTTCCTCGCACCCCATGCGCGCAATCGGCAGCGGAAACTCGGCATTGTTTGTCGTCTGGACGCCATTTTCGACCCGGTTGCAGTGCGCGTGGAAGCGGGTGCGAATCATGCCGTTGTTGCGCTCGATGGTCTCGAAATAGCCGTTGGCGATGGCAATCATTTCGGCGCGGCTGATCCGCTGGCGCTCGGGCACCATGACCAGCATCGCCGGCTTGTCCTCGAATCGTTGGCCGAGGAAGGGGAAGCCCTCGTCCTTGTTGCGCGCGATGACGATCTCGGCCCCTGAGATTGCACCGCCCGTGACTTCCAGCCGGATCGCGCACGGGCTGGTGGCATCGGTTTCCAGGGCGCTGGTGAACAGCGCCACCTGGCCAGCTTCGGCATCGGCAAAGCGCAAGTCATAAGGCCCGCGCGCGGTAAGGGTGCCCCACAGTCCGTCACCGGGTTCGAGCGCGACGTTGTTCTCGGTGTAGCGCAGGCCATCGGCCCAATCGAGACGCGCCGGATCGCGCAGATCGAGCGCTGCCAGGAAGCGGTCGAGCGCCGCGTAAAGCTGTTCGCGTGAGGCCAAGACTATCTCCCTTACTTGACTAGCGGGGCTCTAGCTGAATAGTAACGGTCGTTAAAGTCGCGCAACCACCAGAGTTCGCGGCGACGGGAGCGGAAATGGATCCGGCAGGCAAGATCGCAGTCGTCACCGGCGGCAATTCGGGGCTCGGCGAAGGGGCCGTGAAGGGGCTGTTGCAGGCAGGCGCGACGGTCGTCTCGCTCGATCGCTCGGGCAGTGCGGCCGATGGCGCAGACTTGATTGCCTGCGATGTGACCGACCGCGGGCAGATCGCGGCTGCCGTGGCGCAAGTCATCGCGCGGCACGGCCGCATCGACATCCTCCTCAATAATGCCGGGATCGGCGGGCTTGGCCCGATTGCCACGGCCGAGGGGCCGGGCGACATGGATGCGTTTCGCGCCGTTATCGAGGTCAACCTGCTCGGCGCGGCAGCGGTGGTGGCCGAAGTCGCGCACACAATGATCGGCAATGCGCCCAGCGGGCCGGACGGCGAGCGCGGGGTCATCGTCAACACCTGCTCTATCGCCAGTTTTGAAGGGCAGGAAGGTATGGGCGCCTACACCGCGGCCAAATCGGCGCTCAAGGCGCTGACGCTGGTGTGGGCGCGCGACCTGTCGCGCCACGCGATCCGCGTCAACGGCGTGGCGCCGGGCCTGATGGCCACGCCGATGGTGGCGATGCTGCCGCCCGCGCTCCTCGACGAATTGCTGGAAGGCAACGAATTCCCCCGCCGCGCCGGCACCGGCGAGGACTTTGCCGCGGCGATCAATTTCATCATCCGCACCCCGCTGGTGAACGGCGAAGTAATCCGGCTCGATGGCGGGGCGCGGCCCCCGGCCCGCACCCGCTGGGCCTCAGGAGCCTGACATGGAAGAAGACTTTCTCCCCCCCGGCTTCACCCAAGCCAAGATGGCGCAGGCGCAGCGCGCGTTCGAATCTGCGCTTGGCGCGGACAAGGTGTTTTTCGAAAGCCTCGACCGCAGCAGTTATCGTGACAAGTTCGCGGTGCAGGAGGCTTCGCATATCCCGGCCGGCGCCATCGGCCCGACCACGGTTGAAGAAGTGCAGGCGGCAGTACGCATCGCCAACCAGTTCCGCCTGCCGCTGTGGCCAATCAGCCGGGGCAAGAACCTGGGCTATGGCGGCACCGCGCCGCTGCTGACCGGCAGCGTGGTGCTCGACCTGTCGGGCATGAAGAAGATCGAGTTCGACGAAGAATTCGGCACCGTCCTTCTCGAACCCGGCGTCGGGTTTTACGACCTGTATGACTACATCCAGGCCAACAACCTGCCGTACTGGCTCTCGACCCCCGGCAACTCGTGGGGCTCGGTGATCGGCAACGCGCTCGATCGCGGGGTCGGCTACACGCCGTATGGGGAGAACACGAAGAACTTCTGCGGCATGGAAGTGGTCCTTCCGACAGGCGAAGTGGTGCGCACTGGCATGGGCGCCTTTTCCAATGCGCCGACCTGGGGCGCCTATCCGTTCGGCTTCGGTCCGGGGTGGGACCAGATGTTCGTCCAGTCCAACTTCGGCATCGTGACCAAGGCCAACTTGTGGCTGATGCCCGAGCCCGAGAGCCTGATGGGCATGGACGTGGAGTTTGACAAACCGGAAGACCTGAAGGCGCTGGTCGACGTGATCGGGCCGCTGCGGCGCGAGCGCGTGCTGCAGCAGAGCCCGAGCATCGGCAACTGGCTGCGTGCCGCTGCCGTCGCGACAACCCGCGGCGAATGGACCGACAAGCCCGGCGCGCTGGATGACAGCGTGATCGACGCGATCCGCAAGCGCTTTGGCCTCGGCTGGTGGGGTGTCAGCTTGCGGCTTTACGGGCGCGAGGAGGTCAACAAGGCGGCCTACAAGATACTCGAAAAGGCGATGACCGATATCGGCCCGCTGTCGCTCCGACCGACGACCTGGGTCAAAGGCCAGCCGATCGAGTACACCGGCTGGACCGGCACCCCGCTGACCTTCCCGATGCAGAGCGTCAACTGGTACGGCCAGCGCGGCGGGCACATCGGGTTTTCGCCGATCATCCCGCAGAACGGCACTGCCGCGCTGGCCCAGTTCCAGCGCACTTATGCCCGTTATCGCGAGTTCGGGATGGACTACCAGGGCAGCTTCGCGTTCGGTGAACGCCATCTGGTCAACGTCAATGCGATGATCTTCAACAAGGACGATCCGGCGATGATGGGGCGGATCGATCCGTTCTTCCACCAGCTGGTGGCCGACGCCAAGGCGCAAGGGTACGGCGAATACCGCACCCACCTCGATTACATGGACCTGGTGGCCGGCACGTACGACTGGAACGGGGGCGCGCTGCGCAAGCTCAACCAGACGGTCAAGGACGCGCTCGATCCCAACGGCATCCTCGCCCCGGGCAAGAGCGGGATCTGGCCCAAGGGGCAAGGACCCAGAGCGGGAGAGCGGTCATGAAGCGCCTGATGTTCGCCTTGCTGGTACTGGCGGGAAGCGCGGCGATCGCGCAAGGCCCGCCGCCCGCGCCCAAGCCCGAAACGCTCTCCAGCCGCCCGAACGCAACCGGGGGCGAGGCGCTTTACCTTGAGCATTGCGCGATGTGCCACGGCCCCAATGGCATGGGCACCGGACTGCTCGGCCGCCGGGTCCAGCCCGCACTGCTGGAGGAACGCGCCAACCTGCCCGCCGCCTACATTGTGCAGGCTGCGCGGCGCGGGGTGGGCAACATGCCCGCGATCCCGCGCGGCGAAGTGAGCGACGCGGACTTGAAGGCCATCGCCGATTACCTCGCCGCGGGTCCGCACGCGGTGGCGCGATGATTAGCACTACCCGGCGCCAGGCCATGATGGGCGCGCTCGCCGTGCCCGCGGTCACCGGCCTGCCCAAATGGCGCTGGCAGCACGGCGAGACCACGCTGCTGGTCTATGACCCTGCGCTTGCCGCCGGCCGCAGCCTCGCCGAGACCGGAGCCGCCCCGCACAAGCAGGCCCTCGGCATCGCAGGTGACCGCATCCGCTTCGGGCAATCCCTGTTTGAACGCCGCCCGGCACTCGTCGTCGGCGTCAGCCGCCCCGCCGATGCGCTGCTGATCGAGGAAGTCGGCCGCGAAGCCGGTTACCGCCCGGTCGAATGGGGCAGCGAAGCCCTGCGCGAGATGATCGCGGCGGGGGGTGACCGCGGCCTGGTGCTCGGCTGGGTGCTGGCGCCAACCGTCTAACGCTTGATAATCAGCGAATCCGGCCGTTTGCGCGCGACCCATTCGCCCTTGCCGGGGAACAGGCTCAGCACCGCGCCGTCCCATAGGCGGACCTTGCGGGTCTTGAAGCGCCACTGGCCGTCATCTCCCTTGATCGCGTGATCCTCGTACCAGCCGGTGAAACGCAGGGTGTAGGGCGGCTCGCCGTGGCATTCGGTGACGAAGGCGAAGCTGCGCATACCGACACTGCCGTCGCCGTTGGGACGGTATTGGGTCTGGGTCACGTGGTGCTGGCGGCCGGGAAAGCCGGGCGCACTGGCATAATGCGCCATCAGACCGCGAATGCCGTCGTGGCCCTGCCACACGTCGGGGTCTTCGAACACTTCCTCGCGCATCTCGCAATCTTCGGTGAAGCAGGTGACAAGCTTGTCAGCATTGCCGGTGTCGAGCGCCCACGAATAGGCGGCGATCAGGTCCTGCAGCGCGAAGCGATCTTCGGCGGTCAACATCGGCATTTCCTTCTCCAGTCAATATTGCCTCAATCGTAACACTCGTTATGATTGGCGAAAAGTGGGAGAGTGCATTGGGCAAGATAATCGTGACCGGCGCGTCGGGCGCTTTCGGCGGTGCTGCGGCCGAGCAGTTGCTGCAGCAGTTGCCGGCCGAGGACCTCGTGTTCCTTTCGCGCTCGCCCGAGAAGCTGGCCCATTTCGCCGCGCGCGGGGCCGCGTGCCGTCTGGCCGATTTCGATGATCCCGCCACGCTGCCAGCAGCGATGGAGGGCGGTGAGAAGATGCTGCTGATCTCCACCGCGCGCGTTGGCACCCGCGTCGGCCAGCACGAAAATGCGGTCCTGGCGGCGGTGGCGCAAGGCGTGCGGCACATCGTCTATACTTCGGTCATCGCGGCCGACGAGCCGGATAACCCGGCGATCGTGAAGGACGATCACCGTTCGACCGAAGTGATCATCGAACGCTCGGGCGCGGCGTGGACCTTCCTGCGCGACAGCCAGTATGCCGAGGCGATTGCCATGGCGATGGCGATCCCGGCGCTGCAGATGGGCGTGAAGCCCGACAATTGCGGCCCCGGCAAGGTCGGCTTCGTCAGCCGCGACGATTGCGTGGCCACGGCGGTGGGCGTGCTGACGCAGCAGGGCCACGGACGCATGGCCTACACCCTGACCGGGCCCGAAGCGCTGAGCATTCCCGAGGCACTGGCGATGGTCAGCGAAATGGCTGCCAAACCGATCGAGGTGCAGCAGGTCAGCGACGAGGTGATGTACAAGTATTTCGATTCGCTGGGTGTGGCGCGCCATGCCAGCGACGTGGTGCCCGACGGTCCGATCCCATGGTCGAGCGACGACATGGTCACCTTCGGCCAATCGATCCGCGAGGGCTATTTTGACATGGTCACCGATTGCGTCGAGCGGATCACCGGCAAGGCGCCGCGCAGCCTGCGCTCGGTATTCGAGCAGTACCAGTCGGCGTGGCCGGTATGAAAAAGCTCCTGTCTTTGGCGCTGCTGGCGCTCGCTGCCTGCACCCAGGGGACCGGCGGGGCCGCGCCCAAGGTCGATACCTCGGTCATCGGGGCAGGCGAAAACTGGGATAATCCCGGCGGTGACTGGGCCGGCAGCCACTTCTCGCGCCTGACCGATATTACCCCGGCCAATGTCGCTGACCTTGGCATGGCGTGGGAATACGATCTTGGCAGCGCGCGCGTTCAAGAGGCTACCCCGGTGGTCATCGACGGGGTGATGTACACCAGCGGCAACCTTGGCCGGGTCTATGCGCTCAACGCCGCGACCGGCGAGGAACTGTGGACGTTTGAGCCCGAGGTGGACATGCAGGCCAACCGCGCTGCGTGCTGCGACCAGGGTAACCGCGGGGTGCAGGTTTCGGGCGGAAAGGTGTTCGTCGGCGCGCTTGATGGCTGGCTCTACGCGCTCGATGCCAAGACCGGTGCAGTGGACTGGAAAGTCGACACCATTACCGACCGCAAGCGCGGCTACACCAGCACCGGCGCGCCCGAGATTGCCGGTGACCTGGTGATCCTCGGCAATGCCGGGGCGGAGTATGACACGCGCGGCTATGTCACGGCGTACGATGTGGCCGACGGCAAGCAGGCGTGGCGTTTCTGGACCATTCCGCACGATCCAAAGGACGGCCCGCAAGAGACGCCCGAGCTCGAAGCCGCCTTGAAGACCTGGGACCCGAACAGCCGCTGGGACATCGGTGGTGGCGGCACCGCGTGGGATGCTATTTCGTACGATCCGGTGTTCGATCAGGTGGTGATCGGCACGGGCAACGGCGGGCCGTACCCGCTGCATACCCGTTCACCGAGCGGCGGGGACAACCTCTATCTCGATTCGGTGGTTTCACTCGATCGCAAGACCGGCGCGATGAAATGGCATTTCCAGGAAACCCCGACCGACAGTTGGGACCTGACCGCGACCCAGCCGATGGTGTTCACCGACTTGGAAGTGAACGGCGCCAAGCGGCCGGTCATCCTGCATACACCCAAGAACGGCTTCTTCTTCGTGATCGACCGCGAGACCGGCAAGCCGCTTGCGGCCAATCCGCTGGTCCGCACCAGCTGGGCATCGGGCTGGAATCTGGAGACCGGCAAGCCCAACCTGACGCCGCAGTTCTCCGACTACGCGAACGGGCCCAAGCTGGTGTTCCCGGCCAGCTCGGGCGCGCGCAACTGGCATCCGGCGGCGTTTGATCCCGGCCGCAACCTGTACTTCGCGCCGGTGGTGGACATGGGCAACCTGATGTTTGTCCCTCCGGGCCAAGAAAATCCCCCGCACCGGCCCAACATCATGAATGCCGATGCGGCGCTGCTTTTCACCGCCGACTTGCAGGCCGCGCTGCCAACTTTGCCGCCGCCGCTGCAGGCCGCAGTCAAGGCGCTGCCGCAATGGGCCTGGGTGCAGCAGAAGCCCTATTCGTCGCAGATGCGCGCGATCGATCCGTTAACTGGGCAGACCAAGTGGGCCGCCGATTTCGACGGCTGGCAGGACCGCGGCGGCGTGCTGGCCACGCAGTCCGGGATCGTCGTCCACGGCACTTTGTCGGGCAAACTGGTGGTGCGCGATTCCGAAACCGGGCGCATTTTGAAGACGATCGATACTGGCACCTCGATCCTGGCCGCGCCGATGACCTACAAGGTCGACGGGGTGCAATATATCGCCGTGCAGGCAGGCTGGGGCGGCGGCGGCTGGGGCTTCGTCCCCCCCTATGCCGCGGCCTATTCGAAGGGCAACGCCAACCGCTTGCTGGTGTTTAAGCTGGGCGGCGGCGACGTGCCGATCCCGGCCGACCTGCCGCCGCTGCAGCCCGCGCCCGCTCCCCCGCCGCAACTCGCCGGGGTCACGCCCGAGATGATTGCGATGGGCAGCGCGCTGTTCACCGAGAACTGCTCGATCTGCCATTCCAACCAGCCGCGCGCACCGCTGCCTGATTTGCGCCGGCTGGCACCCGGTACCCACGATGCGTTCGAACAGATCGTGCTCGGCGGGGCGCTGGTGGCCAATGGCATGCCGCGCTGGGATGACTTGCTGACCGCCGACCAGGTCAAGGCGATCCATGCTTTCCTGATCGACGAGCAGGGCAAAGTCCGCACGCGCGAACTGCAATTGAAGGCGCAAGGCAAGCCGCTCGACAGCCACAGCCTCACAATCTTGTCCAACTTCTAGCCCATGACGGGCACCGGCATTCACGGAGACTCCCAATGACCCCCGAAGGCGTGACTATCCAGCATCCCGACAAGCTGTTCATCGGCGGCGAATGGGTCGCAGCATCAAGCGGCAAACAGATCGAGATCGTCAATCCGAACTCGGAGGAAGTGGTGGCACGCGTGGCCGAGGCCGGCAAGGACGACATGGACCGCGCCGTGGCAGCGGCGCGCGCTGCGTTCGACCACGGGCCGTGGCCAACCACACCTCCGGCTGAGCGCGGCGCGAAGCTGATGGCGATGATCGATCATCTCGAATCCCGCGTGCCCGAACTGGCGGCTGCGTGGACCGCGCAAGTCGGCGGCCTCGCCAGCTTCGCCCCGATCATGCACGGTGGCTCGGTCGCGGGCCTGCGCGGGATCGCCGCGATGGGCGAGAGTTTCGAATGGGTAACCCAGCAGAAGGGCCAGGTGGTCGATACCGCGATCATCGCGCGCGAACCGGTTGGCGTGGTGGTCGGCATTGCGCCGTGGAACGCGCCGTTCGGGATTATGGCCAACAAGGTGTTCTACTCGCTCATCGCGGGCTGCACCGTGGTGATGAAGCCGAGCCCGGAAACCCCGCTCGAGGCCTACGTGATCGCCGAAGCGGCCGAAGCAGCTGGCTTGCCGCCGGGCACCGTCAACTTGGTGACGGGGGAGCGCGAGGCGTCGGACCACCTGGTCAACAACCCCGGCGTCGACAAGGTCAGCTTCACTGGCTCGACCGTGGCGGGCAAGCGTATTGCCGAGGTTTGTGCCAGCCGCATTGCCCGCTGCAGCCTCGAACTGGGCGGCAAGAGCGCCGCGATCGTGCGCGACGATTTCCCGATCGAGGCCGCGGCTGCGATCCTGGGCAACACCATCACCGTGATGAGCGGGCAGGTCTGCGCGATGCTCAGCCGCGCGATCGTGCCCCGGCACCGCCATGACGAACTGGCGGATGCCATCGCGGGGGTGATGAAGGGCATCAAAATCGGCAATTCCGAAGCGCCCGATACACAGCTCGGCCCGCTGGCGATGAAGCGCCAGTTAGAGCGGGTCGAAATGTACATCGACGAAGGCCGCAAGTCCGGCGCCGACCTGGTCACCGGCGGCCGGCGCCCGGCGCACATGAACAAGGGTTACTTCATGGAGCCGACGCTGTTCGCGAATGTCGATAACCAGAGCCGCATCGCGCAGGAGGAAATCTTCGGCCCGGTGCTGTGCCTGATCCCCGCCGAGGACGAGGAAGACGCGATCCGCATCGCCAACGAGAGCAGCTACGGCCTCAACGGCTCGGTCCTGACGACCGATCCGCAGGCGGCGTATGATATCAGCCGCCGCATCCGCACCGGGGTGATGGGGCAAAATGGGATGCGGATGGAATTCGGCATGCCCTTCGGCGGCTTCAAGCAATCGGGCATCGGGCGTGAAGGTGGCGCGGAAGGCTTGTGGCCGTACCTCGAAACCAAGACCATCCTGCTCGACGGGGCGCCTGCGCGATTGTGACCATCGCGCGTTAGCGATACGGCCATTGCAGACGCCCGGGCCCGCGCCTAGGGCGATGCGCTTGGCGGGCCGGGTCCCCCAGGGACAGGCACTGACGCAGGCGCACGACAGCAGGTTCAAGGCAGCATTCGGGGGAGACTGGCCATGGCTGGTCGGAATCGTGCTGGTGACACTGGCCGAGTTCGGCTGGTGGACGGTGAGCTGGCTGGCAGGTGACGCACCGGCTCCGTGGCTGTTCACTTATCTCGGGCTTGGCTTTGCCGGACTGGCGGTCGCCATCGCCGTGCGGTTTGCTGTTTGCCGCGAGCTGCCACGAGCCAGCTGGAGTGCGTTGATCGTGGGCACCGCGCTGGTCGGCGGCGGGGCAAGCCTGTTCCTGCCGCTCAAGTTCGCCATTCCCAGCGAAATCCCGTTCTGGCTCGACGTTCCCCTGGCCGAAGCCGAACGCGCGATGTTCGGGCTGAACCCGTGGCAGTGGCTTGATCGCTACTTGGGCTGGGCGGCCGTGCCGCTCGACCGGATCTACGGACTGTGGTTGCCGCTGCAGTTGCTGATCCTGTTCTCGGTCATGCTGGTCGAGCCTTCGCGGAAAAAGACGCGGGCGCTGGTCGCTTACAGCCTCGGCTGGTTCCTGCTTGGCGTAGTGGCGGCGGCGCTGCTCTCGTCGGCCGGGCCGATATTCTACGACCGGCTGATGGGTACGCAGGACTTCCAGGCGCTCAACCACATGCTGGACGTGCGCGGTGCCACGATGGCGCTGGCGGAATCCAATGCGATGTGGGCAGCCTATCACGGCAATAATCCCGGGCTGGTTGCGGGGATCAGCGCGGCGCCCTCGCTCCACGTGGCCATGTCGCTGTGGATCGTGCTCGCGGCCCGCAGTTTAGCACCGCGCGCGATGCCGGTGGCGATTATCTATTTTGTCCTGATCACCCTGGGTTCGATCCAGCTTGGCTGGCACTATGTGAGCGACGGCGTCCTCGGCTCGCTCGGCATGCTGGTAATCTGGGCACTTGCAGGCGGGATTGCGCGGCGCTCCGGAGGCCTGCCGGCTGGCAGACATCATTGATTTAAAGCAGTTTATTCACTCTTGCGCGGAAAATCCAGCGGCGGCATTAGGCGCACATGAGTAACGCCTCGTCCGATTTTCAGCTGCATGCGCGGGCCCCGTTCCACTTGTGGCTCGTCGGCCTGGCGCTGGTGCTGTGGAATTTTTCCGGCGCCGCCATTTCGGTTGCGATGCAGACAAAGCGCGTACCACTTGATCCCATGGCCACGGCGTATCTCGAGGCGCAGCCTCTGTGGCTGGCGCTGATCGCTGATATTGCTCCGCTGGCCGGCGTGGCGGGCGCGATCTGCCTGCTCGTGCAATCGCGCCACGCCGCGCGCCTGTTTTCGGTCCAACTGGCGGTGATCGTGCTGGCCAACGTCTATGACCTGCTCGCCGGGACATCGCTGTTCTTCTACAGCCGCCCGTCGATCGTCGTGAGCGTCGTCCTGGCCGCGCTGGTCGGGCTGGAAATCGCCTACGCCCGCTGGCTCGAGCGGTGCGGCGTCCTCTACTGACGGCTCACAAGCGCTTGTCGTTGGGATCGATCTTGGGGTCGCTCTTGAGCATCGGGTCCCAGTGTTCGGCGATTTTGCCGTCGGCGATGCGGTAGAGATCGAACCAGCTCGAATAATAGGTCTCGCCGTCTGCGTCCTTTTCCGGACGGACGAACGCGGTGGTCACATAGTCACCTTCCGCCACCAGCATGATCAGCGGCAGGTCGAGCGCGTCCTTGATCGGACGCTCGGGGCGGCTGGCCCGGACATAGTCCACCAGCCCTGCCAGCCCCTGCGCGGCGTTGGGGTTATGCTGGATATAATCTTCGGCGATGAATTCGCCCGCGCGGTCGGCCAGACCCGCCTGCAGCACAATGCGGTACATATCGTAAACCAGTTGCTTGTTGGCCCTAAGCTGCGGATCGGCGCTGGCGAGCAGCGCGGCATGGTCCTGCGAAACGACCGGCGGTACGGACATAGTCAACGACTCCTGGGCTTGCAAAGGAATGGGGGCGGCCAACATGATGATTGCAACTGCAACCCGCTGGCCAATTGTGGCGCGCATCCATGTATCCTCTCGTAGATTGAGAGCCGGTTTGCCAAAGCGGGGGTGACGCGGCAAGGGTCTGCGGCTAAAGGCCGGACAAACGCAATTTCGACCGAGAGAGATGCCTTTTCATGCGCCTGAAATATCTGGCCTTCGCAACGCTTATCCCGCTTCTGGCACCTGCGATTGCGCAGGCCCAGGACAGCGCGCCGACTCCCGCCGAGACCGGCAATGTCATCATCGTCACCGGCCGAGGGCTCGAACAGACGCCCGCCACCCCGGCTTATGACACGATCGAGATTGAGCGCGCCAAGATCGTCTCCAGCGCTTCGGGCCGGATCGAGGACGTGCTCTCGTCGGTTGCCGGCTTCCAGCAATTCCGCCGCTCGGACAGCCGCTCATCCAATCCCAGTGCGCAAGGCGTTACCCTGCGCGCGCTCGGTGGCAACGCCACCAGCCGCGCTTTGGTGCTGCTCGATGGGGTGCCGTTGGCGGACCCGTTCTTCGGCTATATCCCGCTGTCGGCCGTCGCGCCCGAGCGGCTTGGCAGCATCCGCGTGACGCGCGGCGGCGGCTCGGGCCCGTTCGGCACCGGCGCGCTCGGCGGCACGATCGAACTCGATAGCGCGGATGCCAATACGCTCGGCCTGTTCAGCGGCCAGGCGTCGATCAACGACCGCGGCGAGACCGAGCTTTCGGGCACTGTTGCGCCCAACCTGGGGCGGGGATTTGCGGTCGTCAGTGGCCGCTGGGATCGCGGAAAGGGCTTCTACACCACGCCCGATGCCCAGCGCGTGCCCGCCTCCGTGCGCGCGAAATTCGAATCCTGGTCGGCCAGCGGCCGGGTGGTCGAGCCAATTGGCGACGATCTCGAAGTCCAGTTGCGCGGCCTCGCCTACGAAGACAACCGGGTGCTTCGCTTTGCTGGCGCGACGACGGGGAGCAAGGGGCAAGACGTGAGCGCGCGCGTGGTCAGTCGCGGGCCGTGGCAGGTCGATGTCGTGGGCTATGCCCAGTGGCGCAATTTCTACAACAAGGTCATTTCCTCGACCACGTACAACCTGTCGCTCGACCAGAAGGACACGCCGGCGATGGGGCTGGGCGGCAAGCTCGAAGTGCGGCCCCCGGTTGGCGGCGGACACACGCTTCGCCTCGGCACCGACTATCGCCGTTCGGAGGGCGACCTGTTTGAAGACGCCTACAACGCGACCACCAAGGCGCTGACTGCCCACCGCTTCGCCGGCGGGACCAATACCGATGTCGGGCTCTACCTCGAAGACGACTGGGAGCTCGGCCCGGTCACGCTGACCGGCGGCGTGCGCGGCGATCGCTACACCATCCGCGATGGCTACTACCGCTCGCAAAACGCGGCCGGGGTGACCACCATCAGCAACACCTACCCCAATCGCAACGACTGGGCGTTCTCCTATCGTGCGGGCGCGGTGTTCGAAGCCTCCCCCGGTCTCAAGCTGCGCGCCGCAACCTACAGCGGGTTACGCTTGCCGACGCTGAACGAGCTTTACCGCCCTTTCGTGGTTTTCCCGGTGACGACCAACGCCAATGCCGCGCTCGAGAACGAGCGCCTGGTGGGTTACGAAGCGGGGATCGACTGGCTGCCAATGCGCGGGGTCAACCTGTCGCTCACCGCGTTCGACAACAAGGTCAAGAACGCGATCACCAACGTGACCGTCGGGACCAACTTGCGGCAACGGCAGAATATCGACGCGATTGATGCGCAGGGGATCGAATTCGCCGCCCAGCTTCAGTTCGGTACAATCTCGTTCGACGGCTCGCTGGCTTACACCGATGCCAAGACGAACGGCACTGGCGCCTCGGCCGCGCTCGATGGCTTCACCCCGTCGCAAACCCCGAAATGGGCCAGCAGCGCGACGCTCGGCTGGCATCCGCAAGACGGCATGAACTTTGCCGCCACGCTGCGCCATGTCGGCAAGCAGTACGAGGATGACCAGCAGACCGATGTCCTGCCCGCCGCCACGACAATGGACCTGTTCGGGCAAGTCGCGCTGCTGGGCCGGCTGAGCTTCGTCGCGCGGGTCGAAAACCTGTTCGACAAGGACGTGATCACCCGCAACCAGGGCGGCTCGATGGATATCGGCGCGCCGCGCACCGTCTGGGGCGGCTTTCGCTACGGTTTCTAGCGCCCTGCTTGCGGGATCAGGGGCGATGCGCTTTATCTGCTCCCAGTAACGAGGAGAGAGGAATGGCGTCTGCCGCCCCGGCTCAGGAAGTAACGCTGGCCGTGCGCAATCCGCGCACCGGACGCGTCGATTTCGACCTGGCCGTAACCAGCGCAGAAGACGTAGCTGCCAAGGCCGCCCGGCTGCGCGCTAACCAGCCCGCCTGGGAAGCGCTGGGCGTGGGTGGGCGCTGCGGTGTGATGGCGCGCTGGCTCGGCGCGGTGAAAGCCCGCGCGATGGACATTGGCGAGGCCGACGCGGCCGATACCGGCGGGTGCCACACCAGCTACCTCCAGGGTTTCATCACGATGGGCAACATCGGCGGCTGGCTGGAAGATGCACCCCGCGCGTTCGAGAGCCTGAAGTGGCAGGGCATGAGCACCTCGATGCCGAGCGTCGAGGTCGAGAGCCAGGTGGTCGCCTATCCGCTGGTCGGCGTGATTTCGCCGTGGAACGCGCCGCTGATGCTGGCGCTGCTCGATGCCGTCCCGGCGCTGTTTGCGGGCTCCGCGGTGCTGCTCAAGCCGAGCGAAGTGACGCCGCGGGTGATCGAGACGCTGTTCGAAACGGTGCGTGAGGTGCCTGAACTGGCCGCCGTGTTCGACTACGTCTCAGGCGCTGGCGAGATCGGCCAGGCAGTGATCGCGCAGGCGGATACGATCTGCTTCACCGGCTCGGTGCCGACGGGGCGCAAGGTGGCGGTCGCCTGCGCCGAACGGCTGATCCCGTGCAACCTCGAACTGGGCGGCAAGGATCCGTGCATCGTGACCGAAACCGCCGACCTGGACCGCGCGGCCACCGCCGTGCTGCGCGGCGCGGTCTATGCGACCGGGCAGGTCTGCTATTCGGTGGAGCGGGTCTATGTGCATGAAAGCGTACACGATGCGTTCGTGGCCAAGCTGGTGGAACAGGCTCGCGCGGTGCGGCTCAACGCCGCAAACCCGCGCGCCGGGCACATCGGGCCGTTCACTTTTGCCCCGCAGGCGGAGATCGTGAAGCGTCACTTGGCCGACGCGGTGGCCAAGGGCGCGACCATCCTCACCGGCGGCGAGATCGAGGCTATCGACGGCGGGCTGTATTTGCGCCCGACCGTGCTGACCGGCGTCGATCACACGATGGAAATCATGCACGACGAGACCTTTGGGCCGTGCATCCCGGTGATGGCCTACCGCGACACCGAAGAGGCGATCCGGCTGGCCAATGATACCCAATTCGGCCTCACCGCCAGCGTAATCTCCGGGACTGCCGAGGAAGCCAAAGCCATCGGGCGGCGGATCAATGCGGGCGGCATCTTCCTGCAGGACACCTTCCTGACCTTTGCCAAGATGCGCACCTTCGGGTCCGACAGCTTCGGCTGGTCGGGCTATGGCTCGCCGCGCATCGGCCCTGAATGCCTGCGCCGGTTCTTGCGCCGCAAGAGCCTGCTCACGCAGACCGGCGCGGTGGCGAATATCCAGGACGATCATCATTTGGGCAAAGGCCCGTGATCAACAAAGCGCCATCGTTACGTCACCCCGGCCCCCGAGCCGGGGTCCCGCTTCAATGGCCGGACCTCAGCCGACAAGCGGGACCCCGGATCAAGTCCGGGGTGACGGCAGATAAGTTGGGTTGGTCATGAAGATCACCGCTGCCGTCAGCCGCGGCGAAGGGCCCGCGCCCGTGCTCGAACAGCTTGAGCAGGAAGAACCGCGCGCCGGCGAAATGCGCATCCGGTTGGTCGCCACCGGCATCTGCCATACCGACTTGCACGAACACCCGGGCCGCCATTCGCCGCTGCCGATCGTGCTTGGCCATGAGGGCGCAGGCGTGGTCGAAAAGCTGGGCGAGGGCGTGCGCGGCTTCGCGGTGGGCGATCATGTGATCCTGTCGGGTAACTCGTGCGGCCAGTGCCCGAGCTGCCGCGCCAACCGGCCGACGTATTGCGACCTTGCGATGCCGCTATGCTTTGGCGGCCAGCGGCTCGATGGTTCGACGGCGCTTGCCAAGGAAGATGGGGCCGGAGCGGTCCATTCGCACTTCTTCGGCCAGTCGAGCTTCGCCAGCCACGCCATCGTGCCCGAACGCACCGCGGTAAAAATGGACAAGGACCTGCCGCTCGAAAAGCTCGGGCCGTTGGGCTGCGGCGTGGTCACCGGCGCGGGCGGGGTGATCGAGGCGCTCAAGGTCGGTTTTGGTGATACCATCGCGGTGTTTGGTGTCGGCGGCGTGGGCCTCAGCGCCGTCATGGCGGCAAAGCTGGTCGGGGCGAAACGGATCGTCGCCATCGACCTGCTGCCCGAACGGCTCGAACTGGCGCGCGAACTGGGCGCGACCGACACGATCCGCGCGGACGAGGAAGGCCTTGCGGCGAAGATCCGCGGGCTGACCGGACGCGGGGTCGATTTCAGCTTCAACACCGCCAACGCGCCTGCCGCGCACTCTGCCGCGCTCGAATGCCTGGCGATGCGCGGGACCGCCGGGTTCGTTGCCGCGCCGCTGGGCGAATGGAAGCCGCCGATGTTCACCTTGCTCGCAGGCGGCAAGCAGTTGCGCGGCATCCTTGGCGGCGACGCCCACCCGGGCTTGTTCATCCCCAAGCTCGCCGAATACTGGCGCCAGGGCCGCTTCCCGTTCGACCGGTTGCTGACCTTTTACCCCTTCGCCGAGATCGAGCGCGCGTTTGCCGACGCGCATTCGGGTAAGGCAATCAAACCCGTGCTGCTGATGGATAACCACGCCCATGACGCCTGACCTGCGCGCAAAACTCGAAGGCTTCGGCCGCGACCTGACCCCCGAGATGCTCGGCGGCACCACCGGCCTGTTTGCGGCGATGGCCAAGGGCAGCGATCCCTCGGTGGAAGTGACCCGGGACGCGCATTACGGGCCGGACGAGCGCAATCGGCTCGACGTGTTCCGAAAGGCCGGGTTGGAGGGCGCGCCGGTACTGGTATTCGTCCACGGCGGCGGGTT
>JBDSDZ010000045.1:0-4512 GCA_039920345.1 Croceibacterium sp.
GGTGCAGCATATCGCGCGGTAAAGCTTTGAAAGACAGGCCATAACTGGTCGTGTCGTCCGTCTCCATATGCAGCGGCGAAGCGGGGTGATCATGGTAGTTTTCACCCACGCCCGGCACGTCGAGCACCACCTCGATACCGAGCTCTTTCAGGTGCGCAGCAGGGCCGATTCCGCTCAGCATCAACAGCTGCGGGGTCTGCACCGTACCGGCCGACAGGATCACTTCATGCCGCGCCGCGATCACCCGGCCATCGGTCAGTTCGACCCCGGTGGCGTGACCGTCCTCGACCAGCACACGGGCCACATGCGCGTCGGTCTGCACATGCACGTTGCCGCGCGCCAGGGCGGGGCGCAGCATGTTCTTGGCGGTGGTCTCGCGCTGCCCATTGCGCATCAGGCCCTGGCGGCGGCCATAACCTTCGGGGTTGGCGCCGTTGAAGTCCGGGCAGGCGGGAAATTGCAGCGAAGCGAGCGCATCCATGAACGCATAATTGAGCGCGTTCGGCCCATCGACATGCTTGACGTTGATCGGCCCGCCGACCCCGTGAAATACGCTCGCCGGGTAATTCTCGTTGTTCTCGGTGCGGGTGAAATAGGGCAGCACTTCGGCGTAGGACCAGCCGGTCGCGCCTTCATCGGCCCAGTCGTCATAGTCGGTCGGGTGGCCGCGAAAATAGACCATCCCGTTGATACTGCCAGAGCCGCCCAGCACCCGCCCGCGCGGCACCGGAATCGCGCGCCCCGCCATGCCCGCCTGCGGCACGGTCTTGAACCGCCAATTGGTTGCCTCCCGCCCGATGGCGGCGGCAACGAAACTCGGCACATGGATGAACGGATGCGTGTCCTGCCCACCCGCTTCGATCACGCACGTCGTGCGGTCGGCGGCCTCACCCAGCCGCGCCGCCAAAGCCGCACCCGACGAGCCCGCGCCGACGACGATGTAATCGAATTCCGCTGCAAGCATGCGTTTCTCCCAGTCGCTACTGTGCGAGGGGCGGTGAGGGTTGGCAAGATGCACCTAAGCGAGTCTGCGGGGTCGGGCCGAGTCAACCCGATTTATTTCAAATCTTTTAAGGCAAGAAACTTGCGAGCGAGTCGGGACGGGGTATCACTTGGCTTGCTTGCCCACCTGTCAAGGGGGTTTGTTGGGGACGGGGCGGGGATAAGTTTTTCTCTGCTTTGCCCTTGGAGCCGCTATAAAGCGGACGGCAACTGTACGCGATGCGTTCAGGGGGCGGTGAGGCAACCGGGGCTCTCTAAATCCCTCCGGCTCTCCTCACATCTGGGAGATAAACTCACCGCCCTGCCATCTTCCTAATGACGCAACCTGTGTAGCGCAAACTCTTCGTCGAAAAATTCGTCCGATTTTGCGCACTCATTCTCGTCTTAAAAGTTTGCTCATCACGGCCCATCATACTCAATCGCCTGCGCCGCAGCTCCGCTCAAAATAAACCCGATCGGCCGTTCGGCTTCCTCGGTCAGGTGGCCAATCAACCCCGCCGTCCGGCACAGCAGCCCTATCCCCTTGAGCGCGGCGAGCGGAAATCCGAGGTCGAGCATGATCGAGGGGATCGCGGCGTTGATGTTGATCGGCAGGTCGCGGCCGATGGTTTCGGGCAGCGCGGCCTTGAGCGCGCGCATCATCGCGACGTGTTCGCCCGCCGCGCCGCGCTGGTCGGCGAGGTCGAGCAGCAAGTTGGCGCGCGGATCGCCGCCGGCATGCTGCGGGTGGCCGAAGCCGGGGATCGCCTTGGTCGTCTCGCGCAGTTTGGTGATGTTGCGCACCGCGACGGTGTGCGCGTCGTCACCGCTCGCGCGCTGGTCGGCCACGCACTGGGCGTAGAACTGGCCGGCCACTTCAGCGCTGCCCAGCACGACGCTGCCGCAGCCGAGCAGCCCGGCGGCAACCGCGCCTTGCAGCGCCTCGGGCGCGGCAGCGTATGTCATCCGTGCGGCGACTACGCTTGGCACCAGGCCATGTTCGGCCAGCGCCACCAGCACCGCGTTGAGGAAGAAGCTCTGCTCCTCGTTCGGCTCGGTGCCGGTGACGAGGAACCAGAAGTAGCTCGAGAAATCGATTCTACCGATCAGCTCGCCGACCAGGTCCTTGCCGCGCACCGTAATTGAATCCGCGTCCGAGGTGCAGATGGCGGAATAGGGCGCGTCCTGCTTGCCGATGCGCATCAATGGCTCCTTGTCGATCTCGCCGGTGTCTTATAGGCCGCCATGCCCACCCCCAGCCCCTCCCGCAAGCGGGAGGGGAGCGAGACTTGCCGAGGCGAAGGCGAGGCTAGTCGCAGCGGGATGGGCAGGGAAGGGAGAGAAATGGCGAAACCGCTTTCAGGCGTCAGAGTCCTCGACATGGGCACGTTCATCACCGGCCCGGCGGCAGGGATGCTGCTGGCCGATCTTGGCGCCGAGGTGATCAAGGTGGAGATGCCGGAAACCGGCGATCCGTTTCGCGCCTTCAAGGGCGATCTCTATTCGCCGCATTACCAGACCTACAACCGCAACAAGAAATCGGTCGAACTCAACACCAAGCTGCCGCAAGATCTGGCCGCGTTCGATGCGCTGGTGGCGACAGCCGACGTATTCATCCAGAACTTCCGCCCCGGCGTGGCCGAGCGGCTGGGGGTCGGGCCGGAGCGGCTGCAGGGGCTCAATCCGCGGCTGGTCTATTGCGGCATTTCCGGCTTCGGCAACGATGGCCCGTGGAAGGACCGCCCGGCATTCGACACCGTTTCGCAGGCCGTCACCGGCTTCCTGCGGCTGCTGGTCAACCCGGCCAACCCGCGCGTGGTTGGCCCGGCGATCGGCGATGCGGTGACCGGTTTCTATGCCGCGTTCGGCGTGGTCGCCGCGCTGTTCGAGCGCGAGGCAACCGGCAAAGGCCGGCTGGTCGAAACCAGCATGTTCGAGGCGATGAGCCACTTCAATCTGGACGATTTCACCCATTACCTGTCGGTGGACGAAGTGATGGGCCCGTCCTCGCGCCCGCATGTGTCGCAAAGTTATGTGTTCCAGTGCGCTGATGGCGGCTGGATCGCGCTGCACATGTCCTCGCCGCCCAAGTTCTGGGACAATCTGGCGCAGGCAGTCGGCCAGCCGGACATGCTCCAGCGGCCCGAATTCGAAAGCCGCCCGGCACGGATCGCCAATTACGAGAAGGTGGTCGATTTCCTCGCTCCGATCTTCGCCACGCAGCCGCGCGCCTATTGGGAGGAGCGGCTGGCGACGCTCGAAGTGCCGCACTCGCCGGTCTATACCTCAAAGGAAGTGGTTGAGGGCGATCTGGCGAAACACCATCAGCTGGTGGCCGAGGGCGAGGGCAAGCGCGGCACGTTCCGCACCATTCGCTTCCCGGTCCGTTTCGATGGCGAGATCGAGGGTACCGTCGTGCCCCCGCCCGAACTCGGCGCCGATAACGCCCTGCTGAAACGGTAGATTTGCGCCAGCGCCAAGGTTTGTTAGACTGATCAACTAATGGCGGCCGCGATGGTAGAGTCGGGCCGCGCCGGGAGACGTACGATGACTGCCAAGCTGCCCAGCCGCCTGCACCACACGGCTTACGTGACCAAGGACCTCGAAGCGACGCGCGCGTTCTACGAAGACATGCTCGGCCTGCCGCTGATCGCCACCTGGTGCGAGAAGGACTTTCTGTTCGGCAAGGAGCGCACCTATTGCCACTGCTTCTTCGGCATCGGCGATGGCGGCGCGCTGGCGTTCTTCCAGTTCGCCGACAAGGAAGACGAAGAGCTGTTCGTCCCCGATTTCCCGCAGACGCCGTTCGTCCACCTCGCCCTCAACGTGGACAAGGAAACGCAGGTCGAACTGGAGCGGCGGATCAAGGAAGCCGGGCTCGAAGCGACGTACGTGCTCGAACATGGGTATTGCCGCTCGGTCTATGTGGTCGATCCCAATGGCATGACGGTGGAGTTTACCCATGACGATCCGCGCGCGGCCGCAGGCGATGCGGCGCGCAAAGCCAAAGCGCGCGGCGAGCTCGAGCGCTGGCTGGCGGGCGACCACCGCACCAACAACGATTTCCGCCACGAAGAAGCGGCCTGAGTAACCAAATTCAACCCCGTCACCCCGGCCACGGTGCCGGGTCCCGCTTCCTCGCCAGCGCTGCAAGAGCAGCGGGATCCCGGATCAAGTCCGGGATGACGAATGGGGCGATTTAGTCTGAGAGGTCTTCCCAATGCCGCTTCCCCTGCTCCCCACCTCGCTGGTCGGTTCCTACGCCCAGCCCGAATGGCTGATCGACCGCGCCAAGCTGGCCGGCCGCTTCCCGCCGCGCACGCGCCAGAAGGAGCTGTGGCGGGTGCCCGAAGACCTGCTCGAAGAAGCGTGGGACGATGCCACGGTCTACGCGATGCATGAGCAGGAGCGCGCCGGACTCGACATCATCACCGATGGCGAAATGCGCCGCGAAAGCTATTCAAACCGCTTCGCCACCGCGCTCGATGGCGTGGACATGGACAACCACGGCACCGCGCTCGACCGCAGCGG
>JBDSDZ010000046.1:0-16681 GCA_039920345.1 Croceibacterium sp.
GTCCATCGCCATGTTGGCGTGATCCTGGCTATCCTGCGCGGCGACGCCGGTACCCATGGCGAGCAGCAGGGAGGCAGGAACGAGGCGAATGCAAAGGATCAGGCGAAAGAGTTTACGCACGGCCGGGTTTTCCCTCTCCGGGGACGACAAGTCCCTGTTATATTCTTGGTTTGCGGAGGGTTATGGAGCGAGTGATCTTCTTTGCCAAGCGGTCCGGCGGCGAAAGACGGAAGAAGTCGTAATGGTTTCTGCCTGGGGCTGAAGCTCGCCCATCCGATGGGGTGCGTTTGAAGGTCAGGCTGACCGGCGAAGTCCATGTCGCCTTCGCTGCGAAACGCGCCGTTTCCAGGCAAATGTCCGCTTTGGGTGGAAAGCGGACATAAGCCGAACTGTGAATGCGCGATATTTTTTCCTCTGGACTGAACTGATCAGGGCGTCCGCTTGGCTAGAGCGACCGCGGCAACTTCGGTCGAGCCGCTCGTGCCACCGATGTTGTACAACTCGAAGCGCGCAATACCGCCGAGTTCCTCGCCGCTGGGTCCGTAAAGTTGTCCTGCGAAAAGACCCAGTCCGCCATAGCCGGGCGCGCTGGTGGCGAGAACCGTCTGTCCTTGCAATTCCCCAGTTCCCAGGTTCGCGACGCCGTTACTGATTGCCAGATCTGGCATGGTCAGCGGTGCCCCCCCAGTCAGCGAGGCGCCGGCCATTCTCAAAATTCCGGTCAACGTGCCGTCGCGGAAGTTTAGGTTGAACGCGCTTGTGCCTGACACGGACCAGTTGTCGACGTTGTTTACTGCCCGACCGGTCACGATGCCTGAATAGCTGCCTGATCCAGCTGAGAATACGCCGACCGTTGGGACCAGCCCGTAAATGAAATACTGGTTGTCAGAAATCGGCCTGAAAACCCCGGAGCTTGCATGAGCATCATAAGCCGGGCCGGCCAGTACCGACAACTCGCCAAAAGAGGCGTAATGCAGCTGAATAAGGCTATTGCCGTTGCCTGGTATTGCGAGCCGAAGTTGATAGTCGCTGCCGTTCGATGTCGTCCGATACGCATTGTAGTCAGGCGAGGAGGGCCCGGCCAGACGGTCCGATTGCTTGAAGGTTATGGTTTGATCACGCTGATTGACGTCGGTGATGTAGGCGTAGCTGCCATCCGTGGTGTATCCGAGCCGGCCATTGTAATCGTATAGCATCCGGAACATCGGAAATTCTTGATTCGCTATCAACTCGGTGAGGAGAAAGTTTGTCGGCGTGACATTGCTCGCTCGTTGCCCGACGATTGTGCCTTCGAAATGGTTGGCCGGGTCATCCGACCAGAAGGCTGCACCGAGTTCTTCTGCTCCGGGGCCATAAAAACGGCCCGCGAATTTGTCTGTCAAAAAGGTACTCAGGGTTCCGGAAAAGGTACCGTCTGAAGCAATGGTGGCGACGCCGCTAAACGGTGCTCTGCGATCGTTCAGTGCCCCGGTTATCAGATTCAACGAAACGGCCGAGCCAGACAGCTGGAGCTGGCCTAATGAAAAATCGACATTGATGCTACCGTCACCCACTATGACTTGCGAGCCGCTGGTGCTCGCGGTGTTTGTGTAAAAACCGAAAAGGTCGATCGCGTAACCCGCGCTTCCGATATGCGGCAGCTGGGATATCGAGGTCGGCAGCCCGTAGGCGAAGGGATAAAAAGCGATGTCGAACCCGCCGTCCGCGGCGACGACATTGCGCTGCCAGTAACCGCCGTTGACGTAACGATAGGTTCGAGGGCTACCAAGACTTGGCGTCCCGATATCAAAAAAACTGACGGACGCCGGAGCAACGTGTCGGTAGCTTCGATAAGGCTCCGGATCTGTGCCGACGTGGTCGGCAGGACTGAACGTTTCGCTCCCGCCCGTAGCCGTTAATGTATAGCTGCGCGTAGTGGCATTGTAGTCGATCTTAAGCGCCGTCTGGCCACCCCCCAAGACAGTGGCGATAAGCGCCTTGTCGTAGTGGGTGCTGTTGAAAGCCCCATCATTCGCAAAGCTTTGCGAGGTAGTTAGGCTGCTGAGGTCAGTGTTGCCCGTCGGGGTTGGCGTTGGCGTTGGCGTTGGCGTTGGTGTCGGAGTGGGCGCGGGTGTCGGAGTGGGTGCGGGTGCGGGTGTCGGAGCGGGTGTCGGAGTGGGTGCGGGTGCGGGTGTCGGAGCCGGAACAGGGCTTGGCGTGCTGGTCACTCCTCCGCCGCCGCCACAAGCTCCAAGTGCGATGTACATTGCGGTTGCCAACGCTCGATTGAGCCGGAATCCCTGCTTGCGCATATTTTTTCCCTTAGAACGCAGCGGTAAGTCCGGTTTCCCCGGCCACGCGTGTAAAATCGTAGATGCCTATAGTCGAAGCATTGCGCTCCAGTCGCACACGAACGTACGGCGCAAATGTCCCAATGCGGAAACGTCGCAGGGTCAGGCTGCCGATCGCTGTAAAACGGTCGTCCGTACGACGGTGAGGATACAGGAACAGGCGGCCATCCGCTTCCAGCCGGCTATAGCCCAGCGACAGCACCGCAGTAGAGCGACCAAGCTCGCGAAACCCGTACAGCGTCCCCCCGACTGTGACGTCGGCATAACCGCTATCCACTGCGGTAGTGCGGGCAACGTTGGCTTGGCCGCCGACGCCAAAGCGGGCCGAAAATGCGCGGTCGACGCTTGCCGCTAGGGTGTAGACCTCGCCGTCCTGCAAATCATTGCGGCGATTGTCGATGTGCAACGCACCCAAGTCGAGGCGAAAGCTGCCACGCCGCCCCATCGGATGTTGCCATGCCGCCGATCCACCAAGCGAAAGACTGTAAGGCGACAGTCCGTACCATCGCCAAACTGGGCCAGCGGACAAGGTGATACGGTCCGCGCCGACTTGGAATTCCGGCCCAACCTGCAGCCCCAGAGCAATGTCGTCGAAAGCGCTCTTCCGATACACATCCGCGCTTGTCGAGGCCCGGGCGAGCAAGCGCGCACCGGACTCCAAGGGAACGCGGAAGTAAGTTTGGCCGCGAAGCGCAAGCCCCAATCCAGATTGCGCACGGGCATCGTCGCTGAGGGTGAAGTCACCGATTACCGTTCCCAGCGTGTCCGAGCGGGTTGCCCGATTGACATTGTTGTCTGGTGCAAGTGCGATTTCTAGCGAGCCGCCCAGCGGCTTGCTGGCGGACAGTGCATTGGCATAGAATCGCACGGCTTGGGCAACCTCCGGCGGAAGATCGCCGCCAGCTTCGGCTGCTCGCAACTCGCGCTCGGCAGCGCCAATATTCCCGAGACGCGCGTTAATTCGTGCCAATTGCACCCGAACGGGGGCGGCGTTGGGCTGCTCGTCGAGGATCCGTCGCAGTTCGACCGCTGCCTCGCGCGGTTTTCCCACGCGGTCGGCGAGCATAAGCGCCAGGCGAAAGCGCGCTTCGCTACGAAGGGCGATATCAGGATTTTGCGCGAGCGCGCGGTAAGACGCCTCTGCTGTCACATAATCGGATCGGTCCTCGGCCGCCGCGGCAAATGCAAACAAGTCGGCAGCCGAAAGTTCCAGCTGCGTGTCCTCCTGCGCACGAGCAGGAGTCCAAGCCATTACCGCCAGCATGCCCATGCCGGCAGCCCCCAATTTACCGAATAACTTTTTGCACGCCGCCACTCTTCCTGTGATTTCGTCAGTCAAATCAACAGTCAATCGCTGGAGTGCCGATGGAACCATCGTCGCGGCAAGGTCGAAATCAATTCTGCTTTGCAAGGGCTGTGCCGCCGATAGCTACGGTGCCGACAGCCCCACGAGGGCCCGTCAGAATGGAGAAAGGTGCACCGATTTCCTGTCCATCCGGACCGTAAAAATGGGGTTCGATCAAGTTATAAATGTCCCCCGGAACTGGCGCCGTGCCACTTTGCACAAGAACAGCCTGGTGAAAGAGGCCGCGCACGAGCGCATCGGCGAACGTCCATGTGCCCAGCGAAACCGGGCCGCTCGGAGCCTGCGCCGTCAGCGCGAGGGCCCCCGAATAAGTTTGTGAGGCAAAGTTCACGTTGAAATTCGACGTCCCGCTGACGTCTGCCAGCGAGCCGTCGGCGTTAGTGCTCACACCTTGGGCGATGCCGCTATAGGTAGCGCTGCCGGCGCGGGCCGCGAGCATATACTGCGGCGTTTCGAAGCCAAAGGTGAAGAAGTAGCTGCGCACGTCCGTCTGCGTCCCGGTGGTGCTGGACTGGCTCCATTTGCCGTAGTCGGCATACGTAAGCGTGATTTGGCTGTTGCCGGTGCCTCGCTTGGCCAGGTCCACATGAACAGCCGCCGCCGGATTGGTAGGCGTCGCGGCCAGCATGACATCGTAGCTGTCGAAATCTGGCTTCTGAACCGACGACCGCGAGGCTTCATTTAAAACCACTTCGCCGAAGAGCGAGTTGACCGGATGGACCGTGACGGTTCCATCCTGGCGCAAGGTGAGCTTGCCGGAATCGATGACGAACGCGCCATAAGCTTCAAGCAAGGCAGGCGTGCGTGCCGAATCCGATCTTGTGTTGAACTCCATGAAGTGCCCCGTCAGGGGGGTATCGTTCACGATGTTGGCGAGCACGAGCGAGGCCGGTTGGGCGTTGGGATTGCGTTGTCCGGTCATGGCACCCGTAAGCGTGGCCCCATTCGCATTGGAGCCTGAGAAACTGGCACCGAACTCCTGAGCCGCGGGCCCATAAAAGCTGCCCCGAATGTCGCCGCCGATCGTCCCCCGAAGGTCGGTAAGGCTGAAATTTCCCCCGAAGCTGTTGTCGCTGCCCAGAGTGCCGCCGGACTGCAGGACAAGCTGTCCGCCGATCGTGTAGTTCCACGTTGCAAGAGCGTACTCGCCGATCATCGCGGTGCTCCTGAAAGCGCCCGACTTGAAATCGACGTCGAACGTGCCGGCACCCGAAATCACCATTGGTTCTTGCCCGGGCCAGGTCAAAAGACCGAACGCATCAGTCGCAAAAGTGCCGACGCCCGCACGGGGGACCGCGGCACCTGGCGTGTTGAACCCATAGGTGAATATGTCGACGGTATTTGTCTGCGTCGAGCCCGATACTTGCGCGCGCTGCCAATAGCCGAGCCCGACATAAGTGTTGGCCGTACCGCCGCTATAGGGAGCCACGACTAGCGTAAGCAGATCTTTGGCGGGCCCCGAAGCCACCTGGTACCGGGTCTCTCCGGTCTGACTCGAGCTCTGGACCGCGCCCGGCCCAAAGGATTGGGACTGTCCGTGAGCGGAGACGACGTAGGTCTGGCTCGCCGCATTGTAGGCGACAGTTACGGCCGCTGTCTTGGGTGTCGCTGCGGTGACGGCTACGGCGCTGGTCAAATCGAACGTCGTGTCGACGCTGGCACTGTTCGTCGCGAAAGACTGGTCTGTGCTCAACGCGGATATCGATTGCGATGCGCTCGGTGCCGGGGGCGGCGCGGGGCTCGGTGCGGGTGTCGGCGCGGGAGCCGGGGTGCTCACGACTCCACCTCCACACGCAGAAAGTGCAAGACAAGACGCGGCCACCGACAATCGAACAGCACTCATCCAGCTACTCCCCCATAGCCAAATTTGCAGGGTTTTGTGCGTCTAGTCAACACGTTGCACCCCGGCGGTTAAGGCCTTTCTAGCCCAAGGCGTGCGGTGCTGTCGGATAGTCTTCTAGGCGAACCTTCGCTCTGCCTTAGGTTTGAGCCAAGCGCTTCGGCGCACCTGACGCCATCCGTGACCTTCTGAATCTACGCGCGTTGCCGGGCTCGGTCATACCCAACACAATCCCGAGGTTTTACCTTGGCGTATTTGATGCCCCTCTCGCGTAACGTCCAATGTCCGCAATGGGTCGTAAGCGGACATTCGCTTGAGCTCCCAAATTTGAAGGCACCAGCGCACCCCCACAACAAGGGCCGCCCGGTTGCCCGGACGGCCCTACCCCTGTCCTTGCGGCAGGAACTTGTTGTGGGCTCAACCTTCGCTGGCGGGCTTGCCCGGCCAGTAGCCGAGTGCGCGCGAACGCCCGGGGGCGCCGCCTTCACCGGGGTTCTGGCAGCTGTCGGTGACGGTGCGCGAACAGATCGGATAGGTCTTGTTCAGCGCCGCCGCCGGCGGCGGCGTCAGGTTGCCCGGGTTGTTCGAAACCACCGTGGTGGTGGCCGGGACCGCGGGCGTGCGGATCACGGTCGTGGTGGCGGGTATCGCCGGAGTCTTCACCACTGCCGTGGTCGGCGGCTTCGGCTGCGCCTGGGCATTGGCCTGGTCGGCCGTCTGCTGGGCGCTAAGCGAAGCCGGGAGGGCGAGGGCGAGGGCAACGCCGGCAAAGATCAACTTACGCATGGGTAATCTCCAATACTTGTTTGGATATGGCGGGTAAACGCACCGGTCGCGGGGCTAGTTCCGCCGGTGAACCGCGCTCAGGGTTGCGCCGCTCTCCTGTGTTCCCTAGTTGTTCGCGGTGACTCAGAGCCCCGTTTCAGCCCCTGAAATCCCTGCCGATGCGCCCGACTGGCTGGCCGGGCTGAACGCGCCGCAGCGCCAGGCGGTGCTGACCACCGAAGGCCCGGTGCTGATGCTGGCGGGCGCTGGAACCGGCAAGACGGCGGCCCTTACGGCCCGTTTAGCCTATCTCATCCGCACCCGCCGCGCCTGGCCGAGCGAGATCCTGTGCGTTACCTTCACCAACAAGGCGGCGCGCGAAATGCGCCACCGCGTGGGGCAGTTGATCGGCGATGCGGTGGAAGGGATGCCGTGGCTCGGCACGTTCCATTCGATTTGCGCCAGGATGCTCCGCAGACACGCCGAACTGGTGGGGTTGCAAAGCAATTACACGATCATCGACACCGACGATCAGTTGCGCCTGCTCAAGCAGCTTATCGTTGCCGCCGAACTGGACGAAAAGCACTGGCCGGCGCGCCAGCTGGCCGGGCTGATCGACCGGTGGAAGAACCGCGGGCTCAATCCCGAAGACTTGGATGCGGCCGAGAACGAGGCCTACGCCAACGGCAAGGGCCAGGCGATGTACCGGCTCTATCAGGCGCGGCTGAAAACGCTCAACGCGTGCGATTTCGGCGATCTGCTGCTGCACATCCTCAACATTTTCCGCCGCGACCGCGACATCCTGGCGCAGTACCAGCAGCGCTTCAAATACGTGCTGGTGGACGAATACCAGGACACCAATGCGGTGCAGTACCTGTGGCTTCGGCTGCTGGCGCAGGAGCGCAAGAACATCTGCGTGGTGGGCGATGATGACCAGTCGATCTATTCCTGGCGCGGCGCGGAAGTGGCCAACATCCTGCGCTTCGAGAAGGACTTTCCCGGCGCGGCGGTGATCCGGCTGGAGCAGAATTACCGCTCGACCCCGCAGATCCTCGCCGCCGCCTCGGGCCTGATCGCGGCCAACAGCGGCCGGCTGGGCAAGACGCTGTGGACCGAACGGCCCGAGGGCACCAAGGTGCGCGTGATCGGGGTGTGGGATGCACCCGAAGAAGCGCGCCGGCTGGGCGAGGAGATCGAGCGGCTGGAGCGTGAGGGCGCCGAGCTTGAACAAGTCGCGATCCTGGTGCGGGCGCAATACCAGACCCGCGAGTTCGAAGACCGCTTCATCCAGATCGGCCTCAACTACCGCATCGTCGGCGGCTTCCGCTTCTACGAGCGGGCCGAAGTGCGCGACGCGCTGGCTTACTTGCGGGTGATTGCCCAGCCGGCCGACGACCTGGCCTTCGAACGGATCCACAACCAGCCCAAGCGCGGCCTCGGTGCCAAGGCGCTGGAGGCGATGCACCGCCACGCGCGCACCCGCGAAATGCCGCTCGCCGCCGCCGCGCTGGACCTGGCCGATACCGACGAACTGCCCGCCCGGGCGCGCGGCACGATCGCGAACCTGATGGCCGGGTTCCTGCGCTGGCGCGAACAGGAAACCAGCGTCAGCCCGTCCGAACTGCTGCGCACCGTGCTGGAGGAAACCGGCTACACCGCCATGCTCGAGGCCGATCGCACGGCCGAAAGCGCCGGGCGGCAGGACAACCTGGTCGAACTGGCGCGCGCGATGGAGGAATACGAAACGCTCGGCGACTTCCTCGAACACGTCAGCCTGGTGATGGACAACGAAGCGGCCAGCGACACCGAGAAGGTCACCATCATGACCATGCACGCGGCCAAGGGGCTGGAGTTTGACCACGTGTTCCTGCCTGGCTGGGAAGAAGGCGTGTTCCCCAGCCAGCGCGCGCTCGACGAAGGTGGGCTCGCCAGCCTCGAGGAAGAACGACGGCTGGCCTATGTCGCGATCACCCGTGCGCGGCGGCGCTGCACGATATTGCACGCGGCCAACCGGCGCATCTATGGCCAGTGGACCAGCTCGATCCCGAGCCGCTTCATCGCCGAATTGCCCGAAGAGCATATCGAGCAGGAAACCACGCTGACCGGCGGCGCGTCGATGTGGCGCGCCAACTGGAGCGAGCAGGAAGACCCGTTCGCCAATGTCGCCCGCCAGCAACCGGCGCGCGCGGGCACCCGCGGCCCCGGCTGGCAGCGCGCGCTGACCACCGGATACGATCCGACGCCCAAGCGGCTGGCCGAACCGGGCCGCAGCGCCGCCAGCTTCGCCGCCAAGCCGCGCAGCGACCTCGCCATCGGCCAGCGCGTGTTCCACGACAAATTCGGTTACGGCGAGGTGATCGACCAGGAAGGCAACAAGCTGGAGATCGAATTCGAAACCAGCGGCCGCAAACGCGTGATCGACAGCTTCGTCAAACCGGCGGACTAACCGCCGACCATCAACCCGCGCTGGACGAACAACTGGGTCGGCGCGAAATCGGTGAATTCGCGCATCGGCAAACCGTCCCGCTTCGCCAGCCCCATCAACAGGCTGCGCGCGAGCGGAATGTTGCCGGTGTCCATCGGGTCGAACCCCTTGTCGCTGTTGTCGAGATAGATCACGCCGCCGGGCGCGAGGTGTTCGATCGCGAACGCCGTGCATTCATCGCGCCAGCTGCCATCGATCATAATCAGGTTGTAGAGCTGGTCCGGGGCCAGATCGACATAGGCCTTGCGGTCCGGCGCGAAGCGATAGTCCACGTTACCCAGCGCGCTTAGCCGCTCACGAACAGCCTTGAACCAGCCGTCATTGCTTTCGATCGAAACAACCGTGCCGGAATACCCGGCATACCACGCCGTCGACATCCCGGAGCCGAACTCGAGCACGGTGCTGGCCTTGGTCAGATGGCGCGCCAGGATCGCTTGCGCATCGTAACTGATCCACGGCTTGGCGGGGCGGTAACCGAACAGCAGCCGCATCGCCCCGGTCACCACGGCGCGCGGACCGTTGCGAACCAGCCGCGACAAGGGAACCAGCTGACCCAATTCGTCATGCAGCCGGGTCACGCGCTGCGGCGCGCCCGCCAGGACTTGCTTCCACAGAGATATCGTCTCGGTCACTCAATGGGTCTCCAAAGCTGGCGGGGTAAGCCCGTATAGGTCCCACAAGACCGCGCCAAGTCAAGCGCGCCCTTACGCGGGCAAGCAAGCCGACACCTTAACCGCCCACCATCAGGCCGCGCTGGACGAACAACTGGGTCGGCGCGAAATCGGTAAACTCGCGCATCGGCAGGCTGGCCTTGCGGGCAAAGTCCTGCAGCACCTGCCGCGCGTCGGGAAACTTGTCGCAATTGTCGAGGTAGATGATCCCGCCCGGTGCCAGGTGAAAGATCGCCGCAAGCGCAAGGTCCGTCCGCCACGGCCCGTCGATCAGGATCAGGTCGAACTGCTCGCCGGGGATACCGGCAAAGTAGGTGCGCGGATCTTCGGCGTAGAAATAGTCCACGTTGCCAAACGCCCGCAGGCGGCGTTCGATGAGGGCAAACCATTCCGGGTCATGTTCGAGCGAGATCACCCGCCCGGCACGGTGCGCGAACCAGATCGTCGACATGCCTGAACCGAATTCGAGCACGCGACTGCCTGGGTTGAGGTGCTGCGCAAACAGCGGCTGCACGTCGTACGAGATCCACGGCCGCGCCGGACGATAGCCAAGGAGCAAGCGGCTCAGCCCGGTCAGCAGGGCGCGTGGGCCGTTACGCAGCAGGCGCGACAGGGGGACCCGCGCGCCAAGCTGATCGTGCAGGCGCGTTTTGCGGGCGGTCGAGCCAGCGATGAGCCGGATCCAAACCGCGGCTGCACGAGCCGCGTACGCATTCATGCTTTGAATCCCTTCCCCCGCTTCGTACCCGTTCAGCGGGGTAAGCGAAAAGCGCGGATCACTTTAGTGCGGATAGCCCCAGAAAGCCGGGAACCGGGCCGTTCCACTCGTCGTCGTCCTCTTCCGCGAGCGGCGCGGGGCGCGGTTCGGAACGGGGTTCTGGGCGCGGTTCAGGCCGGGGTTCAGGCCGGGGTTCAGACCGGGGTTCAGGCCGCGGCTTTTCGGCGCGCGGTGCAGGCGCTGGTGCCGGCTCGGCGGGCGATTGTTCCTCGCGCGCTTCGGCTGGCTCGGGCGCTTCGGCGGCGGGCGCAGAACGCTCGCGGCGTTGGCGCCTGGGCTTTTCGGGCTTCTCTTCGGTCCGCTCGGCGCGCGCGCGCTTCGGGCTCTCGGATTTGGTCGTCGCCGATTCGCCGCCCATTTCATAAACCGGGATGGCGATGCCGGTCAGCTTCTCGACATTGCCGATCGCTTCGGCGTCTTCGGGCGTGACGAAGGTGAACGCGCGGCCCTTGGCGCCGGCGCGGCCGGTGCGGCCAACGCGGTGGACATAATCGTCCGGGTGCCACGGAGTGTCGTAATTGAACACATGGCTGATGCCTTTCACGTCGATCCCGCGTGCGGCCACGTCGGAGGCGACGAGGATGGTAACCTGGCCTTTCTTGAACCGGTCAAGTTCGGCCGTCCGGCTCGACTGGTCCATGTCGCCGTGGATTTCGCCCGACGAGAAGCCGCTCTGGTGCAGCATCTTGTTGAGCTCGCGCACGGTCGTCTTGCGGTTGGCGAACACCAGCGCGCTGGTGACATCGTCGGTCCGCAGCAACTGGCGCAGCGCATCGCGCTTGCCGCGGCTGCTGACCATGACCTTGTGCTGGGCGATATTGATGTTCGCCGTCGCCGGGCGGGCGACTTCGATATACTTCGGGTTGGTCAGGAAGCGGTCGGACAGCTTCTTGATTGGCGGCGGCATAGTGGCCGAAAACAGCAGCGTCTGGCGGTTGGTCGGCAGCTTTTCGCAGATGAACTCGATGTCGGGGATGAAGCCCATGTCGAGCATGCGGTCAGCCTCGTCGATCACCAGCAGATCGCACCCGGTGAGCAGGATCTTGCCGCGGCCAAACAGGTCCATCAGGCGGCCCGGGGTGGCGATCAGCACGTCGCAGCCTTCGTCGAGTGCTTTGAGCTGGTCACCCATCTGCACGCCGCCGATGAGCAGCGCCATCTTGAGGTCGTGGTTCTTGCCGTACTTCTCGAAGTTTTCGGCCACCTGCATCGCCAGTTCGCGGGTCGGCTCGAGGATCAGCGAGCGCGGCATCCGCGCCCGGCGGCGGCCGTGGCTGAGGATGTCGATCATCGGGAGCACGAAGCTCGCGGTCTTGCCGGTGCCGGTCTGCGCAATCGCGATCAGGTCCTTCATCATCTGGACCTGCGGGATCGCCTGCGCCTGGATAGGCGTGGGTTCGCTGTAACCGGCGGCTTCAACCGCCTGCAGCAATTCGTCGGAAAGGCCGAGATCGGCAAAGTTCATAGTGTGTATAATGTCCGGATCATGCGTGAAATTTCCACGCGGGTGTTCGGGCAGGCGCGGGAACGCCGCCGCAACGCCGCGCCCGTAGGCTGCGGCACTGGCGAAAGTCAAGAAATCCTGTGTACTATTCGCGCGTGGCGACGAGGCGATTGAGCTGCGAAACCTTGCAGCTGGCGCCGGAACGCGACTGAAGCATGTCACGCCGGGCGCACAACTGTCCGTCATCCCGCCGCTCGACATAGAAACCGGCGTAAAAGTCTTCCGCCTTGCACGCCCGGTCGAGCGCGGCAGTCAGCACCCGGTGATCGCGCATGAACAGCAACAGCCGGTTCTGTTCGGCCGGCTGGACCCCGGCGATGTCCGATATCGCGATGCAGCCATCGAGCTTTGCTTCACGGAAACTGGACTGGCTTGAATTGCGGCGCGGCAGCAGCGCCAACATCTGTTCGCGCGCGGCGGGATTGCTGGGGGCAATCCGGATGATCACGCGCTCCTCGATCCGCACTTGCTGGCCGGTCTGCGGTTGCCACGCATCGCTGAGCGCGCGGAACGGCTTGGCTTCCCCCGGATCGAGCCCCATCGCGGGGCGCGGTTCCTCGGTCGGGGTCGCCTGCGCCGCCTGGTCCTGCGGCGCAGCATCCTGCGGCTCGCCCGCGATGGCGGGGAGCAACAGGGCAAGCGGGGTCAGAATGGCGAAAAGGCTGTTCATTGATGCGGCTTGGCTCGCTTGCGTTCATGCCGCACGCGGCGACCGTTCGCCTTCCCCTCTAGCCTGGCCGATTGAATGTCGGCTTAACTCGTCGTTTCGCCTTTGCAAGCTGTTCGCCGCGCTGGCAAAGCCCGCAGCATGAGCGACACCGCTGCTTTCCTGCTCCAAGCCGAAGCCTTGCTGGGCGAACGCGGGCTGACCCGCGACCCTGACTTGCTGCAACCGTGGCTGACCGATTGGCGCGGACGCTATACCGGGCGCGCGCTGGCGCTGGCCTCACCCGCCTCGACCGCCGACGTGTCCGCGCTGATGAAACTATGCTCGCAGTTCCGGGTGCCGGTGGTGCCGCAGGGTGGCAACAGCGGCATGTCCGGCGGCGCGACGCCCGATGACAGCGGGTCGGCCATCCTGCTTTCGCTCAGGCGGATGAACGCGATCCGGCAGGTCGACCGCGAAGCGCGCGAGGCAACCTGCGAGGCGGGCGTTATTCTGCAAGCGCTGCACGAGGCCGCCGCCGCCAAGGGCCTGCGCTTCCCGTTGACGCTGGGGGGCAAGGGATCGGCCACTGTCGGCGGGCTGATTTCGACCAACGCCGGGGGCACGCAAGTGCTGCGCCACGGTTCGATGCGCGCGCAAGTGCTGGGCATCGAAGCGGTCCTGGCCGACGGCAGCGTGTTCGACGCGCTGGAGCCGCTGAAGAAAGACAACCGCGGATTCGATCTCAAGCAGGTGCTGATCGGGTCCGAAGGCACGCTCGGCATCGTCACCGCCGCCACGCTGCGGCTGCTGCCCGCGCTGGCTGACCGCGCGGTTTTGTGGGCCGGGCTCGGTTCGGTCGGGGCCGCGCGCCAGCTTCTGCTCCACGCCGAGCGGGTGGCGGGCGATGCGCTCGAGGGATTCGAGATCATGCCGCACCACAGCCTGGCGGCGGTGCTGGCGCATGTGCCGGGCACCCGTTCGCCGCTGCAAGGCGACCACGCGTGGAACGTACTGATCGAACTTGCCGCCGACCGCGCCCACGCCGCCACCCTGCCCGCGTTGGCCCGGGACCTGCTCGAAAGCGCCTTTGCCGACGGACTGGTGGAAGACGCGACGATCGCCGCCAACGAGGCGCAGGCCGAACAGTTCTGGACCCTGCGCGACGAAATCGCCCCTGCCGAACGCGCCATCGGGCCAGCGATGCAGCACGACATCTCGGTCCCCGTGGCGCAGATGGCGGATTTCGTCGAGGCTGCCGTGCCCGATGTCGAGGCCAGGTTTCCCGGCACCCGCGCCATTGCGTTTGGCCACCTTGGCGACGGCAATGTGCATTTCCACGTCCTCGCCCCGGCAAGCGCGGTGCGCGGGGCGTGGGAACTGGCCGAAGGCAAGGCGATCAGCACCTATGTGCACGATTTGACTGCTCGCTGGGGCGGCTCGATCAGTGCCGAACACGGCATCGGCCAGTTGAAGCGCGACGAGCTGGGCCGTCTCGGTGACCCGGTGCAACTGGCGCTGATGGGCACGATCAAGCGCGCGCTCGACCCACACGGTCTGCTCAATCCCGGTAAGCTCGTGCCGCCTTGCGCATGAGGTAATGCCCCTCTAAAGCGCGCCAACGCGCGTCCGGGGTCCCTCGCCCCGGCGCCTGCAACAGCCTTACCGGAGAGTAACAATGGCCACCGCGCCGCAGCCCAATTTGCCCCTGTTCTACAAGGACCTGATGCCCCTCAACAGCCGTGATCACGGCACCTGGAAGGCACGCATGGTCGACAAGGCCTCGTGGATCGACGGCCAGCACGCGATCCCGCTCACGGTGGAGGAATTCCCCCACGCCCAGCGCGACTATCCGATCATCTTTTCGGCAGGCGACAACTCGGTCCCGCTGGCGCTGATGGGCCTCAATGAAGGCATCAACGTCTACTTCGATGCCGAAGGCACGCCGCTGGAAGACTATTACATCCCGGCCTACATCCGCCGCTACCCGTTCCTCCTCGCCAAGCTCAAGCCGGACACCGACGAACTGTCGCTGTGCTTCGACCCCACGGCCGAAATCCTCGGCGAGTCGGTCGAAGGCAACCCGCTGTTCGACAAGGGCGAGGCGAGCGAGCACACCAAGGGCGTGCTCGAATTCTGCGAGAAGTTCGAAGAAGCCGGCGCGCGCACGCAGGCGTTCGTGGAAGAGCTGACCAAGGCGGACCTGCTGATGGACGGCGAAGTTGCCATCCAGCAGCTCGACAAGCCCGACCAGCCGTACGTCTATCGCGGTTTCCGCATGGTCGACCAGGAAAAGCTGCGCGACCTTGACCCGGAAACGGTCAAGGAATGGCACAAGATTGGCCTGATGCCGCTGATCTACGCGCACCTGTTCTCGCTCGACCTGATGCGGGTGGTTTTCGCCAAACAGTCGGCGATGGGCAAAGGCCCCGGCGCCGACAGCCCGATTGCCGTCAACGCCTCGGTGAACTGAGCTTCAAAAGCGCTCAAATGAAGGATTTTGGCCTGCGCCCGCGTTCTGGCGAGTGCAGGCCACTTGATGCGCGCGCGAGAAAGATTAAATGGGAAGCGTCCAGTCGTCGCTTCCCTCATGGCTCGGCTGGATAGATGCACTTCGGTGCATCTCCTCCCTGAACCTTGGCCACCTCGTGCATTGCACGAGGTGGTTTTTTATGGCCTGAAGACCGCTTATTCAGCGGCTTGCGGCAAGCTCCGCCCGGCCAGTTCAAGCGCCATGCGGCGCACCAGCCCGGCCAGGACCCGCGCCACCGCGGCCATCCCCGGCCCCGGTTCACGCAGCGAATCATCCAGGTAAATCGAGCGGCAGACCTCGATCTGCATGCCGTGCACCCCGCGTGCCGGCGCGGCATGGCGATCCAGCACATAACCGCCGGCATAAGGCCGGTTATGCGCCGCGCGCTGGCCGGCTGCGGCCAAGTGGTCGAGCGCGGCGGCGCTCAGCCCGCTGTCGCACGACGCGCCGAATCGGTCACCGACGACAAAATCGGGTGACGCGTCGGGCCCGCGCTTGGGGCCGAGCGGCGGCATCGAGTGCAGGTCAATCAGCAGTGCCGAACCCCAGCGGTCGCGCAAAGCCTCGAGGCTGTCGGCCAGCGCTGCGTGGTAGGGCCGGTGGATGCGGTCGATTCGCAACGTCAGTTCTTCCTGCTTGAGCCGCCGGCGCCAGATTTCGCCCAGGCCGGGCAAGCGGCGCGGGACCAGGCCGAGCCCGCTGCGCGCCCGGCGCCCGGCGGACATCCGGGTCCGTGGCACTGGCTCGGCACCCGCGATCATGTCCCAGTCGACATCGTCGGGCGAGCGATTGAGGTCGATCATCGCGCGCGGCGCCTGCGCCACCAGCAGACCCGCGCCCGTCTCGCGCGCCACTTGCGCCGCCAGCAAGTCGACAAACCGGTCTTCCAGCCGCAGCGCCGCCGCGTGCGGATGGCGCATGGTATCGGCAAACGCCGGGGGATAGATTCGCCCGGCATGAGGCACGGCAATCAGGACCGGGATTGGCGAGCGCGCGCTGAGCGCCAGCGAAAACGCCGCCTGCCGCGCAATTCCGGGCACTATACCCTTGTCATTGCTAGGCTCTTGTCGGGTGGATTCGCCGCTTGGCGGCCCGTTCTCTGACATGGCCCGAAGCTGGCCGCGTTTTGCGGCTGTGTCAAAGCTGGTCATTCCCAATATTGTATGAGATTCTCGGGCACCATAGGCATAAAGGATCACTTCACCGCAAATCCTGCCTGGAGCTGCTACCGATGATCCGTATCCTGCTTGCCGAAGATGACGATGCGATGCGCGCCTACCTGGCGCGCGCGCTCGATAAGGCTGGCTACGCGGTTGACGCGGTTGATCGCGGCACCGAAGCGCTGCCGCTGCTCGAAGCGATCGACTACGATCTGCTGCTGTCCGACATCGTGATGCCGGAAATGGACGGGATCGAACTGGCCCAGCGCTGCGCCGAAATCAGCCCGCGCACGAAAGTGATGTTCATCACCGGATTTGCTGCCGTCACGCTGCGCGCCAGCCGCGAAGCGCCGCAGGCCAAGATGCTCTCCAAGCCGTTCCACCTGAAGGACCTGGTGCTCGAAATCGAACGTATGTTCGAGGACGCCAAAACCGAAGCCCTTTTCCGCCCCTGACCACTTGTCAGACGGGCTGGCCCCCGCTAGAGGGCCCGCCTGCCGCTTACCACGGCACGGCTGAATTGGCCGGGCGTATAGCTCAGTGGTAGAGCACTGTGTTGACATCGCAGGGGTCGCAAGTTCAATCCTTGCTACGCCCACCATT
>JBDSDZ010000047.1:0-14394 GCA_039920345.1 Croceibacterium sp.
GCACGGGCATACGCCTGGTCATCCCACTGGCTGTCTGCCTTGTCGCCATAGGCCTGGTCATCATCGCCATCCGGCTGGGCATAGCCCTGATTGTACTGGCCGTTGCCGACATCGACATCGCTTACCCGGCCATCGTTGCCGATCGAGCAGGAATAGCCCTGCCCATTGCGCAGCGTGCCCGATACCGACCAGCCGCTCGGCCCCCGGTTGGCGCCTTCGACGCTGTCGACCGGGCCCGAGCGGCGCTCGACCTCGGCGACGCACTGGTCGACCGCGCGGTCGATCCCGCGGCCTTGGTTCTGGTTATAGGCCCCCGGCGTGCGATAGCGCGCCGCGTCACCGCGATAGGGATCAGGATAGCGATCCGGATAGCGCGTGTTGCGCGAGCCGTTGTTTACCGCGCCCGCTACCGCGGCAATGCCGCCCAGGATCAGCACGCCGGTGAGCACATCGCCCACGTCAACCCGGTCACGGTGACCATAGCGATAGTAGTCGCGCGCCTGCGCGGGAGTTGCGAGCATGGAAAAGGCCGCGGCGAGCGCAGTCGCGGCGGCCAACTTGCTGGTCTTCAAAGCCATGGCGGCTTCCTTGATTGAACGGTGCGACGAGGCGCCGCACCCCTTGTGATAATACGATTAGGCGGTCCAGACTTACGATAGCCTGAACCGCCCGTTCGTCATTTCAGCGTGTTAGAGCCCGCGGATGCCGCTGTAGTCGAGATCGACCACCCGGCCGTAGCGCACCTCGCACTTGAAGGTACCGGAGTCGTAGCCCGCATACCGGCTGTTGTAGCCGCGGTAATCGTTGTTCCAGCCCGAGCCGTAGCGGCTGTCGCCCCGGCGGTAGTCACGGCCGCGACTGTTGACCGCGATCCGGCCTTCCACCTTGTAGCCATCGCGCTTGCGATCGATCTTGCGGATGTCGGTCACGCGGGCCTGGCCACCGTAGGAATAACGGCTGGCGTTCTGCTGCGCGGCGTTGACGCACTGCTCGACCGCCTGGCGCGAATCGCCGGCCCGGTTGTCGTAGCGTTCGTCATAACGGCCGTTGTAGCCGTTGTTGTTGTAGTAACCGCCGTTGTAGCCGCGATCGTTGTAATAGCCGCCGTTGTTGCGGCTGCCGCCCGATGCAACGGCCGCGATCCCGCCGATGATCAGCGCGCCGGCAATCACGTCGCCAACGTCGATGCCGTCATGGCTGCGGCTGTCGCGATACTGCGCTTGTGCCGGTGCGGCCATACCCAGTGCCATCGCGCTAGCCGCGACGGTTCCGACAAGAGCTTTGGTAAGGGTCTTCATGACTCGGTTCCTCTCGATTCGAAGGGCAAATGGCCCTTTTCACGAATCAGGTTCTACCAAACGGTGGCTATAACGACGCTGAATGTCGCAGACAGTCGCCGTTAATTAAATCAGCCATTTTTCTTAACGTTCACCGCCCGGTGTCTTGAGATCCGTCCAGTAGGCCAGGAACGCCATCACGTCCGCCGCTTCCTCGATTGCCTTGTCGGTCGGCTTGCCCGAACCGTGCCCGGCGCGGGTCTCGATCCGGATCAGTTGCGGCCTGGGCCCAAGGTCGGCCGCCTGCAGCGCGGCGGTATATTTGAAGCTGTGCCCGGGCACCACGCGGTCGTCAGTGTCGGCGGTGGTCACCAGCAGCGCCGGATAGGGCGTGTGCGCCTTGATGTTGTGATACGGCGAATAGGCCCGGAGGACCTTGAAATCGGCCTCCTTGGCCGGATAGCCGTAATCGTCGACCCAATAGCGCCCGGCGGTCCAGCGATCGAAGCGGAGCATGTCCATCACGCCCACCTGCGCATTACCGGCGGCGAACAGGTCGGGCCGCTGGTTGGCTACGGCGCCCACCAGCAAGCCGCCGTTGGAGCCGCCCTGGATGGCCAGCCCGTCGTCCCTGGCAATCCCTTGGCTATTGAGGAATTCCCCGGCGGCGATGAAATCGTCGAACACGTTCTGCTTGTTGTTCAGGCGTCCGCCGTCATGCCACGCCTTGCCGTATTCGCCGCCGCCGCGAATGTTGGCCAGCGCGAACACCCCGCCCGCCTGGACCCACGCCAGCCGCCCGGCGGAAAATGACGGGGTGAGCGAGATGTCGAACCCGCCGTAGCCGTAGAGCAGCGTCGGCGCCGGGCCGGTCACGTCCTTACGGCGCACGATGAACATCGGCACCCGCGTGCCGTCCTTCGAAGTGTAGAAGCGCTGCTCGACCACGAAGGCATCCGGATCGAACGACACGTCCGGCTGGGCGAAAATCGAGGTCGCGCCGCTGGAGGTGTCCAGACGAAAAACCGTGGGCGGGCGGTTGAAGCTGGTGAAGCTGTAGAACGTCTCGCCGTCGCCCGGTTTGCCGGTGAAGCCCGACACACTGCCGATCCCGCCGAGATCAATCGGGGCCTGTTCCTTGCCCGCCAGGTCGAACGTGCGCACCGCCGAGCTGGCGTCCTTGAGGTAGGCCAGGATCAGTCGGTCGCCGACAATCGTGGCACCGTCGATCGGCTGCTCGGATTCGGCCACCACCGGGGTCCAGCCCGCTTCCGGCACGTCGAGGTTGATCGTCACCACCTTGTAGCGCGGCGCGCCTTCGTTGGTGGTGAACCACAACTGCCCGCCGACCCCGTCGATCAGGCTCCACGCGTTGTCGAAACCGGTGACCAGCGGCTGCGCGGTCCAGCCTTGCGTGGCCACTTTGGCCAGGTCGATGGCGTGCACTTCATAGCGCGCATCGGTGCCAACCGAACTGGTAATGATGGCCCAGCGCCCATCGCTGGTAACGCTCGCGCTGTGGTTGTAATCGTGGTGCTCCGGGGTCGCGTAAACCAGCTCGTCTTCGCCCTGCGGCGTGCCGAGCTTGTGGAAGTACACCGCGTGGTCGAAGTTCAGTGCCTGGAAGTCCTGGCCCTCGGCCGGTTCGGGGAAGCGCGAATAAAGGAACCCCTGCTCGCCCATCCAGGCCAGATCGGTGAACTTGGCCCAGCGGATCTCGTCGGCAGCCGCTGCGCCGGTGGCGACGTCGAGCACGCGCAGGATGCGCCAGTCGGTGCCACCGTCCTGCACGCTGTAGAGCAGTTTCGAGCCATCGGGCGAGGCGGTCCAGCTATCCAGTGCGGTGGCCCCGTCGCTGGCCCAGGTATTGGGATCGAGCAGCAGCCGCGGCGCCGCGTCCAGCGCGTCGCGAACATAAAGCGGCGACTGGTTCTGGAGGCCGGTATTGCGAGTGTAGAAGTAGTGCCCACCGCGCTTCACCGGGGTTGAGAAGCGCTCGAAATCGAACAGCTGGCCAATCCGCTGCTTGAACCATGCGCGCGCCGGGAGCTGGCCGAGATAAGCGTTGGTGACGGTGTTCTCGCGCGTCACCCAGTCGGCCACTTCGGCATCGCTGCGGACGTCGTTTTCGAGCCAGCGATAGGGATCGGCCACCGCCTCGCCGAACAGGGTGTCGACGGCGTTATCGGTGCGGGTTTCGGGATAGGTCGGAGCGGTCATCTGCTGGGCCTGCGCTGGAAAGGAGAGTGTCACCGCGACGAACGCGGCAGCGTAGAGGGTGAGGCGCATCAGGGGCTCCGGAAAAGCAAAAAGCGGCTGCGACCGTAACGATCGCAACCGCTTTTGCAATTCACAACGCGAACAGAGACTTAGGCCTCTTCGAGTTCGTCCTCGTTCATCACCGGGCCGCTGTCGAGGCCCTTGGCGTCGAGATCGCGGTCAACCAGTTCGATGATCGCCACCGGGGCGGAATCGCTGGCGCGGATACCGGCCTTGATGATCCGGATGTAGCCACCCTCGCGGCCGGCGTAACGCTCGGCCAGTACTTCGAACAGCTTCTTTTCCTGCGTTTCGTCGAGGATCCGGCTGTGCGCCAGGCGGCGGTTCGACAACCCGCCACGCTTGGCGAGCGTGATCAGCTTTTCGACGTAGGGACGCAGTTCCTTCGCCTTGGGCGTGGTCGTCTTGATCTGCTCGTGCTTGATCAGCGCGGCGGCCATGTTGCGCAGCAAGGCGGCGCGGTGGCCGGACTTGCGCTGCAGTTTGCGGCCGGAAATGCCATGCTTCATTTCGGATACTCCGTTCGTCAGGGGCCCGTATCAGGTAACCCATACCAGGCCGGAAGTCGGGGTCCGGCCGATGCCCCTTGTTGGCTGATTAGCCGAGCAGTTCCTGCTCCAGCTTCTTGGCCATTTCCTCGATGTTTTCCGGCGGCCAGCCAGGGATGTCCATGCCCAGGCGCAGGCCCATCGAGCTCAGGACTTCCTTGATCTCGTTGAGCGACTTGCGGCCGAAGTTCGGCGTGCGGAGCATCTCGGCCTCGGTCTTCTGGACCAGGTCGCCGATGTAGATGATGTTGTCGTTCTTCAGGCAGTTGGCCGACCGTACCGACAGTTCCAACTCGTCGACTTTCTTGAGCAGGTAACGGTTGAGCTGATTGGCGTCGCTTTCTTCCGGCTGCGCGGCCATCCCGATCATCGGGCTGGACGGCTGCGGAATGCCTTCTTCGAAGTGCACGAACAGGCTCAGCTGGTCCTGCAGGATGCGCGCGGCGTAGGCCACCGCGTCTTCCGGGGTGACGGTGCCATCGGTTTCGATCGTCAGGTTGAGCTTGTCGTAATCGAGTTCCTGCCCGACGCGGGCATTGTCGACCTTGTAGCTGACCTGGCGGATCGGCGAATACAGCGAGTCGATCGGGATCAGGCCGATCGGCGCATCGATCGGGCGGTTGCCGACGGCCGGGACATAACCCTTACCGCTATCGGCGGTCAGTTCCATGTTGAGCGTCGCGCCTTCGTCGAGGTGGCAGATCACCAGGTCCTTGTTGAGGACTTCGATGTCACCGGTCACGGCGATGTCGCCGGCGGTCACTTCGGCCGGGCCGGTTACCGAAAGCTGCAGCCGCTTGGGGCCTTCGCCTTCCATCTTGAGCGCGATCTGCTTCACGTTGAGGACGATGTCGGTGACATCTTCCCGCACGCCGGCAAGCGACGAGAACTCGTGCAGCGCGTTCTCGATCTTGATCGAGGTGATCGCGGCGCCCTGGAGCGACGAGAGCAGCACGCGGCGCAGCGCATTGCCGAGCGTCAGGCCGAAGCCCCGCTCGAGCGGCTCGGCCACGAAAGTCGCCTTGCGCTTGGCATCGCCGCCGCTCTTGACGTCGAGGCTGTTGGGCTTCTTCAGTTCCTGCCAGTTCTTGGTATTGACGGACATGGACTTCCCCTAAGGTGTTCTACAGGCGGCACGGCCGCGGAGCGCTGGGAGCGCCGCGGCCGATGCGAAAACTAATGACGGCCCACCACTTTGGCGGACCGCCGGCAGGCTCGATCAGACGCGGCGACGCTTGGACGGCCTGACCCCGTTGTGCGGGATCGGCGTCACGTCGCGGATGGATGTGATAGTGAAGCCCACCGCTTGCAAGGCCCGGAGCGCAGATTCACGTCCCGAACCCGGTCCCTTGATTTCCACTTCCAGCGTCCGGACGCCGTGTTCGGCGGCCTTCTTGCCGGCATCATCGGCGGCAACCTGGGCGGCATAGGGAGTCGACTTGCGGCTGCCCTTGAAGCCCATCGCGCCAGCGCTGGACCAGCTGATTGCATTGCCCTGCGCATCGGTGATGGTGATCATCGTGTTGTTGAAGCTGGCGTTCACGTGCGCGACGCCGCTTGAAATGTTCTTCCGCTCGCGGCGCTTAATGCGCTGGGGTTCGCGTGCCATGGTTCGTGTCCTGTCCTAATCCTGAGCCAAAAGGCGAGAAAGTTGAGCTGCAGCCTGGCTGCGCTTACTTCTTCTTGCCGGCGATCGGCTTGGCCTTGCCCTTGCGAGTGCGCGCGTTGGTGTGCGTGCGCTGTCCACGAACCGGCAACCCCTTGCGATGGCGCAGGCCGCGGTAGCAGGCCAGGTCCATTAGGCGCTTGATGTTCATTGCGGTATCGCGGCGAAGATCGCCTTCGACCGAGAAATCGGCGTCGATCGTCTCGCGGATCTGCAGGACTTCGGCGTCGCTCAGGTCCTGAACGCGGCGGCCGTGATCGATGCCCAGCTTGTCGGCGATCTTCTTCGCCGAGGTCGAGCCAATACCATGGATATAGGTCAGCGCGACGATCACGCGCTTGTTGGTGGGGATGTTTACCCCGGCAATACGAGCCACTTACTTCTCCATGCTCCACAGGGCGTACCTGGCAAGGCCGGGCGTCCCTATCTCATCGCGGTTATCACCGACACCTGCGAGGCGGTCTGCCAATGGCAAAATGGACGGCTGAACAGGCACTTTGTGGCTTGCCCGCCGAACTGCCTCGCAATTGTCGAATGAGGGGCGCGCTTAAGGCGAATCGCCTGCTCCGTCAACAGCGAAACGCGCAAATGCCGGCACAGGCCGCAAAAGGGGCCCCCGGACTTCAGGCGTTAACGACTACAGCAAAATGTGCCGGTCGTCAAAACATCGCCGTGCGGCGCCTGGATGCCCTGGGAATACGCGCTCAGGCGGCCGTGAGAATGGCCTCGATCGCATCGCTGACCGCGTCGATCGGCGCCATGCCATCGACCCGGCTGACCAGCCCGCGCGCTTCGTACAGCGGCAGGATCGGCGCGGTCTTGGCACGATATTCCTGCATCCGCGTGCGCACGGTTTCCTCGTTGTCGTCCTTGCGCCGCTTGAATTCAGTGCCGCCGCACTTGTCGCACACCCCGGCGACGGCAGGCTGCTGGAATTCGTCATGATAGCCCGCGCCGCAGGCGGCGCAGGTGTAGCGGCCGACGATCCGGCGCACGAGTTCGTCCTCGTCCACTTCAAGTTCGATTACCCGGCCCAGCTGGCGGCCGTGTTGCGCAAGCAATCTGTCAAGCTGCACCGCCTGTTCGGCGGTGCGCGGATAACCATCGAAGATGGCCCCGACGTCGGGGCCCATCGCCACCAGTTCGGCATCGATCAGCGCCGAGACGATGGCATCGGACACCAGTTCGCCGCGATCCATGATCGCTTTGGCCTCGATTCCGACAGGCGTTTTTGCTGCCACCGCAGCGCGCAGCATGTCACCGGTGGAGAGCTGGCGCATTCCGTGATGGTCGACCAGCCGGGTGGCCTGGGTGCCCTTGCCTGCTCCCGGTGGGCCCAGCAGAATAATGTTCATCGCACTCCCCCGGTCGCAGCGCAGTCCTTAGCGCAGTCGGCCCTTCAGTTTCGCCTTCTTGATCAGGTCACCATACTGGTGCGCCAGCAGATGCGACTGGATCTGGCTGATCGTATCCACAGTCACGTTGACCACGATCAGCAAGCTGGTGCCGCCCAGGAACAGGGGAATGCCGGTCTGCTTGATCACATATTCCGGCAGCACACAAACCAGGGTCAGGTAGCCCGCGCCGATCACGGTGATGCGGGTGAGCACGTAATCGAGATATTCGGCCGTGCGCTTGCCCGGGCGAATGCCGGGGATGAAGCCGCCATTCTTCTTCAGGTTTTCCGCCGTCTCTTCCGGATTGAACACCACGGCGGTGTAGAAGAAGGTGAAGAACAGGATGCCCGCCGCATAGAGCGCGAGATACAGCGGCTCACCATGCTGGAGGTACTGGTTGAGCGTCTGGATCACGGTGTACGCCGCACTGTCCGACGAAACCGAGTTGCCGGCGAACTGGCTGATGGTCAGCGGCAGCAGCAATAATGAGCTGGCGAAAATCGGCGGGATGACGCCGGCAGTGTTGAGCTTGAGCGGCAAGTGGCTGCGATCCGCCTGCATCATGCCCTTGGCGCTGGCGCGCTTGGGATATTGCACCAGCAATCGTCGCTGCGCCCGTTCCATGAAGCAGATGAACAGGATCAGCCCGATAATCATGATGATGAACGAGATGATCACGATCGCACTGATCGAGCCGGTGCGGCCGCCTTCGAACAAGTTGCCGATAAAGGTCGGGAAGCGCGACACGATGCCGGCCATGATGATCAGCGAAACGCCGTTGCCGATGCCCCGGCTGGTCACTTGCTCACCCAGCCAGAGCAGGAACATGGTCCCGCCAATGAGGTTGATGACCGCCATGATGCGGAAGCCCATGCCCGGGCTGACAACCGCCTGCAGGCCGCTGGAGGCGCCGTAAGCCTCGAGCCCGGAGGCGAGGAACCAGCCCTGGATCGCGCACAGCAGCACCGCGCCGTAGCGGGTGTACTGGTTCAATTTCTTGCGCCCGGCTTCGCCTTCCTTCTTCAGCGCCATCAGCGAAGGATGCAGCGCCGCGGCCAGCTGGACCACGATCGAGGCGGTGATGTACGGCATCACGCCCAAAGCAATCAGGCTCATCCGCTGCAGGCTGCCGCCCGAGAAGGTGTTGAACAGGTCGAGGATGCCCCCGCGCGTCTGGTCGTAAAGCGTTTCCAGCACCAGCGGGTTGACGCCGGGCAGCGGCACGAAGCTGAGGAACCGGAACACGGCAAGCGCCGCGATCGTGAACCAGATGCGCTGCTTGAGTTCGCTCGCCTTGGAAAAGTTGGCGAAGCTGAGATTGCTCGCGAGATTATCGGCGCGTGATGCCATGGGTCTAATTATGCCTCGGTTGGCGGGCGACACTGCCCCCGTCCCTCTTCAGGTCAGCCCATATAGGGGCCGGACGGGGATACAAGAACCCCGCCCAGCGATTCCCATGGGATTATTCGGCGGAAGCGGCCTCAGCCTGCTTGGGGGCCGGCTTCTTGGCATGCTTGGGCGATGCGGCCCGGGTCTTGCCCTTTTTCTCGGCAGCCTTTTCGCCAGCCGGCTTCTTGTAGATCACCTCAACCGAACCGCCGGCCTTCTCGACCGCGGCCAGCGCGCCCTTGGACGCACCGTCGACCTTGAACTGGGCCTTGGCCTTGATCTCGCCCTTGCCGAGCAGGCGCACGCCATCCTTGCCGCCGCGGGCCACACCGGCTTCCTTGAGCGCGGCATGGTCGATCAGCTTCTTGGCGTCGAGCTTGCCGTCATCGATCAGCTTCTGGATCTGGCCCAGGTTGACCTCGGCATAATCCTTGCCGAACGGGTTGTTGAAGCCGCGCTTCGGGAGCCGCATGTGGAGCGGCATCTGGCCGCCTTCGAAGCCGTTGATGGAGACACCCGAGCGGCTCGTCTGGCCCTTTTGGCCGCGGCCGGCAGTCTTGCCCTTGCCCGAGCCAATGCCGCGGCCCACGCGCATCCGGCCCTTGCGGGCACCCTGGTTGTCTCGAAGATCGTTCAGTTTCATATCGTCGCACTCGCTTTCGCTTGATTCGCGCTGGTGGAAAGGCGCGGCCCTTAACCGGCCCCGTCGGGTTTGTCACCCCCTGCCAGGGCCGATCGGCTGTCAGGTGGCGGGCCGGGTGTTTCCTGCTGCGGGCGACTAAAATTTCATTCAATCCCCGTTGATGTGATTTTTTCAAAGAGCTCAGTGAAGGTTGGAAATAGTATGGCCTCAACAATGATTTTTGCAGTGATGAACGCGTAAATAGGAATGCTCCGTGGAAATCGACCGTCTTTTTGGGCAACTCGGGACGAACCTTTCAGCGCGACAAAAATGAACCACATTTTTCAAATTAATCGGCATTCTACGTTCTCCCTTCAGGCTTTGCTGCCTTGCAGCAAAGCAGGATGGATTCCTCCCGCAATCGGGCTATAGCGTGGTCCGTCGCTTATCTCTGTCAGGTGCCCGATGTACGCAACGGCCGTAGTCTTGTCCGTCCTTGCGTTTCTTGGCGCCGGCACTGTGTACCTTAAGCACCCGACCGCATCGGCGTTGAATCCGGCCACTTTCTACCTGTTATTTCACGGGCTGGTGTTCGTGGTCAGGCCCGTACTGAGCCTATTTTACGAATATCGGGCGATCCATGATGCGATGCAATTCGAGCCAACGGAATGGGACAAGACGCAAGTCCTGATTGCGACCAATCTCGCGCTGTTCGTGTTCATCAGCGTAAGCTTAGCGGTCGCAAAGCCGCTGGTCTTCAAGCAAGAACAGCAGGAGATCAACGATCGGCGGCGATTGCTAATGATCTTTACGCCGTTCGCCATCGTTTTGTCGGCCGTGGCGATCTATTCGCTATACTGGCTCTGGAACCAGAGTGCGACCGGCGAGAACCTGAGCCAGTTCGACACGAGGACTGGTGAGAGCCGGTTGATAAATGCAAACGGGTATTTCATTTCTCTGGGTACTATGCTCGGCCCGGTTACGGCAATCATCGCATTCCTTGGCCGCTTCAAACTGAAGAGCATGTTGCCGTTCGTGATCTTTGCGATTTTGCGATTCGGGACCGGGACGCGCAACGACGTCGTCTCGGCCGCCGCTGCCATCGGCCTCCTGTTCCTATTTGACAAGCGCATGAAGTGGCCGAACATCAAGGTTGTCTTGCTGGTCATTGCCTGCATTCCTGTCTTCAATGCGATCCAGCTCGATCGAGGGGCTGGAATTCGGCAGTTTTTCGGATTCGGCACCGACAGGGTTTATGTCGCTCAGGAACGTGCCCCGCTCGATAGCATCGACTTCGCGAACATGGAGTTCTTCGAATATATCGTTTATGTGGTGCCACAGCGTTCCGGTACTTACGATTACTTCCTCAATAATCTCCAATTGTTCACTGAGCCAATTCCTCGCTCACTATGGCCTGACAAACCGGTCGGTCCTCCTATCCGGCGTTTCGACCTGTACATATGGGGTCAGGTGATAGGTGCAACCATGTCCGTCCCGGGCGCGGGCTGGTACAGCATGGGCTATGCAGGTGTGGTCATCTGGACCGCGCTTTTCGCCCTCGCGTACGGGCTTGTTTATCGCCGATTTGTCATGAGCATGCAGGGTAATATTGCCGCCATTGCTATGACGGTCTTCGCCTCGATTTCGATCGTCGCTTTCCGCGACGGTAGCCTTGTCACCATCTTCAGAACGGGACTGTTCTTTTACGTCCCGATCGTGCTGCTGGCGATTGCAGATCGATACGCGCGTAAGGGTGAGGCAGTCGAGGCCATCCAGAGCGCCTGGATAACTAGCGCCACCGCTAAGAATTCGCCGGTCTTTGCCAATCCAAAGGACCGACGAGAAGCGATCCGAGATCGGATCGAACCATCTAGGCTTGCTGCGGAGCTTGAGCGATCTGCAAAGAGAATGTCCCCGCGAGAGCGCCGCTTGGCATTGAAGGCCAAGTTGTGATCGCAACGCATTGACGGCCGAATGACCACTTTTTTCGGGCTGAAGACCGAATCCGACAAAATCAGGAATCTCGACTTCCTGCGGCTGGTGGCCAGCGTCGCCATCGTCTTCTTGCATTCGCACGAGTTCTTTTACCTGAACCCGGCGCTGCGGCAGCAGGCCATAACCGACGCCGATGGCCTGGCCCTGTTTGTGGACCTCTTCTTTGCCATCTCGGGCTTTGTGATGGCCTTCGTCTATGAGGGGCGCATTGGTGCGCCGCGCGACTATGCCGGATTCATGTGGCGCCGGATTGCGCGCCTCTATCCGCTGCATCTGGTCGTGCTGGCACTCAACATGGTGCTATGGGCCGTGCTGCTGACCCGCGGGGCAAGCACCACCGCTCCCTCGTTCTCGCCCAGCTGCGTCGCTTATAACGCCTTGCTGGTGCAGGAGTATTTCGACTGCGGCTCCACCAATGAATTCAACGGCGTCACCTGGTCGATCAGCGTGGAAATGGGCATGTATGCCATCCTGCCGATCCTGATCCTGATTGCGAGTCGCGGTTTGGGATGGCTGCTGCTGGCAAGCACGCTGGCGATCGTGGCCGGCACGTTGCTGATCGCTCCGGGCGGAGAATGGCTGGACACACCCCACTTGGCCCGCGGCCTTGCCGGGTTCACCTTCGGCTACCTGCTGTTCAAGGCGCAGCACCTGATCCCTGACATCCCGAGGTCGGGCGCGATAGTTGTCGTTCTGGCCGCGGTAGCGCTGACGGAAATGGTTTTCGGTGCGCCGCAGATCGTGTCGCTCCTGACTCTGGTCGGGCTGGTGATCGTCGCGGTTTCAGCCGACCGGCATGAGCGCATCCACCCGATTGCCCTGAGGCTTAGTCCGCTCGGCCAGCTGACTTACTCCAGCTACATCTGGCATCGACTGTTCATCCTGGCGTTCCTCAATGTCGCGGCCGACAAGTTGTTTCACGGCAACATCCCGATCCTCGTGGCGATGGCAGTGGTGACATACATGGCTATTTTCGTGGCCAGTTACCTTGGCTATTTCATGATCGAAGTGCCCGCCCGGCGCGCGCTGACGAATCGAATCCGCAAGTCCCCGAAGGGCGCTCCGCCGCCGGCGCCGAATGCCGATTTTGCCCCGTAGCGGCGCGACTCCGGGGCCATCCGGCATCAGCCAGACCATTGGCTGCTCAGCAGAAGGAAGCAATGTGGTTCGCAGCAAGGTCGCCGTGTTTCACCCGGGCGTGCAGCATAGCTGGCAGACGGCCCGGGCGCTTCAGGACCTGGGCCGCCTCGAATGGTATGCGACGTCAATCTACCACCAGCCTGATCGATGGCCTTATTCGCTTGGGCGTTTGCCGGGTCCGGTAGGACGTCGGCTGGCACGTGAATTCAGCCGCTTTAGCGCGCCTGGGCTCGACCCCACGCTGGTGCGTACCGGGGGGATCCACGAATGGCTGGAACGGATGGCCGCGCGGGCCGGGTTTTTCAAATTGTCGAGGCGGATCGACATTGCTGGCAACCACGCATTCGCTCGCTTGATCGAGGAGGAGATCGGCTCGGCGGCACCGTTCGCGCTGTGGGGCTATGACGGGAGTTCGCGGGACGCCTTTGGTCTCGCCGCCCAGCGCGGACGATTCTGCGTGCTGGACCGGACAATCGGCCATTGGCGCACGATGAACACGGTACTCGACGGCGTTCGCGAACAATGGCCGGAATGGTTCGAGGCCAGTTCAGGGCGGATCCCACAGCACCAGATTGACCTAGCCGAGGACGAACTGCACCAGGCTGACCTGATCGTGACCGGGAGCGAGTTCGCCGCCCGCACGATCCGCGAAGAATCGCCGTTTACCGCCAGCAAGCTGCGCGTGCTGCCATACTGCTATGATGAAGTGCTGTTCGCCGATCAGCCGACCCCAACACCAGTGCCGCGCGATGGGCCGGTGAAGTTCCTGCTGGTCGGTCAGCTTGGCCCGCGCAAGGGCATTCACCTGCTGCTGCAGGCCATCAGCCGCATCCCGCCCCAACAGGCCAGCCTGACGCTGCTCGGTAAGCTGTCGGTCCCGCCGCAGACTTTCGCGCCATATCGTGACCGTGTGACCCACATTTCCGGCGTGCCACGCAGCGAAGTGCCGGCGGTCATGGCCGCGCACCACGTGCTGGTTTTTCCGAGCTATTTCGAAGGCTCTGCGCTGTCGCTGATCGAGGGCCTTGCGAGCGGCTTGGCGATCATCCAGTCAGAAAATTCGGGTAACGGCGTGACCCCAGATTGCGGCATCATGCTCGAGGAACTGAGTGTCGACGCTCTGACCGAGGCGATGATGGTGCCGGTGCGCGACCGCGCGCTGCTCGATAGCTGGCGCCTTGCCGCGCAGGCCGAGGCGCCACGCTACAGCTTTGCCCAGTACCGCGACAACATCGAGGCTCTGCTCACCTCAGCCGGGCTGTAGCGCGCAAACAAAAGGCCCCGGCATCGCTGCCGGGGCCCGGTTGTTGTTGCAGGCGCGGATTGCGCTTAGTCGATCACCGCAACCATGTGCGGCAGCTTGGCGATGGCACCGCGCGTTTCAGCGCTGTCCTCGACTTCGACGACCTTGTGCATCTTGCCGAGGCCGAGCCCGACCAGGATCTTCTTCTGGCTTTCGGGACGGCGGATCGGCGAACCGATCTGCTTGATCTTGATCATGTTCTTCTTGGCCATGCCGATTACTCCGCAATCGCTTCAGCGGCGGCCTCAGCCTCCACTTCAGTGGTGCCGCCGCGACCGAGCAGGTCGACGACCTTCTTGCCACGACGCTGGGCGACCGACTTCGGCGAAGTCTGCGTGCTCAGCGCGTCGAATGTGGCGCGGATCATGTTGTACGGATTGGACGTGCCGACCGACTTGGTGACCACGTCGTGGACGCCCAAGCTTTCGAACACCGCGCGCATTGGGCCACCGGCGATGATGCCGGTACCGGCCGGAGCCGACCGGACGTTGACCAGCCCGGCACCGAAGTGGCCGCGGCCATCGTGGTGCAACGTGCGGCCTTCCTTGAGCGGAACGCGGATCATCTTCTTCTTGGCCGAAGCGGTAGCCTTGGTAATGGCTTCCGGAACTTCGCGAGCCTTGCCATGGCCAAAGCCAACGCGGCCCTTGCCGTCACCGACCACGACCAGCGCGGCGAAACCGAAGCGCTTGCCGCCCTTCACCGTCTTGGAAACGCGGTTGATGTGAACCAGCTTTTCGATCAGCTCTTCGCCGCCATCATCATCGCGTCCGCCGC
>JBDSDZ010000048.1:0-7068 GCA_039920345.1 Croceibacterium sp.
GTGACGAAGGGGTGCGCGGTCCAGTCGGCGTGCTCTGTCGGAGCGCGGCGGCGGGTGCGCTCGGCCTCGGCAAGCACTTTGGGCGGGAAGTCCGCGGGCACCGCGAAGCGCGCGCGGATCGCTGCGAGGCCGGTCACGAGGAGGTGCTGCGGATCGGCAAGAGTCTTCATCCATGCCAGCGCTACGCGCCCCGCACCGCGCTGCCAACCCGCTTGCCCGCCGCGCGCGCGCACCCTATCTGCGCGCCAACTCCAGCACTTGCCGTTTCCCGAAGGACCCCCGATGGCCGCCCAGTACGCATACGTCATGAAGGACATGACGAAGACCTTCCCCGGCGCGAACAAGCCGGTGCTCAGCAACATCAACCTGCAGTTCTACCAGGGCGCGAAGATCGGCATCGTCGGCCCCAACGGCGCTGGCAAGTCCACGCTGATCAAGATCATGGCGGGGATCGACAAGGACTTCACCGGCGAGGCGTGGCCGGGCGAGAACATCACCGTCGGCTACCTCGAACAGGAGCCCGAGCTCGACCCGACCAAGACCGTGCTTGAAAACGTCAAGGACGGCGCCCGCGAAACCGCGCAGCTGGTCGAACGGTTCAATGCGATCAGCGCCGAGATGGCCGAACCCGACGCCGATTTCGACAAGCTCGGCGACGAGATGAGCGAACTGCAGACCAAGATCGACGCGGTCGACGGCTGGACCCTCGACAACCAGCTTGAAATCGCGATGGAAGCGCTGCGCTGCCCGCCGGGCGACATGGGCGTGGAAAGCCTCTCGGGCGGCGAGAAGCGCCGCGTGGCGCTCACCCGCCTGCTGATCCAGAAGCCGGGCATCCTGCTGCTCGACGAACCGACCAACCATCTCGACGCCGAAAGCGTGCTGTGGCTCGAAAATCACCTCAAGGACTATGCCGGCGCGGTGCTGATGATCACCCACGACCGCTACTTCCTCGACAACGTGGTGGAATGGATCCTCGAGCTCGATCGCGGCAGCTACTACCCCTACGAAGGCAACTACTCCACCTACCTGGAGAAGAAGGCCAAGCGGATGGAGCAGGAAAACCGCGAGGAGAGCGGCAAGACCAAGGCGCTCCAGCGCGAGCTCGAGTGGATCCGCCAGACCCCCGCCGCGCGCCAGACCAAGTCCAAGGCGCGTATCCGCAAGTTCGAGCACCTGCAGGAAGCGCAGAACGACCGCAAACCAGGCAAGGCGCAGATCGTCATCCAGGTGCCCGAACGGCTCGGCGGCAAGGTGATCGAGGTCACCAACCTGTCCAAGGCGTTTGGCGACAAGCTGCTGTTCGAGGACCTGAGCTTCACGCTGCCCCCCGGCGGCATCGTCGGCGTGATCGGCCCCAACGGCGCGGGCAAGTCCACCCTGTTCAAAATGCTCACCGGCAAGGAAACGCCCGACAGCGGCCACATCGATCTCGGTTCGACCGTGCGCCTCGGCTTCGTCGACCAGAGCCGCGATCACTTGGACCCCAAGCACAACGTGTGGGAGGAAATCTCCGACGGGCTCGACTATATGAAGGTCAACGGGATGGACATGTCCACCCGGGCTTATGTCGGCGCGTTCAACTTCAAGGGCGCGGACCAGCAGAAGAACGTCGGCAAGCTATCGGGCGGTGAACGCAACCGCGTGCACATGGCCAAGATGCTCAAGACCGGCGGCAACGTGCTGCTGCTCGACGAACCGACCAACGACCTCGACGTCGAAACCCTCGGCGCGCTCGAAGACGCGATCGAGAACTTCGCCGGCTGCGCGGTGGTCATCAGCCATGACCGCTTCTTCCTCGATCGCCTCGCCACGCACATCCTCGCCTTCGAAGGCGACAGCCACGTCGAATGGTTCGAAGGCAACTTCGAAAGCTACGAGGAAGACAAACGCCGCCGCCTGGGCGATGCGGCGGATCGGCCGACCCGGCTGGCGTACAAGAAGCTGACTCGGTGAGCCGCTAGAGGTAACGGTTCTCTTCCGGTTCCGGCGGCAGCTCGGGCGGCACGAAATCGCCCGCCAGCGCGTGGTAGAGGCGTTTGCGGCACACCAGCGCGCCGGCGAAATCGGCGATCAGGCAGGTTGCGAACAGCGGCAGGATGGCCGCGGTGCTACCGGTTGTCTCGCTCAAGATTATGACCGCGGTCAGCGGCGCGCGGACCACGCCGGTGAAGAACCCGGCCATGCCCAGCAGCACGATCGCGCCCGCCTGTTCGGGGGGAAACAACGTGGTCAGCAAGTTGCCAAGCCCGGCGCCGATCGCCAGCGAAGGGGCAAAGATGCCGCCGGGAATGCCGCTGGCTCCGGTGGCGAGCGAGGCGAGGAACTTGGCCGGGCCGAACCAGTAGCCGCCCTCGGCCCCGGCAAGCAACGCGCGCGTCGGCTCGTAGCCGGTGCCCCAGGTCGATCCGGTTGCGACGCCGAGCACCGCCACGATAATCCCGCAGATCAGCGCGGTGACCAGCGGCTGCCGGCCGAGCAGGCTGCTCCAACGTCCGCCCGGCCCGCGCAATGATAGCAGCATGCGCGAGAACAACCCGCCAGCAAGCCCGCAGCCAATGCCCGCGAGCGGCGCCGCGAGGAGCACCGTTGTGAGCGGCAGGCCGCGCCCGACGTGCCCGAAGTAGATATACTCGCCGGCGATGCCCTGGCTGGTCAGGCCCGCCACCATCACCGCGCCCATCACCAGCACGGCCACTCGCTGCTCATAAGCGACGGCCAGTTCTTCGATCGCGAAGGCGATGCCCGCGAGCGGCGTGTTGAACGCCGCCGCCACGCCCGCCGCGCCGCCGGCGATCAGCACGCCGGGGGTCACCCGGACCTGGAACAGCTTGTGGATCTGTACCATCACCGCCGCGCCGAGTTGCACGGTCGGCCCCTCGCGGCCGACCGAGGCGCCGCCGAACAGCGCGCCAATCGATAGCACCAGCTTGACCACGCTGGTGCGGATCGAGAGCAGGCCTTTGCTCGCGCTGCCTTCCGGGTCGCGGGCCGCGGCGATGACTTGCGGGATGCCCGATCCGCGCGCTTCGGGCGCCGACCAGCGGGTCAGCGCGGCAATCAGCACGAACATCGCCGGGGTCAGCACCAGCGGCCAATACCGATGCTGGGCCGCGATGCCGCCGAATAGCCGCTGCGCAAAATCGCCCGCCCAGGCGAACCCGATCGCCAGCAATCCGATCACCAGCGCCCCGACCAGCGAGGCAAGGCGGCGGCGCCAATCGTGCGCGCGAACGAGTTCTTCAGGCAGCGAACCGGTCACGCGGCCAGTGAAGCGAGCGAGAAATGCCATGGCGGTGCCCGTAACCGCGCTACCGCGACACGTCTACCGTGCAAGGTCCCATTTCATTCACAATACACGCTGCGAACATGAACGCTAAGCCAGCATGCCGGTTCAGTTAACGGAAAGCGCGAATCGCCTAATTGGGCTGCGTGACTTGGGCCGCAGCCACTCGGGCGGCACGCTTAAGGGAGATGCTGCAATGTCCGTTTCTAAGTTCCTTCAATCCAGTGCCTTGACCGCGCTTGCTGCGGCCATCGCCGTTGCCGCGGCTCCATCCGCTGCCTCGGCCCGCGAAGAGGGCGAGCGCAACAACGCCTTCGAGCGCCGCGCCGAACAAGTCCAGCAGCGGAATGAGCAGCGCGCTCAAGCCCAGCCTCAGCAGCGCCAGCCGGAGCAGCGCCAGCAAGTGCAGCAACCGGCCCGCGTCCAGCAGACCGACCAGCGCGGCCAGCAGGGCCAGCGCCAGGGCGGTTGGAACCAGCAGCGCCAGAATGACCAGCGCGCGACGCAAACCCAACAGGGCCAGCGCCAGGGCGGCTGGAACCAGCAGCGCCAGACTGACCAGCGCGCGACGCAAACCCAACAGGGCCAGCGCCAGGGCAGCTGGAACAACCAGCGCAGCGAACAGACCCAGCGCCAGGGTGATCAGCGTAACCAGTCGTACTCCGACCAGAACCGCAACCGGTCCTACACCGACAACGACCGCCGTGATAACGACAGCTCACGGTACGCGCAGAACAATCGCGGCCGGGAAAGCTGGCGCAACGATGGCCGGCGCGACCACGACCAGTGGGACCGCCGCTGGCGCGATAGCAATCGTTATAACTGGCAGGGTTACCGCAACAACAACCGCGTCGTGTTCCACATCGGCAATTACTACTCGCCGTACCGCAACTACAGCTACCGCCGGCTTGGTATCGGCGGGTTGCTGAGCCAGCTGTTCTACAGCGATCGCTACTGGATCAATGACCCCTGGCAGTACCGCCTGCCCGAAGTTTACGGCCCCTATCGCTGGGTCCGCTACTACGACGATGTGCTGCTGGTGGATGTCTACAGCGGCCAAGTGGTCGACGTAATCTACGACTTCTTCTGGTAAGCGCCCCGCGCTCCCAGAACACGCCTTTGCCGGTGTGAGTGGCCCGGCAGAGCGAGGCTCTCGTTTCCCTTCGGGGAGGCGGGGGCTTCTGCTTTGCGGGCTTGCCTGCCGGCGGGCCAGCTTGTTAAGCCGCCGCGATGCTGATCATTGCCCCGCCCGACGCGCGCGATAATCCCGACAAGACCCGCCTTCGCCGCCTGGGTGAAAAGGTTCGCCAGCGCCTGGCCGGCAACCCCGATGTCTACAAGGTCCCAACCGACAAGGCGGAACTGTTTGCGATCGGCGATTTCCTCGATCCGCAGGAATGCGCGCGGCTGATTGCGATAACCGACGCCGTGGCCAAGCCAAGCCGGGCGTTCGATGCGGATTATGCGAGCAATTACCGCACCTCCTATTCGGGCGATGTCGATCCGCTCGACCCGTTCGTGCGCGGGCTCCAGCGGCGCTTTGATGACTTGCTCGGCATCGACCCCAGCTTTGGCGAGACCATCCAGACCCAGCGCTACCTGGCCGGCCAGCAGTTCGAACCGCATGCCGACTGGTTTGCATCTAACACGCCCTACTGGGAGGTGGAGAAAAACCGCGGCGGCCAGCGCAGCTTTACCGCGATGGCCTATCTCAACACGGTGGAGGAAGGCGGCACGACCGATTTTCCCAACCTCGGGCTATCCTTCGAACCGCGCCCCGGCACCCTGCTGGTGTGGAACAACGCCGACGCGCAAGGCGTGCCCAATCCATTCACCATCCACGCCGGGATGCCGGTCATCAAAGGCGAGAAGTACGTCATCACCAAATGGTATCGCTGCCGCCGGTGGATTTAGCCCGCCGGTTCAGGCCCGGGCGAGCGCCTCGGCAATCAGGGTGCGCGTATTGGCGACGCCGTAGAGCGCGATGAAGCTGCCCATGCGCGGCCCCTGGCTTGAACCGAGCAGGGTTTCATACAGCGCCCGGAACCAGTCGCGCAGCGATTCGAACCCGAATGCCTCGTCCTTGCCGATCTCGTAAATCGCGGTCTGCAGCTCTTCCGCCGAGGTGTCCTCACCCATTGCGCCCAGCACCCGGTCGAGTTCGCGCAGGGCAGCGGCTTCGTTTTTGGCAGGGGCCCGCTTGGCCAGCGTGGCGGCGGTCACATCCTTGCTGAAGGCGAGCGCGCTGGTCACCAGCGCATCGAGCGCGGGGTGCTGCGCCGGATCGGCATCGGCAACGTAATTGCCGAGGTAGGACCACACCTGCTCGCGGGTCGCGCCGGCGCCAAGCACCCCGACGAGGTTGAGCAGCAGCCCGTAAGTTACTGGCAGGCTGTCGCCGTCACCGCCCTTGTAGCCATTGGCGCGCAGCAGGTGCCAGGCCGGGTTGCCAAGCTGCTGTTCGAGCGGCTGGGCGGGGATCTTCTCGCGGAACTGCAGTATTCGTCGACCGCGCGCGGCACGATGGCGGCATGCAGGCTCTTGGCGCTCTTGGGTTCGCGGTAAAGGTACAGGCCCAAGCTTTCCTCGCTGCCATACCGCAGCCATTCGTCAATCGTCAGGCCGTTGCCCTTGGACTTGGAAATCTTCTCGCCATTCTCGTCGAGGAACAGCTCGTAGATCATCACTTCGGGCATCCGCCCGCCCAGCGCGCGGACGATCCGGCCCGACTGGGTGACGCTGTCGGTCAGGTCCTTGCCGCTCATCTCGTAATCGACGCCGAGCGCCTGCCAGCGCATCGCCCAGTCGACCTTCCACTGCAGCTTGGCCTGCCCGCCGAGCGCGGATTGCTCGATGACCTGGCCCTCGTCCTCGAAGCGGATGATCCCAGCCCCGGCATCGACCACTTCCACCGGGACCTGCAGCACCTTGCCGCTGGTGGGGCTGATCGGCAGCACCGGCGAATAGGTCTTCTGCCGTTCGGCCCGCAGGCTCGGCAGCATGATGTCCATCACCGCATCGAACTTGCGCAGAACGCCCTTCAGCGCCTCATCGAACTGGCCCGAATTGTAGCGATCGCTGGCGGCAACGAACTCATAATCGAACCCGTACTGGTCGAGGAAATCGCGCAGCATCCGATTGTTGCGCCCGGCAAAGCTGTCGCTCGAGCCGAACGGATCGGGAATGCGGCTCAGCGGCATGCCGAGATGCGCCTCCAGCATGGCCTTGTTGGGCACGTTGTCGGGCACCTTGCGCAGCCCGTCCATATCGTCGCTGAAGGCCACCAGCCGGGTCGCCGCAGGCTTGCCGTTCTTGGCCGAAACGATCTCATAAGCCCGGCGCACCAGCGTGGTGCGCAGCACTTCCTGGAAGGTGCCGATGTGCGGCAGGCCCGAGGGGCCATAGCCGGTCTCGAACAGCACCCGCGCGCCGCCCGGCTTGCCCTCGGGGAAGCGCTTGACGAGCTTCATCGCCTCCTGGAACGGCCAGGCCTTGGACACACGGGCGGCAGCGATCAGCGCATCATCGAACATGGTGCGCGCCTTTGCGGATGGGAGCGCCCGGCGCAAGCGGCATCGACCGCCGGGCGCCGGGTTGACACGTGTGACAGGGTACAGGGCATTTTGGACCGAAAGTGTCGCCTTGCGCGGCAAAAGCGTCGCCTTGCGCGGTGAAACTGTCGCTTTGGCCCTGACAGCTGTCGCCTTGCCGCCGCCGAAGTGTCGCCTTGCAGTGGGTCCGGCGGTAATCGGCGTGAAAGCGCGGCAGGCATCGGTGGGCGG
>JBDSDZ010000049.1:0-19092 GCA_039920345.1 Croceibacterium sp.
AGGTAACGCTTAGAAAACGACGACGCTGCGGATGCTTGTCCCCGCGTGCATCAGGTCAAAGGCGGTGTTGATCTCTTCCAGCCCCATAACATGGGTGATCATCGGGTCGATCTCGATCTTGCCGGTCATATACATGTCGACGATCTTGGGCACGTCGGTGCGGCCCTTGGCGCCGCCGAACGCTGTCCCGCGCCAGTTGCGCCCGGTTACGAGCTGGAAAGGACGGGTGGCGATTTCCTTGCCCGCTTCGGCTACGCCGATGATGATCGACGTGCCCCAGCCGCGGTGGCAGGCTTCCAGCGCCGTGCGCATCACTTCGGTGTTGCCGGTGGCATCGAAGGTGAAGTCTGCGCCGCCGTCGGTCAGCTCGACGATCTTGGCCACGGTATCCTCGCGGCTCAGGCCCTTGGAATTGAGGAAGTCGGTCATACCGAACCGGCGGCCCCATTCCTCACGGTCGGGGTTGATGTCGACACCGATAATCTTGCCCGAGCCGGCAAGCCGGGCACCCTGGATCACGTTGAGGCCGATCCCGCCGAGGCCGAACACCACGACATTGTCGCCCACCTGCACCTTGGCGGTATTGGTTACCGCGCCAACGCCGGTGGTGACCCCGCAGCCGATATAGCAGGCCGACTGGAACGGCGCGTCCTCGCGGATTTTCGCGACCGCGATTTCGGGCAGCACGGTGAAGTTCGAAAACGTCGAACAGCCCATGTAGTGGAAGATCGTTTCGCCCTTGTAGGAAAACCGGCTCGTCCCGTCGGGCATCAGCCCCTTGCCCTGGGTGGCGCGGATTGCGGTGCACAGGTTGGTCTTGCCCGAAAGGCACGATTTACACTGCCGGCACTCCGGCGTGTAGAGCGGGATCACGTGATCGCCCGGCTCGACCGAGGTTACCCCCGGCCCAACCTCGCGCACGATCCCCGCGCCTTCGTGGCCGAGCACGCTGGGGAACAGGCCTTCGGAATCGAGCCCGTCGAGCGTATAGGCATCGGTGTGGCAAATGCCGGTGGCCATGATCTCGACCAGCACTTCGCCCGACTTCGGCCCCTCCAGATCGAGTTCGACGATCTCGAGGGGCTGTTTGGCGGCAAAGGCAACGGCAGCCCTAGTTTTCACTTGGGGGGCTCTTCACGCAAGTAATCTCCTAAGTGGTCAGCGGTTCGCCAGCGGGGATATCGCCCAAGTCGGCATCGGCATCGCGCAGCGGCACAAGCCAGACCATCAGTGCCCCCAGGATCGCGCCGCTGCACATGATCAGCGAGACCGGGAGCAGCTTGTCGTTGCCGAGCACGCCGAACAGGTAGCCGGCAAGGATTGGCGATCCGGCCGCACCCGCGCGGCCCACACCGAGCACAAAACCGGTGCCAGTGGCGCGGGCGTATGCCGGAAAACCGCGGGCGAAAGCGGCGTAGTAGCCAACGATCGCGGCATTGAGGAAGAACATCGTCAGGAATCCGGCCAGGCGCCATTGGCCCAGCGTATCGTGGCCCATGCCAAACCATGCCACTGCGATCACGCCCAGGAACGCCGCACCGATGGTCGGGCCCTTGATGTCCCATTTCTTGAGGAACAGGCCGAACAGCGCGCCGCCGATGGCGCCGCCGATGTTGGCGTACGTCAGCGTGCTGGCCGCGACGGGCGGCGGGTAGCCGGGAGGATAGTCGGACACGATCTGCACCGCGAACTTGAGGATGTAGTAAAACGTCAACGTGTGAAACATGTAACCGAACGCCAGCAGCAAGGTGACCGGCCGCAGGCGCGGGTTGGACAGGATGTCGGTGACTTTGGGCTTGGCGGCCGGCGGCGGGGGCAGGTCGGTAATCGGCGGCTTGCCGAACACGCGCAGCGAGCGATTAATCTTGTCCACCGCGCCTTCGGGACGCGAGGAAACGAAGAAGGCCGGTGTTTCTGGCACCAGCAGGATGACTAGCGGGATCATCGCCGCGGTAACGACCGCGCCAAACAGGAAGACCGCACGCCAATCGTAATCCACCAGCAGCCAGCCTTGCGCAGCGAACCCGCCGATCACGCCGCCGACCGGATACCCGATCACGTACAGCGACATGGCCAGGCTGCGGCTGGCCTTGCTCGAACATTCGGCGGTGACGGCGTTGGTCGAGGCGAGCATGCCGCCGATGCCGAGGCCGGTCAGCAGCCGCCACACGGTCAGCATGTTCACCGAAGTGGCGGCGTGCGCCATGTACATGCCGATCGCCATGATCACGAGGCACAGCAGCATGTCGAGCTTGCGCCCGATCTTGTCGGCGAGGCTGCCGAGGATGATCGAACCGAAGCCCATTCCGATCAGTTCGGCTGACAGCACGATGCCCAGTTCGGATCGCGGAATACCCCATTCTGTGGAAATGCCCGGTGAGGCAAACGCGCTCGACAGAACGTCGAACCCGTCCAGCGCGTTGAGGAAGATCATCAGGACGATGACGATCCACTGCCGCCCGTTCATCGGGTTGTCGTCGATTACGCCTATCGGATTGGTGCCACCTGTTGGTCCGGCCATGTTTTTGTTTCCTCTCCCCGGGGTCGGGGCCCTTCGCGTTCAATCGTGGATTCGCGACAGCATTTCCACCAGTTTTTCGGTTTCAGCCGGGCTGAAGCGGCTTTTCAGCCAGGCTTCGTGCGCCTCGATGCAGCCGCGCGCCTGGGTCAGTGCGGCCTGGCCGGCGTCGGTCAGGAACAGCGCCTGCTTGCGGCCATCCTGTTCCGAACGCTCGCGGCGCATGAAATCGCGCGCCTGCAGGCGGTTGACGATGGTCATCGTGGTTGCCCGGTCCATCCGCAGCCGGCCGCCAAGGTCGATCTGCGAAATACCGGGCAGTTCGCTCACCAGCCACAGCGCCGAAACCTGCTTTTGGGTCAGGTCGAGGTGGGCAAATGTCTCGGTGAAATGTCGATTGACCGCGCCATGCGCGAGGCGGATGTGGAACCCGACGATTTCGTCCAGTCCGGCCAGATCGCTCGCCTTCCCGGCGTTGATTTTGGCCGCTTCCATTCGGTCTCGTCCCCGTCCCAATCGCTTGATTAATCGTTAGTGGAGCATACAATCCAGCGCGACAAGGTGAGAGGACCCCGATGGCGCAGTTTCCCGATACGCCGAGCTTTACCGGCTTCAACACCCCGAGCCGGATCGAAGCCGACATTGCCGACTTGCCGCACGAAGGTTCGATCCCGCCTGAGCTGGATGGGGCGTTTTTCCGCGTCCAGCCCGATCCGCATTTTCCCCCCCGGCTGGGTGACGATATCGCCTTCAATGGTGACGGGATGATCACCCGCTTCCACTTCCACGATGGCCAGTGCGATTTCCGCCAACGCTGGGCGCAGACCGACAAGTGGAAGCTGGAAAAGGCGGCCGGCAAGGCGCTGTTCGGCGCCTATCGCAACCCGCTGACCGACGACGAAAGCGTGAAGGGCGAAATCCGCGGCACCGCCAACACCAACGCCTTCGTGTTCGGCGGCAAGCTGTGGGCCTTGAAGGAAGACAGCCCGGCGCTGGTGATGGACCCGGCGACGATGGAAACTGCGGGATACGAAAAGTTCGGCGGCAAGATGACCGGGCAGACCTTCACCGCGCATCCCAAGATTGATCCCGCCACCGGCAACATGGTCGCCATTGGTTACGCGGCGAGCGGCCTGTGTTCGGACGACGTGACCTATTACGAAGTCAGCCCCGAGGGCGAACTGGTGCGCGAGAAGTGGTTCAAGGTCCCCTACTACTGCATGATGCACGACTTCGGGATCACGCCCGATTACCTGGTGCTGCACATCGTCCCGTCGACTGGCTCGTGGGAGCGGCTGGAAGCGATGAAGCCGCATTTCGGGTTCGATACCAGCCGACCGGTCTACCTCGGGATCATCCCCCGGCGGGATGACCTGAAGCAGGAAGATATCCGCTGGTTCAAGCGCGAAAACTGCTTCGCCAGCCACGTGCTCAACGCCTGGCAGGAAGGGACCAAGGTTCACTTCGTCACGCCCGAAGCCAAGAACAACATGTTCCCGTTCTTCCCGGACTGGAACGATGCGCCGTTCAATCCGATGGAAGCCGCCAGCCGGCTGACCGACTGGACCGTCGACCTTGCCAGCAACGGCGATGAATTCGACAGCGTCACCCGGTTGACCGAAACGGTGTCCGAATTCCCGCGCATCGACGATCGCTTCGCCGGGCAAAGAACCCGCTACGGCTGGAGCCTCGAGATGGACATGCGCCGGCCCATCGAGACCGAAGCACGCAGCGCCGGCGGGATGCTGATGAACTGCCTGTTCCTGAAGGACTTCGAAAGCGGGGCGGAGCAACACTGGTGGTGCGGCCCGACTTCGACCCTGCAGGAACCCTGCTTTATCCCGCGCACCCCCGATGCGCCCGAAGGCGATGGCTGGATCGTGCAGGTCTGCAACCGGCTGGCCACGCACGGCACGGATCTGCTGTTGTTCGACGCGCTCGCTATCGAGAAAGGACCGATCGCCACGATCTTCCTGCCGATCCGCCTGCGCTTCGGCTTCCATGGTAACTTTGCATCGAGCGAGGCGATCGGGCTGGCGAAGGAACTTCAACCGGCCTGAGCGCCGAACGGGGAGGGGACATGAACAAGACTCAACGGGCTGGCCTGGCCGTCGCGCTGGGCGCGCTGGCTCTCGCGGGTTGCGCAAAGCAGACCGCTGCTCCGCCGCAAGCTCAGGCGCAGACGCCGGCGGACCCTTTCGTGGGCAAGGCCTTCCCGCTGACCCCCGCGGTCATCGCGATGCGCTGGCAGCTGCTCAACCCTGATGTGAACAGCTTCACCTTTCGCGAGACCGACCGGGTGTTCGAATCGCGCGCGGTTCCGCGCAGCGGGGCGGTTTGGGATCTGCCAGCCGCGAGCGGTTTCACCATGCCCGCGGACAGCTTCGGCGGGCAGAGCTACGCCTATCCGCAATTCGCCGAACGGACTTACACCAACGCAATGCTGGTGATGCGCCACGGCAAGGTGGTGTTCGAAGACTACCGCAATCGCTCGAACGACATGACCCGGTTCCTGTCGATGTCGATGGCCAAGACCGTCACCTCGATGCTGGTCGGTATCGCACTCGGCGAAGGCAAGATCGCCTCGCTTGACGATCCGGCGGACAAGTACGTCACCGAACTGAAGGGCAGCGGCTACGAGGGCGTGACGATCCGGCAGATCCTGCAAATGCGCTCGGGCGTCGATTACCAGGAACGCTACGATTTCGGCGCGCACCCGAGCTTCGCCGGCCATCTCCACCAGGACGCGATCGTGCTCAACAAGATGCGATTCGCCGCCGGCGCGCTCGAAACCAGGCGCGGCAATCCGCCGGGCAGTACGTTCAACTATTCAACGCTCAACACGATGGTGCTCGGCTGGATTCTGGAAAACGCGACCGGGCAGAAGCTCGAGGATTACACCCGCGACAAGCTGTGGGGCCCGCTCGGCGCGCAGGCCGATGCATTCTGGCTTGCCGACGGGCCGCCGGGCCCGATCGGAGTTGGGGGCCGCGCGCTCAACGGCATGGGCTTCAACGCGACGTTGCGCGACTTCGGCCGGCTCGGCCTGCTGATGCTGCACGGCGGCAAGCGCGGCGACGCACAGGTGGTGCCGGCCGAGTGGATGAAACAGGCCACAACCATGCTACCGACCGGCATCCCCCCGGGCTTCGGCGGGGGCTTTCCCGGCTACGGCTTCCAGATCTGGCAGGTCGACAACGAGCCCGGGGCGTTCTGCGCGGTCGGGCTCGCGGGACAATATATCTATGTCAGCCCGGCGACCGCCACTGTGATCGTCAAGCTCAGTTTCTACCCGCCGGTCGAGCCGCCGACAGTCACGCCCGAAACGATCGGCTATTTCAAGGCGATCGCCCACACGCCGGACGCTTGAAGGCAAGCGAACGGGGCGGTAAGAAGCGCTCGCTTTTCGGGGTGCAACGGCCGTCCGGCCGGAAGGGCAAGGCCCGCCCGCTGATCCAATCAGCAGGAGCACACTCATGCCCAAGATCGAGACTTATCGTAAGCGCGCCAAGCAGATCGTCCGCTGGCACCGCCAACGCAACTATTCCGTCGGCGGCAAGCTCCGTCAGATCGAACGCTTCCGGAATCTGACAGACGCCGAGGCGCTGGCGATGCCGATGCCGCTCGCGCTGGCGCAGGAAGTGGTGGCGGCGGAAGCCGGCTTTGCCGACTGGGTCGCGCTCAAAGTGTCGCTCGATGGCGTTGCCGTCGAACCCGGCGCCGCGGCCGGGCCTCCGCGCCTGGAGCACGCCACTCCGATTCTGTTCGTGCGCGACCTAGCGAAGGCGACCGAATTCTACGTCGAGAAGCTCGGGTTCACGCTCGACTTCCTCCACGGCAAACCGCCTTTTTATGACGCTGTCTCGCGCGACGCGGCGTGCCTCCACTTCCGGCTGGTCCGCGAGCCCAACTTCGCGGCGTTGGCGGCGAAGGAAGGCTCGCTGCTCCTCGCTTCGATCGAGGTCGCCAACGTCAAGGTGTTATTCGAGGAATTCGAGGCGCACGGGGTGCGCTTCCCGCAAAGGCTCCAGCGCCAGGCCTGGGGTGGGCTCGACTTCTACGTCCAGGATCCGGATGGCAACTGCATCTCGTTCGTCACTTACGACGCTCCGGGCGGCCGGGGCTGAAGGTCAGGCCGCGACCGCTTCCTTCGCGTCAGCCAGTACCATTTCGGCGCCCTTTTCGGCGATCATGATGGTCGGCGCGTTGGTGTTGCCGCTGCTGATCTTGGGCATGACGGAGGCATCGATCACGCGCAGCCCCTGGGTGCCGCGCACCTTGAGCTGGGGGTCGAGCGGATAGCGTTCATCCCCCATCGCGACGGTGCCGACGCAGTGGTACAGCGTGCCGCCGGCCAGCTTGGCATAACCGAGCATTTCCTCGTCAGTGGTGCCGAACGGATCGCCCTTGTTCTTGAGGTAGGGTTCGAGCGCGGGTTGCTGCCAGATCGTGCGGATCAGTTTGAGCTGGTCGACCACGCTCTGCTTGTCGAGCGGATCGCTCAGGTAGTTGGGCACGATGCTGGGCCACACGGTTCCGTCGGGCGATTTGGCATGGATAGAGCCGCGCGATTCCGGACGTAGCTGGCACGGGTTGCTGGCCATGCCCGGATCCTTCTCGAGCCGCAGGCCCTGGTACTGGTTGAGGTATTCGAGGTCCATTGAGGCAGCCATGACGTGGATCTGGATGTCGGGATACGACAGCGTGTCACGGCTCTTGGCGAAGACGCAGCCGTGGCCGACAGCATAGCTCAGCAGCCCCTTGCGGGTCAGGCCGTACTTGGCGATCTCCCCCAGCAGGCGGACCCCGCGTGAAAGCTGGTTAATCGAATGCTTGGGCTCCTTCAGAGCTGCCTGACAGCCGATCATGTAGTGGTCCTGCAGGTTCTCGCCGACCATCGGCGAATCGTGCACCACCGTGATGCCGAGACCCTGCAGCAGCGCGCCCTGGCCCACGCCGGAGATTTCCAGCAGCTTGGGCGATTCCACTGCGCCGGCGGCCACGATTACCTCGCGTCCGACCATCACCTTGCGCGTTTCGCCGCCCTGCTTGAATTCGACGCCCACTGCCCTGGTGCCGTCGAACAGGATGCGCGTCGTCATCGCCCGCAGCTCGACCGTCAGGTTGGGCCGCTTCATTGCCGGGTGGAGATAGGCCACCGCGGCCGAATGGCGCTTGCCGTTCTTGGCGGTCATCTGGAAGAAACTGACGCCTTCCTGGTCGCCGTCGTTCAGGTCTTTCTTGTACGGGATACCGGCCTCGACACAGGCTTCGACGATCGCCGCCGAAACCGGATGCTCGTCGGGAAAGTCGGACACGTTGAGCGGTCCGCCGGCGCCGTGGAACTGGTCTTCGCCGCGCTCCTGGTTCTGGCTCTTGCGGAAATAGGGCAGCACCTCGTCCCAGCTCCACCCGCGCGCGCCCATCTGCGCCCAGCCGTCATAATCCGCCGATTGCCCGCGCACATAAAGCAGCCCGTTGATCGAGGAGGAGCCGCCGAGCACCTTGCCCTTGGGCCATTTGTGCCGCCGCCCGCCCGACCCTTCGTCGACTTCGGTTTCGTAGAGCCAGTTGACCTTGGGATCGTTGAGCGTCTTGCCGAACCCGATTGGCGTGTGGATCATCACGTTGGACATGAACTGGCTTGGCTCTTTCAGCGGCCGGTCATCGCCGCCCGCCTCGAGCAGCACGACCTTGTGCTCGCCGCTTTCGGTCAGCCGCGCGGCCAGCACGCAGCCCGCGCTGCCGGCGCCCACGATGACATAGTCCGCGTACAGGTCGGCCGCCATAATCCACTCCTCATCATGCTCTTGCGCGCAAGATTTGCGCGATTCGCTTGCGTTGGACGCTAGGGTTCTTAACCTTGCGGGTCACTGAAAAAGACCGGGGAGAGCGGCGCGTGATTAAGCCCGAGCTTGAGTTTGTCTACGAAGCGGGCGGCGAGCTGGAGCCGGTGCGCGAGATCGGCAAGGTGGTCGACGGCACCCGGCGGATTATTCCGATCAGCGCTGGCGGATTTGTCAAAGGCCCCAGGATAACCGGCAAGCTGATGGGCAATTCGGCCGACTGGCAGCTCACCCGGCCCGATGGAGTGACTGTCGCCGATGCGATCTACGCCATCGAAACCGACGACGGCGCGCTGATCCAGATCCGCAACAAGGGCCTGCGCCATGGTCCGCCCGACGTGATGGACCGCCTGCGGCGCGGCGAGGATGTCGACCCGGCGGAATATTACTTCCGTACCGTCCCCGAATTCATCGCGCCGGATGGGCCGTATGACTGGCTCAACAAGTCGATCTTCATCTGCTCGGGCGCGCGCTATGCCAGCAGCATCAAGCTGTGGGTCTGGCGGGTGCTTTGAACTCGGCCCGGATGGGCGTGGTCATGGGCGTAGGCGAGATACTGGGCGGCGTCCTGTCCCCCTCGCTCGCCGGCTGGCTGTCTGATCGCTACGGGCTGAAGCGCCGCTGTGGATGCTGATCGTGCTCGCCGTGCTGGGCGGGCTGACCGCGCTGTTCCTGCGCGAAACCGCGCCGCGTATCATGGCCCGCAAAGCGGCCGTGGCCTGAGGAGAATGCAATGACCCGACCTTCGGTGGAAGACGAACTGGCGATCCGCGAGCTTTACGCGCGCTATTGCTGGGCGCTCGATACCGGCGACACCGAGGGCTACGTGGCGCTGTTCACCCGCGATGCGCAAGCGACCGAGGAAACTGCGTCGGGCGAGCTCGAAGTGCGCCAGGGACATGCCGAGATCCGCAAGCTGGTGCTCAAGTTCCACCAGCGGGCAGACTTTCCCGGCCACCAGCACCAGATGGCGCAATTGCTGTTCGAGCCGGAAGGCACGCCGGGCCACTGGACCGTGCGCAGTTATGCCTGGGCCACGATCAACCGTCCGCCGCAGCCGCCGCACTTGCACTGATGCGGCCACATCCGTGATGTCGTCGCCATGGAAGATGGCGAATGGAAAATCGCGGCCAAGGACATCATGGGCTGGACTGGCGCAGTGCTGGCGCGCTTTTGTGCCGAACACGCGGGCCCCTTGTGACGGTGGGTGCCACACCCAACCTGAGGTAGGTTCGATTGCCCGACTCGCTTGCGGGGTCGGGAACTCTGGGGGCTTACCGACGATGGATGTTCTCAATGCACCGGCTGGCGCTTCGGATGTAAGGGTCGCCCGTGCCGGTCAGATGTTCCCGACTCTGGCCGATGCGGAGATCGAGCGCATCCGCCGCTTCGGCGAGGTAAAGCGCTATTCCAAGGGCGAACTTGTCGCGCGAACTGGCCAGGCGGGCCTTGGCCTGGGCGTGATCCTGTCGGGCGAGATCGAGATCATCCAGGGCGGCAGCAATCTTGCCCGGAGCCACGTGGTGACCCACCATGCGGGCGGCTTCATGGGCGAACTGGCGCAGCTCTCCGGCCGGCCCTCTCTAGTGGACGCCGTGGCCCGGCAAGACGGCGAACTGCTGCTTATCCCGCCCGAGCGCTTGCGCGCCCTGCTCGTCGCCGAAGCTGACCTTGGCGAGCGGATCATGCGCGCGCTGATCCTGCGGCGGGTGGGCCTGCTCGAAAGCGGCGGGACGGGACCGATCCTGATCGGCCACGGCGGAACTGCGCAGTTACTCGCGCTAGAGACTTTCCTAGGCCGCAACGGGCACCCGCACGTCTGCCTCGATCCAGCGCACGACGAATCCGCCAGGGCGCTGCTCGACCGGTTCGCGGTCACCGACGATGAGCTGCCGATCGTGTTTTGTCCCAATGGCGACCTCCTTCGAAGCCCCACCGAATCCGCGCTCGCTCGCTGTCTTGGACTAGTCACCACGATCGATCCAGACCGCGTCTATGACGTGGTCATCGTCGGTGCCGGGCCAGCTGGCCTTGCGGCTTCGGTCTATGCCGCATCCGAAGGGCTGGACGTGCTGACGCTCGATTGCCGGGCGTTCGGCGGCCAGGCGGGGGCCTCGGCGCGGATCGAGAATTTTCTCGGTTTCCCGACCGGGATCGCCGGAATGGCGCTGATGGCGCGGGCTTACAACCAGGCGCAGAAGTTCGGCGTCGAATTGGCGATTCCGGACGAGGCGGCCCGGCTCGAATGCCCCGATGGGGTGCGGACCGATCACAAGTTGACGCTGGCCAACGGGGAATCGGCCCGCGCCCGCGCCGTCGTGGTCGCCACTGGTGCGCGCTATCGCCAGCTCGACCTGCCCGGCATCGAGGCATTCGAGGGCAGCGCGATCCACTTCTGGGCCTCGCCAATCGAGGCGCGGCTGTGTGCCGGGCAACACGTGGCGCTGGTCGGCGGCGGCAACTCGGCCGGGCAGGCGGCGGTGTTCCTCGCCAGCAAGGCCGGCAAGGTCACGCTGCTGGCGCGCCGCCTGCTGGCGCAGACGATGTCGAGCTACCTCGTCGAACGGATCGCCGCGCAGCCGAACATCGAGCTGGTCGAAGGGGGCGAGGTCACCGCCGTGCACGGCGCGGAAGGCCGCATCGAGACGATCGACTACCGCAACCGCAATACCGGCGCTGAAAGTACCCTGCCGATCGAACACCTGTTCCTGTTCATCGGCGCCGATCCCAATACCGACTGGCTGGCGGGCACCGGAATCAAGCTCGATGACAAGGGCTTTGTCCTCACCGGCAAGGACGCGGGCGAAGACCGCCGCGTGCTGGAAACAAGCCGCACCGGTATCTTCGCGATCGGCGATGTGCGCACCGGATCGGTCAAGCGCGTGGCGGCGGCGGCGGGTGACGGGGCGCAAGTGGTTGCGGCCATCCATGGCTATCTCGCGAGCCAGAGCTAAGACTGGCGCGATGGATGCGCGCGAACGCAAGACTCAGATCGTTGTCATCGGCGGCGGCGCCGGCGGACTCGAACTGGTCCGGCGGCTTGGCGCGCGGTTCGGTCGCAAACACCACGACATCATCCTCGTCGAGAAGAACCGCACCCATGTGTGGAAGCCGCTGCTGCACGAAGTGGCGGCGGGTGCGCTCGACGCCAATCTCGACGAAGTCGGCTACCGCAGCCACTGCCACCGCTGGGGCTATCGCTATTTCTCCGGCGCCTTCGAGGGCGTAGACCGGGCCAGACGCGAGGTGATCATCGCGCCGCTGCATGACGATGACGGGACCGAACTGATCGCCCGCCACCGCATCCGCTACGATTACCTGGTGATCGCCGTCGGCTCGGTGACCAACGATTTCGGCATCCCGGGCGTGGCCGAAAACTGTATGTTCCTCGACGACCGCGACGGCGCCGACAAATTCCGCAACCGCCTGCTCAATCATTGCCTGCGCGTGTCGCGGGCGATGACCGCGCGCGGCGACGCCGATGAACATGTCCGCATCGCCATTGTCGGCGGCGGAGCAACCGGGGTCGAACTGGCGGCCGAGCTGTACAATTCGGCTGCTGCGCTGCGCCACTACGGGCTCGAAGTCTTCGACGAGAGCCGGCTCGAAATCTCCCTGGTGGAGGCCGGTCCGCGCATCCTTCCCGCCTTGCCCGAACGGCTGGCCGAAGCGGCGACGGCGGAGTTGGAAAACCTTGGGGTGAAGGTGCTGCCCGGGGTGCAGGTGATCGAAGCCCGGCCGCACGCGATCCTGACCGGATCGGGCTCCACGATCGAGGCCGACCTGCTGGTCTGGGCCGCGGGGGTCAAGGCACCGACCTTGCTCGGCAAAATGGGTCTCGAGACCAATCGTAATTGCCAGCTCGTCGTCACGCCCACGCTGCAGACCACGCAGGACGAGCGTATTTTCGCGCTCGGGGACTGCTGCTCGTTCACGCCCGCAGGACAGGATCGCCCGGTGCCGCCGCGCGCGCAGGCCGCGCACCAGATGGCAGCGTGCGTGTTCGACAATCTGGGCGCGGCAATGGACGGCCGCCCGCTCAAGCCCTTCACCTACCGCGACCACGGCTCGCTGGTGTCACTAAGCCGGTTTTCGACCGTGGGCAGCCTGATGGGCAACCTGATTGGTGGGCGCATGGCGATTGAGGGGCGGCTGGCCCGGCTGGTCTATACCTCGCTTTACCAGATGCACCTTGTCGCCATCCACGGCTGGCTCAAGGGCCTTGCGCTAATCGCCGTTGGCCGGGTCAACCGGATCATCCGGCCCCGGCTCAAGCTGCACTAGGCGATACGGATATCGAGCAGCGTTGGGCCTTTGGCGGCGAAGCTCCAGCTCAGCGCCTCGTCCAGCGCCTCCACCGTATCGACCTGCTTGGCGGGGAGCCCTTGCCCCTCGGCCAGTTTGACGAAATCGATCCCCGTCAGGTCACAGCCGGGGACGAAGTTCATCCCGAACTCGGCCGAAAAACCGGTCAGCGCGGCGTAGGCCTGGTTGTTGAGGATCAGGAACGACACATCGACCGCTTCGGCCTGCGCCGCGAACAGGCCCTGGATGGTGTACATCGCCGCCCCGTCACCCAGGATGGCGATGACCTTGTCAGCCTGCCCCATGGAAACACCGATGGAGGCGGGCAGCGAGTAGCCGAGACCGCCGCTGGCGCAGGTGTAAAAGCCCCCCTCGCGCACGATCGGCATCACGTCATGCTCAGGCCCACGCGCAGTGGGCGCCTCTTCAACGATCACCGATTGCGGCGGACGCAGCGCGGAGACCCGCTTGAGCACGTAGGCCGCGGTCATCGCCGCCTCCGGGTCCTTCTTCGCATGGGTCGGGCCTGTGTAGGCGCGCGCCGCAGCCTGCTCCGCCAGTTGCGCCAGCCCCTCTGCCGGATTGCCCAGCACGCCGCCGCCGCCGGGGAGCGCGGCAAGGTGCTGCGGATCGTCGGACAGCGCCATCAGGCTGGCATGTTCGGGCCAGTGCGCGCCTTCGCCCTCGACATGGTACGTGAACACCGGCGCGCCCACCACCAGCACGCCGTCGAACGGGTGCAGCAGGGTACGGATCTTGTCGCGCCACGCGGGCAGGAAGCCGGCGAACTGCGGGTGATCTTCGGGGAATGTCTCGCGCGCGGCATAGGGCGCGGCCCACACCGCGCAGCCGGTTTTCTCCGCCAGCCGGATTGCCGCGTCCCAGCCGCCGGCATTGGCAACCCCGGTGCCGACCACCAGCGCCGGGCGCTCGCAGGCATCGAGCATGGCCACAAGGCGCGCGATCCCGGCGGGCGAGGGCACCGTCTCAAGCGTCAGTTCTGGGAGCGCTGGCATGTCACATTCGCGGTCCCAGTCATCGACCGGGATCGAGATGAAGCACGGTCCCATCGGCGGAGTCATCGCGGTCACAAACGCGCGGATCAGCGCCAATGGTACGTCTTCGGCGCGCGCCGGTTCGACCGAGTACTTGACGTAAGGGCGGGGGAATTCGGTAGGCCGTTCGGCGAACAGGAACGGATCGTGCGGCAGGATGGAGCGCGCCTGCTGCCCGGCGGTGATCACCAGCGGGGTGTTGTTCTTGTAGGCCGTGAACAGATTGCCAAGGCTGTGCCCGGTGCCGGCAGAGCTGTGCAGGTTGACCAGCGCCGGTTTGCCGCTGGCGCGCGCATAACCATCGGCCATGCCCACCACGACGGCCTCGTTCAGCCCCATCACATAGGGAAACGGCATCGCTTTGAGCATCGGCAGTTCGGTACTGCCAGGATTGCCGAACAGCTTGTCGACCCCGAAATGCTGGAAGACCTTGAAGGCGGCTTCACGGACGGTGGGCATAACGCGACAATCTCATCTGACTTGGGGTGGGCAGTAGCCCCATGGCGCAAGCGACAGGCTGTAGGAAACCCCCAAGTTCACTCAGACCAGTTCGCCCCCGGCGCGGGCCCGCTCGATCACGGTGGATTCGTCGCGGTTGATGCGGGTCAGCACGAACAGCAGGATGACCACCATCACCGGCCCGACCACGTTGAGCGAGGTAATTGCCTGCGCCAGGTCGCCGCCGTTACGGTCGCTCACGATGCCCACGAAATACGGCCCCATGCCGAGCCCCAGCAAGGTCGAGACGATGATGTAGATCGAGCTGGTGATGCCCCGCATGCGCGGCAGCACGAGATCATAATACAGCGAATAGACCGGCGGCAGCCATAGGGTCAGGATGATGCTGTAGAGCGAAAAGCGCAGGTAGAACGTCATCACATCGGCCGAGGCGTAGAGCCAGAAGCTGATGATCGGCGATACGCCAAGCGAGAAGATGGCCAACCACACCCGCCCGCGCGCGCCCATCCGGGCAGTCAGCCAGTCGCTCAGCGGCCCGGCGATGAGCGGCCCGCAGATGCCAAGTACCGCTGCCAGCAGGCCGAACTGCAACCCGGTCTCGGCCTGCGAAAGCCCGAACTGGCGCACCAGGAACGACGGGGTGAAACCCATCACGCCGTAGCTGATCGAGGTCTGCAGCCCGCCAACCACCATCAGCAGGATCAGCGAAGGGCTGAGCACGACGTTGTAAGTCGGCCTGTCGGTCAGCTTGAGGCTCTGGAACAGGTTGAGGATCACGAACGCGCCGAAGCCGACCACGAACCACTGCAGCACATGCGGATCGAGACTGAGGCCGAGCGGGGTCAGCGGCGGGCGCGGCGAATAGGCCTGCGTCAACCGGCACATCACCACGCATACGGTCACGATCACCGCCAGCCCGATCAGGTTGGTGGCCCACTGCTTGGCCCCGGCGTCGCGTTTCCACAGACTGATCCAGTTGGCACCCGGGGTAACCGAGCCGAGCACGGCGGCGCTGGCTTTGAACGGGTGCGGATCGGGCGGTGAGACGATACCGTCGACCGCGCCGCGCTGCGGTTCCTTCAGGCGCAGCAGCGCCCAGCCCAGAAACACGCCGGGGAACGACGCGACGAGGAAGGCAAATTGCCAGCCGGAAAAGCCGAACGCGCCATCCGGATAACGCGCGTCCCACCAGCCCGCGACAACACCGCCCAGCGCCATCGACAGGCCGAGGCCAAGCGCGGTGGCGATGCCCATCGCAGCCATCGCGGTGCCCCGCCTCGAGCGCGGGAAGGTGTCGAAGATGATCGAGTTGGCGGCCGGTTGCGCGGCGGCTTCGCCCACGCCCACGCCAAGGCGCGACACGGCGAGCAGTGCAAACCCGCTGGCAAAGGCGGACATGCCGGCAAAGATCGACCACGCAAAGATGCAGAACGCCAGCAGCCGGGTGCGAATCCAGCCATCGACCAGCCGCCCGAGCGGGAGCGAGAACAGCGCGTAGAATAGCGCGAACAGCGTGCCGTAGAGCAGCCCGAGCTCGGCATCGCCAATGCCCAGGTCGGCACGGATGCTGGGGGCGAGGATTGACAGGATCTGCCGGTCGAGCAAGCTCAACCCCTGCGCCGAGGAGACGAGGAACAGCGCATACCAACCGGCACGGCTAACTTTGGCCGGTGTGTTCAGCGGCTCATTCGCGTCGGCTACCGTGGTCGCCATAGTGATCCCTCTCCCTAATCCTCCTCGAGCTTGTCTCGGGGAGGTGGCAGGCCCGGCAGGGCCTGACGGAGGGGCGACTATTGCACCGTGCCCCTCCACCACCCGCTTTGCGGGCGGGTCCCCCTCCCTGAGCGAGCTCGAGGAGGATTTGTGTCAGCCTTTCAGCGCGGCGGCAATCGTCTGGCTGATCGGGGTCGATGGACGGCCCGACAGTGCGCTCAGGTCCTTGCTCTCGCTGTACAGCTCGCCGTGCCCGGCAAGATAGCTGGTGCTGGCGAGGAACCCGGCGACGGGCGGCGGCAGCCCGGCGCCTTCGAGCGTCGTGGCATAATCTGCTTCGGACTGGTTGACGTAAGCCACCGGCTTGCCCGCCTGGCGGCCCACTTCGGCGGCGAATTCGGGCATCGACCAGCTCTGGTCACCGGCCAGTTCGTAGATCTTGCCGCCGGGGCTGTTCAGCAGCGCGCCCACTGCGCCAGCAGCCAGGTCAGCGCGCGATGCTGTCGACAGGCGCCCCTCGGCGGTCGCGCCGTAAATCACGCCCTGTTCGATCGCCGGGGCAAGCGCGCCGGTGTAGTTTTCCGAATACCACGGCATCCGCAGCACGTCGTGGTTCAGACCGCTGGTCTTGAGCAGGTTTTCGGTCAGGACATGTTCGGCAGCGAGCAGGAGCTTGGAATCCTGCGCGTTGAGCACCGAGGTATAAGCGAGGTAGCTGGCCCCGGCCCTCTTCGCCGCAGCGGCGATGGCTCCGTGCTGGCGTTCACGCTGGCCCACCGCATTGCCGCTGATCAGCAGCACCCGGTCAACATCCGCGAGCGCGGTTTCGAGGCTGGCAGGATCGTCATAATCCGCCTGGCGCACCTGCACGCCCCTGTCGGCATAGTCCGACAGCGAAGCGGGATCGCGCGCCAGGGCCACCACGTCACCGGCATCGGCTTTGGCGAGCAGTTCATCGAGCACCAGGCGGCCCAGCTTCCCGGTGGCCCCGGTCACGGCATAAGTCGTCATCGCCAATCCTCTCTCAGAGTTTGAACCAGCGCTCGGCGTTGGTTTGGAAGAACTTCTTTTTCTGCGCCGGCGTGATCTCGAGGTTGTCCATCCAGCGTACCTCGTCGGGTACGTATTGGTAGGGGTAATCCATCGCGTACATCACGCGGTCTTCGCCCATCACCTCGATCATCAGCTTGATCGCGGGGCTAAAGGCGAGGCCGCTGTTGGTCGCCAGCACATTGTTGCGCATGTAATAGAACAGGTCGTGCTCGAGCGGTTTGAGGCGTGGGTAACGCTGGCTGCGCAGGCCTGCCTTGTGCATGTAATCCAGCCGATAGAGCCAGAACGGCAGCCCCTCGCAGCCGTGGCCGAGCATCAGCTGCAGGCCGGGATAGCGGTCGAACACGCCCGTAGTGAGCAGCCGCAGCGCGTGATAGCTGGTCTCCACCCCGAAGCCGTAAACCGCCCCGTCCAGGCCCGCGCCGGCCATATCGCCAATCATCGAATCGGGCAGACCTTGCGGATGGATGTAGAGCGGCAGGTCAAGATCGGCGCAGGCGCGCAGGATCGGATCGAACTGCGCTTCATCGAGATAATGCCCGTGAGTGTGGCTGTTGACCTGCACGCCGTGGAAGCCAAGCTCCTCCTTGCAGCGGCGCAGTTCCTGTGCCGACCATTCGGGATCGAGCGGGGCCACGGCAGCCATGCCGTAGAACCGGTCGGGATAGCGCTCGCAGGCGTCCTTGAGCTGGTCGTTGGCCCCGCTCGCGATCTGCCGGGCCTCGTCAACATCGTGCAGCGACTGGGTGCCGGGACTGGTCATCGCCAGCACCGCCTTGTCGATCCCGCTCTCGTCCATCGCCGCGATGCGCAGCGGCCCCAGATCGAGCAGCCGTTCGCGAATGAAAGTCGTGCGCTCGCTGGGGCTGGTGCCGTAGAACCCCCACAGGCTCATGGTGCCCTTGTCGGCGCGGCCTTCCTTGACCAGCCGCATGATCGCATCGAGCTGTTGCTGGGTGGCAAACGCTTCTTCTGTGGCGATGCGCAAATAGCCCCGGTCGCCGCCGGTTTTGAGTTCGTGTGTCATGTTCTATCCTTCGTGTACGGCTTTGGTCACCATGCAGGCGAGCACGCCTTCGGGCCCGTCCTCGCTGCCGTGGCCCGACCATTTGACCCCGCCAAACGGGGCATCACCGCCGCCGATCATATGGCTGTTGATCCCGACCATGCCGGCCTCAAGCTGCGCGGCGAGACGGCGCTGGCGGTGGAAATCGCCCGACCAGGCATAGGCCGCGAGGCCATAAGGCAGGCGATTGGCCTCGGCGATCATCTCGTCCTCGCCCTTGAACGGGTTGATCAGCGCGACCGGGCCGAACGGTTCTTCATTCATGATATCGGCATCGAGCGGGATTTCCGACAACACGCTGGGGGCGTAGAAATAGCCCTGGTTGCCGATCCGCTCGCCGCCGGTGTGCAGCGTGGCGCCTTTGTCCTTCGCGTTGCCGATCAGGCGGTCCATTGCTTCCGGGCGGCGCGGATTGGCCATCGGGCCCATCTGCGTGCCGTCGGCCAGACCATCGCCGACCTTGACCGTCTTGGCCCGTTCGACAAACCCGTCGCGGAACCTCTCGAACACGTTTTCCTCGACGATGAAGCGGGTCGGCGAGACGCACACCTGCCCGGCGTTGCGGTACTTGCCGGACACCGCGGTCTCGAGCGCCTTGTCGAGATCGGCATCGCCGAACACCAGCACCGGGCCGTGGCCGCCCAGTTCCATCGTGGTGCGCTTCATGTCATCGGCGGCAAGCTTGGCCAGCTGCTTGCCGATCACGGTCGAGCCGGTGAAGCTGAGCTTGCGGATCACCGGGCTGCCCAGCAGGTGGCGGCTGACTTCGTCGGGAATGCCGAACACCGCCTGCGCCACTTCCTTGGGCAAGCCGGCATCGAGCAGGCATTGCAGCACGCCGAGCGCCGAGGCCGGGGTCTCCTCGGCCGCCTTCATGATCACCGAGCAGCCCGCGGCGATCGGCGCGCCGAGCTTGCGGCCGGGATTGCCGAGCGGGAAGTTCCACGGCGCGAAGGCCGCCACGGGACCAACCGGCTCGTGTCGCACGGTCGAACGCTGGCCCTCGGGCCGGACCAGTTCGCGGCCATAGGTGCGGAAACACTCACCGGCGTAGAAGTTGAACAGCCCGACGTTCAT
>JBDSDZ010000050.1:0-4450 GCA_039920345.1 Croceibacterium sp.
CCGTAGAGGGTGCCTTGCGGACCCTTCAGCACTTCGATCCGATCAAGGTCGTACAGCAAGGGAAGGACCACCCCGTTGTTCTGCGACACGCCGGAGTTGGCCCGCTTGGTCATGCTGGTGTCGTCCAGATAGACGCTGGTGGTGGCGGCCCCGGCGGCGCCGATCACGCCGCGGATGGAGAATTGCTGCTGGGACCCGTTGCCGTTGCTCACGGTGCTGATCCCCGGAACCACTCGCACCAAGTCGGCCGCATTCTTTACCCCCTGATCGTCCAGCACGCTCTGCGGCAGCGCCGTAATGGTCAGGGGAACGCGGCCAACAGTCTCGTTATGACGGGTGGCGGTGACTATAATCTCGCTCATGTGCTTCTCGTCGTTGTCACCAGCTGTCGTCGCGGGCGGATCGGCGACCTGCGCGTAACTAGGTACGGACAGGGCACATAACGCTGCACCAGCAAGCCACCGCGGTCGACTGGAGCGGCAGAGGCGCCCCGCACATGACCCGAACGAATCTTTCGAAGTTCCCATCCCAACCATAACATCCCCCGTCCCTGGTTTTCGACTCGATATTCTTTCCATACCTTCCCGTATGGACAATACGTACGCTACCGTATGGAGAAATCAAGCCCTCGCGCAACACAGGGCGGCGGTGCTCGACCGGGTGGTAAGGGCGCCGACACTGCAGAATTTGGATGGTCTGGATTGCGTTACTGCGCGCTGCGGCCGGCGAGAGCTCAATTAACGCCGAGGGAACTGACCGAGCCTAACGGACTTTGCCATTGGATGGCTAGCACATCATGTCGCCCTTCCACCAACGGGCCATCGCTCGACCAGCATTCCCACGGGCAATTGCTTAGGTGGGTTTAATTCACAGTTAGATTTTGGGCGTCATGCCCACATCCCGGAGTAGGAGGGACGTTCAATGGCGTTGAACAGGCGCCGACTTGCAGCGCTGACCGCCGAGAATGTAGCGTTGCGCGCCGCGCTCGCGCTGCGCTGCGACGCGCTCGAACACCTAGAGTCTGGGCTGTGCATGTTCGACCAGAACGGACGGATTTCCCTTTGCAACGAGCGATACGCGGAAGTGCTGCGGCTACCCGCCGGGTCAGTTCGTGCCGGCCAAACTGCAGCAGACGTAATCCAGCTCGGCATGGAAGCTGGCCATTATCCCCTCGGCAAGACGGTCGAACAAATCCGTCAGGATATCAAGACACAGGCTGACTCGGGTTTCCCGCTGGTGCGCGACGGCCGCACTTATGCAGTGGGACAGAGCCAGACGCCTGCCGGCCACACACTCGTCACCTTCCAAGACATCAGCTCCCGCGTCGAAGTGCAGAGGGCGCTGCGGGAAAGCGAGGCGCGTCTCAGTGAAATGCTCGAGGCGATGCCCGACTGTGTGAAGATCTTCGATCAGACCGCCCAGATCATCTACATCAATCCGAAGGGTCTTGAGCTGCTTCAGGCACCCGACCTTGCGACCCTCCATGCTTCTGGCCATGTCCCGCTGCCGCCGGAGCACTTGCCCGAAGCTATAGCCGTGCATGGGCGGGTTCTGGCCGGGGAATCGGTGGTCTGGGAATACGAAGTCATCGGCATGCTGGGGCGGCGGCGCCACGTGGAAGCACACGCAGTGCCGTTCCACTTGCCCGACGGCACCCGGGCGCAACTGTCGATCACCCGCGACGTCACCGAGCGGAAGGATGCGGACGACGCGCTACGGCATAGCGAAAAACGCTTGCGGCTCGTGCAAGAGGCCACCGGACTCGGGGATTTCGAAACCTCGCCCGGCCTTATCTCGCAACTCTCTGAGCGCTTCGTCGCGCAGACCGGATTGCCCCCGGGCACTCGTACGATCACTTATGATCAATGGATTGAAATCGTTCACCCGGACGACCGCGCCGAACTCCATCGCCACATCGCCAATAGTTTAGAGACCGACGACACCGCTGAATGCGAGTTTCGCATCATCCGCCCCGATACCAACGAGGTGCGCTGGATCTACAGCCGTTCGCGGGTAGAGCGCGATCCCGCGGGGCGGCGTCTGCTCGGCATCGGCGCTCATCTCGACATAACCGAGCGCAAGCTGGCTGAAGAAGCGCTGCGCGAAAGTGAGGAACGCTTCCGACTAGCCTCCGAAGCGGCGGGATTCGGGGTATGGGACTTTGACGTCGCCAGTGGCACGCGACAATGGTCTGAGCGCCTGCGCCAAATCTTCGGCATCGCCGATGAAGCCCCTGCGGCGCTCGAGGTCGCGATGGCTTGTGTGCACCGGGCTGACCGCCGCGAGTTCTCGCGCCAGCTCGACGAGCTCCTGGCCGGCCCAACGTTTTCCCGTTTCGAAACCTCGCTGCGCATCCACCGCGCCAGCGACCATGAAGAGAGGTGGCTCGCGCTGCACGGCTGGAAGACCGTGAAGGCAGTCAGCGGTTCCTCGCGGATCATCTTGACCGCGCGCGACATCACGGCCGAAAAGACAGTCGAAGACCGCGTGCGTTGGACTGCCGATCACGATCAACTCACCGGCCTTGCCAACCGCGCACTGTTCCAGGAACGGCTCGACCAGGCGACCCAGGCCGCGGCCGCACGCGGCGCCTCGTTCGGCATGCTATTGCTCGACATGGACGACTTCAAGCAGATCAACGACACGCTCGGCCACGACGCGGGCGACGAACTGCTCAAGCGGTTTGCCGATCGCCTGCGCGGTCTGGTGCGCCAGGAGGACACGGTCGCCCGTTTTGGCGGGGATGAGTTCGCGATCATCTTGCCGCAGCTCGGCAGCGCAGATTTGTTGACCGTGCTGTCAAACTCGATCCTCGACCGGCTTCGTGAGCCTTTCGTGCACGATGGCAGGCTGCTCGATTGCCGCGTGAGCATGGGCGCGACGATGTTCCCCGAACACGGCACTACATGTGAAGAGCTGCTCAAGAGCGCGGACCTTGCACTTTATGCCGCGAAGTCCGGCGGGCGGGCCATGCTGAGGTTCTTCGAACCTTCGATGAAGCTGGAAATGCAGCGGCGCAGCTCGATGGTGCAGTTGGCACGGGACGCGCTACATCGTGACCGGATCTACCCTTACTACCAGCCCAAGTTCGATCTTGCCTCAGGCGCGCTTGACGGTTTCGAGGCCCTGCTGCGGTGGCGCCGTCAGGGCGGGCGCATCGAGCTGCCTGCCGCGCTCCAAGCCGCGTTCGAGGATCTGGAAGTCGCCGCGGCGATCAGCGACCGGATGATCGAGCTGACAATCGCGGACATGCGCGAGTGGCTCGACCGAGGAACGGACTTCGGGCACGTTGCGGTCAACGCCTCCGCTGCGGAGTTCCGGCGGGACAACTTCGCCGAGCGGCTGCTTGAGAGCCTGCGCAAGGCAAACATTGCACCGCATCGGTTTCAGCTCGAAGTGACTGAAACGGTGTTCCTGGGCCGCGGCTCGGAGTACGTCCACCGCGCGCTCGCCCTGCTCAATGCCAACGGGGTCAAGATCGCGCTCGACGATTTTGGCACGGGCTATGCCTCGCTACGGCACCTCAAAGATTTCCCGGTCGACATCATCAAGATCGACCGCAGTTTCGTGCGTGACATGGATTGCGATGCGGGCGACGAGGCGATCGTCCGCGCGGTCGTCAATCTCGGCAAAAGCCTGGGTATCAAGGTTGTCGCCGAAGGGATCGAAAAGCGCTGGCAGGCCGAACGGCTGCTCGAATTGACTTGCGATTCCGGTCAGGGCTTCCTGTTCTCGCGCGCGATCCCCGCGCAGCAGGTCCCCGCGTTGGTTGAGCGCGTGGCCGGATGGCGGGCGATCCTGCCTGTGCGCACCGCGGCCGCCGGGCTGCGGTTGATCGCAGGTGCCGGCTGATTGATTATCCCGGGGGCTGCGAGAGAGCGCCTCGGCGGTATGCAGAACTGGCGGAAATCCGCCGTACTTCGAGCGAAGTCTCGGCTGTCTTAAGAACGCCGAAATGTCGCCAGACTGCGTGGTGAATGACGCAGTCCGGCGCTAACCTGTCTCAGCCGACGAATTCCCTGCTTTCGCGGATTTAGAGGGAATTTTACAGGGATTTTCGCGGTTTTCACGTCTGCCTTAGCCAATTCCCAGCTGCCGAACGAAGGCAAGATGGGGTCCCCCACAAAGGCGTAAAGTGCCAGTTTTAATGTAACAGATTGTGGGTAAGTTTGACCGAATAAATGTCGTTCCAGCGCTCGCGCAGCACGGCTCTGGGACCGTCGCATTGATCGATAAGCGCAAGGCCACGGACCTAAACGAGATGCTCCACCAACGGCTGGTGATGGGCCGGTAGCTGACGGTTCACTATTGAGCTTGTCGACTGAGCAAGCGGAATGTCCGATTTCGACTCATTTTGGTCATCGCCGTCCGAAGGACCTTCAGTTTTACAGCGGCACCTCTCCGCCACAGGCCGCCTTAGGCCGTGCGCGACCAGATCGGATCGAACGCT
>JBDSDZ010000051.1:0-48431 GCA_039920345.1 Croceibacterium sp.
ACCGCGCGCTTGTAGTAGCGGGTGACGTCATGCCCGATCCCGATCGCAACCAGTTGCACCGGCGATTGGTTTTCGATCCAGTCGATCACCTTGCGCAGGTGCGTTTCCAAGTACCCGGCGTTGTTCACGCTCAGCGTGCTGTCATCCACCGGGGCGCCGTCTGAAATGACCATCAGGATGCGGCGGTCTTCGGTGCGGGCGAGCAGGCGCTGGTGAGCCCACAGCAGCGCTTCGCCGTCGATGTTTTCCTTGAGCAGCCCTTCGCGCATCATCAGGCCGAGGCTCTTGCGCGCGCGGCGCATCGGCTCGTCCGCCTTCTTGTAGATGATGTGGCGCAGATCGTTGAGGCGGCCGGGCTGCGCGGGCTTGCCGTTGGCGAGCCATTTTTCGCGCCCCTGCCCGCCCTTCCAGGCCCGCGTGGTGAAGCCGAGAATCTCCACCTTCACGCCGCACCTCTCGAGCGTGCGCGCCATGATATCCGCGCTGATCGCGGCGATGCTGATCGGCCGCCCGCGCATCGAGCCGGAATTGTCGATCAGCAGGGTGACGACGGTGTCCTTGAATTCCTGCTCGCGCTCGACCTTGTAGCTCAGCGAATGGCCGGGGCTGATGACCACGCGCGCCAGCCGTGCGGCATCGAGCAGGCCTTCTTCCTGGTCAAAATCCCAGCTGCGGTTCTGCTGCGCCATCAGCCGCCGTTGCAGCCGGTTGGCGAGCCGGGTGACCACGCCCTGCAGTCCGGTCAGCTGGCTGTCGAGGTAGGCGCGGAGCCGGTCCAGTTCCTCGTAATCGCACAGCTCTGTGGCCTCGACGATCTCGTCGAATTCCTCGGTGTAGACCTTGTAGTCGAAGGTATCGGGCAAGTCGGTCCACGGGCGGTTGGCGCGCACGGGCATCATGCCCTCTTCGCCGTCCTCACCGGGATCGCCGTCCTTCATGTCCTGTTCGCGCTCGGACTCGTCGGTCGAATCCTCGTCGCCTTCGCCCTCGCCGTTTTCGCCCGCGACGGGTTCCTGACGGGTTTCGTTGCCGCTTTCGTCTTCCTCGTTCTCGTCGTCCCTGTCGTCCTGGCCCTGATCGTCGTCGCCGTCTTCGTCGTCGCCCGAATCCTCGGGCGCTTCGGCTTCGACCAGTTGCAGGTGGCGCAGCATATCGATCGCGAGCGCCTGGAACGCGCGCTGGTCATCGAGCGTCAGTGCGAGGCGTTCGAAATCGTCGCCGGTGCGGCTCTCGATATATTCGCGGCGCATCTCCACGCCCATCCGCGCCCGTTCCGGGATCGGCTGGCCGGTCAGCTGTTCGCGCAGCAGCAGCGCCAACGCGGTTTCCAGCGGCACTTCCTCCGCGCTGCCCGCACGCGCAATCGGATCGGCGGCGGTGCGCATCTCGGTCGCGGCGGCGAGGTTTTCGCGCATCCCGGCGTAGTTGTTTTCGCCCAGCGCTTCATAGCGCACGCGCTCGATCGCATCGTAGCTGGCACGGGCATCGGGCTCGGCCGGCAAGTGCCGCCGGTGCAGCGCTTCGTTATGGTGGCGCAGCTTCAGCGCGAAGCTATCGGCAAACCCCCGCGCTTCCCGCGCCTGATCGGCCGGAACCGAGCGGTTGGGCATCGGTACCCGCAGCGATTTGCCCTGTACTCCGGGCACATCGGCCGTCCAGGCGACTTCGGCCTCGTTGTCGTGGCCAATCGCACGCGCCGCGCCGGTCAGCGCGGTCTTGAACCGGTCGAGGGGGGATTCGTCAGCCATTGCGCGGGCCTGCTAGCAAGAAACAGCGCCCGCGCGAAGGGTGGCTAGAGCGCCCTGTTGAGCCCGAAAGCGCTCATCAACACCGGATCGCGGGTGGAGCCGGGATCGGCCCGGATAACCGCTTCCTGGTTGCCGATCTCGCTCCAGATCGCGTTGTCGACCGTGCCGGCAAAGCTGTTGGCCACTCCGCCCAGGTTGACCCCGGTGAGCCCGGCCAGCAGCTGGCCGACCAGCGGATCCTGCGCCACGCGCAAGGCGTTGCCCACTTGCGGCACCATGACGTCAATCAGCGATGTGCCCATGTTCTGGCGCAAGAACGAAGTGGCCGCAGTGGGCCCGCCGCGGATCAGGTCAACCGCGTTCTGGAAACCGATCGTGCGCACCGTATCGGCCACGATCGGCGCGGCGCGGTACGAGGCATCGATGGCGGTCCGGGCAACGACATCTTCGAGCCGGTTCTTGAACAGCGTCGAGGTGAGGATATTGCCCAGCACGTTGCCGCGCGAGCCGAAGAACTGGCTGAGGCCGATCTGCGCGACCTGCTGGTCCCAGAAGCCGCCGGGCGCCGTCATTCGGTTGAAGGCGCGCTCGCTCGACAGCACCATCAACCGGCGAATCGCCTCGGTGAAGCTGAATGCGCCGCCATAAGTCGCGCAGCCCGGCAGGGTCAGCGCTACGCCAGCGGCCAGGGTGCCGGCGATGAAGCCGCGGCGGTGGAGGATCGGGGTCATTTCGCTCATGATTCCAGCTTTCTTAAGTGCAACGCTTGCCCCGCTGCCAAGCGCCCGCCCATATAGGGCATCCAGACATGAACCGCGCCCGACTGCTCATTTTCAACGCCGCGCTCGGCCCGCTCGATTACCGCGTTCCTGACGGGATGGAGGTCGAGCCGGGCTCGGTCGTCATCGCGCCGCTCGGACCTCGTCAGGTCGTGGGAATCGTGTGGGAAGAAGAACGAATGCCGGGAACGTCGGTTCCGGATGCCAGGCTGCGCCCGCTGCTGGCGCTACTGCCGGTTCCGCCGCTGAAAGCCGAGCTGCGGCGGCTGCTCGAATGGACGGCGGATTATTACTGCGCCTCGCTGGCCTCGGTCGCGCGGATGGTGCTGGCAAGCGGCGGCGCGCTGCGCGGTCCGTCGACGATGACCGAATACCGGCTGAGCGGCGGAATGCCCGAACGCATGACGCCGCAGCGGCTGACCGCGATCGAAGCGCTGGACGGGGAACAGGCGACGATCCGCGAACTGGCGGGGCTGGCCGGGGTCAGCGAAGGCGTGCTGCGGGGCCTCGTCAACCAGGGCGTGCTTGAGCCGGTCGAGGTCGATTGTGACCGCCCCTATCAGCGCGCCGATGCGGATCACGCCCAGCCGGAACTGGAGCCCGAACAGGGCGATGCGGCAGCGCGGTTGGTGGCGGCCGTGCGGGCACGGACTTTCGCGCCCTTCCTGCTCGACGGGGTGACCGGATCGGGCAAGACCGAAACCTATTTTGAAGCTATCGCGCAAAGCCTCAGACATAGCGCGCAAACGCTTGTCCTGCTTCCTGAAATTGCGCTGACCGAAGCCTTCCTGCGCCGCTTCGCAGACCGCTTCGGCGCCGCGCCGACCGTCTGGCATTCCTCGCTCAAATCGACCGAACGCCGCAGAGCCTGGCGGGCGATTGGGGCCGGAGAAGCCCAGGTCATTGTCGGCGCCCGATCGGCCCTGTTCCTGCCCTATGCCAACCTCGGTTTGATTGTCGTCGACGAAGCCCACGAGGTCAGTTTCAAGCAGGACGAAGGGGTCCGCTACAACGCCCGCGACGTGGCCGTAATGCGCGCCCGGTTCGAGAGTATCCCGGTGGTGCTCGCTAGCGCCACGCCCGCGCTCGAAAGCCTGCAGATGGCGGAGAGCGGGACCTACGAAAAACTGGTCCTGCCGAGCCGCTTTGGCGGGGCCGAACTGCCCTCGATCGACGTGGTCGATCTGACGAAAGAGAAGCCCGAACGCGGCCGCTGGCTCTCGCCCCGGCTGGTGGAGGGCCTGCGCGACCGGCTGGCCAAGGGCGAGCAGTCGCTGCTGTTCCTCAACCGCCGCGGGTTCGCCCCGTTGACGCTGTGCCGCCACTGCGGATTCCGCTTTAAATGCCCCAATTGCAGCGCCTGGCTGGTCGAGCACCGCCTGAGCCGCCGCCTCGCCTGTCACCACTGCGGGCATGAGACCCCGCCGCCCGAACTGTGCCCTGAATGCGGCGAGCCCGACTGCCTGGTGGCGTGCGGCCCGGGGGTCGAAAGGATCGCGCACGAGGTGGAGGAACTGCTGCCCGAAGCGCGGCTGGCCATTGCAACGTCGGACACGCTCAACACGCCCGACAAGGCGGCGGCGTTCGTCGCCATGGCCGAAGCGGGCGAGATCGACGTGATCGTCGGCACGCAATTGGTCACCAAGGGCTTCCACTTCCCCGAACTGACGCTGGTGGGCGTAATCGACGCGGACTTGGGGCTCGAAGGCGGAGACTTGCGCGCGGCGGAACGGACTTACCAGCAAGTCGCGCAAGTCGCCGGGCGCGCCGGGCGTGGTTCGAAACCGGGCGAAGTGCTGATCCAGACGCGGCATCCAGAAGCGAGCGTCATCGCGGCGCTAGTCGCGGGCGACCGGGACGCGTTCTACGAAGCCGAGACCGAGGCGCGACGCGATGCCGGGGCGCCGCCGTTTGGCCGCTGGGCCGCGATCATCGTCTCGAGCGAGGACGAAGCCGAAGCGCGCGAAGCCGCCAACCGCATCGGCGCTACGCGGCCCAGCCTGCCCGACGTGATGATCCTGGGTCCCGCGCCTGCGCCGATGGCATTGCTGCGCGGCCGCTATCGCTATCGCCTGCTGCTCAATGCCCGCCGCAGCGCCGAATTGCAGAACGTGATCCGCGACTGGCTGGGCACGCTAAGCTTCTCGCAAGGCGTGCGGGTGGGCGTGGATATCGACCCCTATAGCTTCGTCTGAACGGCCCTGTTGCGGTTCCATGGGCGGCGACGAATCCGCCATCGCGGCGGACCCGCCAGAGTAGCAGCAGGCCAGCGCCGGTGGCCACGACCATCGCCACTACCGACGCCTCTAGCCCGAATGCGCCGCCGGTCAGCCATTCGGGGCCCGATCGCGTCGTCGCGATAAGGCCGGCCGACCCGCTGCCCGTGCCCGACACCGGAATGCTGAACACCCAACCCTGGGTGAAATTCCACGCCGCGTGGAACCCGATTGCCAGCCACAGCCGCCGGGTGAGCATGTACGCTGCGCCAAGAATTATGCCCGCTTCAAGCGCAATCGCCAGCGCGGCAAACCAGGTCGCGCCGGGATTGAAGATGTGGCCAGCGCCGAACAGCGCCGCCGTGATTGCCAGCGCAATCCAGCTTCCGGCGACCTTCTCGACCGCGCGAAACAGCAGCCCGCGTATCAGCACTTCTTCGGAAAACGCGCTGAAAATAGCAATCGCCGTCCAGTACGCGAGCTTGGTTTGCCCGATCGGGTTTACGCCATCGAAGGTGATCCCGCCCATCAGCCAGACCACGCCGGTCATCAGCGTAAACAGGGCTAATCCGCTAGCGAGGCCAGCAGCGAACTCCGGAACTGCACCCCGCAGCGCAAATTCGCGGTCCGGCTCGCGCTCTATCCAGCGCTTGTAACCCTTCCAGGTCAGGACGATTGCCAGCGCGATCATCAGTGCCAGAATCGGTGATTCTTCGCCGCCCTTGATCCCGATCAAACCGCCAAACGCAGCAGTAAGCCCCATCGCCAGCAGCACGAAAAAGGCGCCAATGAAGGCCTGGACCAGCGGGTAAGCGAAGAACCGGCGCACGAAACCGCGCTTCGCCGGGACTTCGGAAGGCGCAGGATCGGCGATGGGAGGTGGGTCGTTTTCCATCCGCGCGTCTTCGGACAGAACTAGCCTGCTGTCGAGATCGAGCCTTACGCGGCGGTGTAAAGCGCGCGCGCTTCTTCGGTCAGCCGCTCCATCGCCCAGCGCCACGGACGCGGGCCCCAGCTTATGCGGCCAACGCCCGCTTGCGCCAGCGCGGCAATCCCCAGCGCATCGGGCTTGATCACATTGACCGGCAGCGGCGAGGCGGCGCAAATCTCCGCGATGAGGTCGAGGTCACTGACGCCGGGCACGAAGAAGCTGTGCGCCCCGGCTTCGGCATAGGCGGCGGCGCGTTCTATCGCCTCGCCCATCAACGACCGATCATTGGCGTTCTCGCCCGCGATCAGCTTGCGCAAGAACAGGTCGGTCCTCGCATTGACCCACATCCCGCTTTCGACAACCGCAGCAATGCGTGCGGCTTGTTCAGCAATCGGGTGGAGGCTCGGCCCACCGACTTCCTGATCCTCGAAATTGCACCCAACGGCGCCCGTTTCAGCAAGATAACGCGCATGATCGGCCACGCGCGCCGCGTCGACCGCAAAACCGCCTTCGAAATCGACCGTCAGCGGCAGCTCCACCCGCTCGGCAATTCTCCGCGCGCAATCGAGGAACAAGTTGAACGGGATCTGCTCGCCGTCCGCATAGCCATTGGCCTCGGCCAACCCGTGGCTGCCAGTGGCGAGCGCCTTGGCCCCGCCTTTGGCCACCGCCTGAGCGCTGCTGACGTCCCATATATTATAGAGCAACACCGGATTGCCCCGCTGGTGCAGGGCCCCAAAGGCATCACGTAATTCCTGGTTCACGTCTTAACCTCCCGGGCGAGCAATTCGCGCTTGATATCGAGCCCGTAGGCATAGCCGCCCAGGGACCCGTCAGACCTGATCACTCGGTGGCACGGAATCAAGACCGCGACATTATTCGCGCCATTGGCGGAACCGGCTGCCCGAACAGCTGTGGGATTACCTGCTGCCGCCGCGATCTGCGAGTACGAGCGCGTTTCGCCCGGCGGTATCTTGCGCAGTTCTGCCCACACCCGCTGCTGGAACGCGGTGCCCTGCACGTCGAGCGGGATGTCGCCGCCGGTGCCCGGCCGCTCGACCGCATCGACCACCTGCTTGAGCAAGGTGCTGAATTCCTTTCCGCCCGCGGCCAGGTCGGCATTGGGAAAGCGTGTCGCCAGGTCTTCGGCCCCTTCGGCGAACGACAGGCGGCAAACGCCCTTGTCGGTCGCGGCGACCAGCATCGGGCCAAGGCTCGTGCCAACCACCGCCCATTCGATACGCGTCCCCTCGCCGCCCCTGACCCATGCCGATGGCGCCATCCCGAGCTTTCCTTCCATTGAATCGTAGAACCGCGAGGCGGCTTCAAACCCCGATTCGTAAATCGCCCCGGTAACCGAGCCTTCATTGCTCAGCGCCTCGCGTGCCCGCTCCTCGCGCAAGGCACGCGCATAGGCGGCTGGCGAAAGCCCGGTGGCGCGAGTGAACACGCGCTGGAAGTGGCTCGGCGAATAGCCGACCGCTTCGGCGAGCTCGGCCAGTTGCGGGCTGCCGCCCAGCTCTCCCGCGCTCGACTTGATTTCGTCGATCGCCGCCAGCACCGCCGCTTCGTCACGGCCGACCTGATCGGGCAGGCAGCGCTTGCAGGCGCGCAGGCCCGCCGCCCTGGCCGCAGCACCATCGGTGAAGAAGCGCACATTGCCGCGCGACGGGTGCCGCGCCGCACATGACGGCCGGCAATAGATTCCGGTCGTGAGCACGCCGGTCACAAAACGCCCGTCGAACCGGCGATCGCGCCGCAGGACGGCGTCCCACGCCTTGTCTGCGTCGATGTCAGGGCTGGCCATCAGTCGCGCTCCACTGCCGCGAGAAAGCATCCATAGGCGGCATTATGCGCATGAACATAGGCAATCGCCGGGTCATCCAACAGTTGGCGAATACCCGCGTCGGCAGCGCCGGGCTGCGCCAGTGCGGCCTTGCGCATCATCCCGTCTGCGGAAAAGGCGCGCAAGCCCAGCGTTCGTCCGGCCAGCGTCGGCGGCACTGCATCGCGATAGACCGGCGCCGCCGAAGCTTGCGCCCGAACATAGATCGCGTGCGCCATGCGGAACGGCTTGGCGACATCGTTCGAGACGTGATGGACCAGGATCAGCTCCTCGCCGGCGCTCGCATCGACCAGCGACACGCGGCACGGAAATCCGCTGTCGCTGGTCGCCGTGACGCGCGAGGCCAGCGCCTGCTCGAGCTCGGCGTCCGAGGCAGAAAACAGGGGCGTGAACTTTGCAGGGTCGAGTCCGGTAATCGAATAGGTCATGGGTCGGCTCCTTGTTTCAGGAGGCCTTTTGCCCGGTCCGTCCGATTGGCGCGTCCCGCCGCTTGCGCTCAAATCACGCCGTGCCCTAGAGGCGGCACATGCTCCGCTTGATTGCCGCCCTGTTTGCCGCGTTTGCCCTGCTCGCACCGGTTGCCGCCGGAGCCGATCCGGCGGACATCAATGCGGCCGCGCGCGGCGTGGTGCGCATAGTCATCATCGAGAAGGATGGCGAGCAACTGGTGCCAATCTCGCATGGCACCGGGTTTGCGGTCAGTCCCGAGCGGATCGTGACCAATGCCCACGTGGTGCAAGAGGCGCATGACAACGACAAGCTGCTGATCGGGATCGTACCGTCCGACGGGACGAGCGCAGTCTATGGCCGGTTGGTGACGATTTCATCGCGCAACGACTTGGCGCTGATCGCCACCACTGCGCCGATGCACTTGCCGGTCCTGACCATCGCCGGCAATCCGCCCACCGACAGCGGCGCGGTAACCGCCGTCGGTTACCCAATGAATGTTGATCGCGCGCAGGGACTGTCCCCGGCCGACATCTTCCGCTCGCAGCCGCCGGTGAAGAGCAACGGCTTCCTGTCAGGCCAACGCCCGACGCGCGAGTTCGATTCGCTGCTGCACACCGCGCCAATCGCGCGCGGCAACAGCGGCGGTCCGCTGCTCGATGATTGCGGCCGGGTGATCGGGGTCAACAGTTTCGGCACCGAGTCGAGCAGTTCCGATGCAGAGTTCTACTTCGCCGTCTCGACCCGCGAGCTGCTGCCGTTCCTGCGCGCCAATTCGGTCGCTCCGGTAGTCAACGGCATGCCCTGCCGCAGCCTCGCCGATGTCGAGCAACAAGAGCGCGAGCGAACCAGCCGGGAGCAGTTGCAAGCCGAAGCGCGCGCCTCGGCGGGCGAACAAACGCTGGCGCTGCGGCGCGAGGAAGCCCGGCGCGAGATCGAATTCTCGCTCCTGACCGAGCGCGAGGATGGCATGTTCCTGACGCTGCTGCTGCTGATGGCGGCAATGGGCGCCAGCGGGCTGGCAATCCATGCGCATCATAATGGCCTCAAGCATAATGCCGACGTCGGCTTTGCGCTGGCCGCGCTGGCGACAGTGGGCGGGGCGATAACCTGGCTCAACCGCCCGCCGTTCAGCGAGATCGAGGATCGGCTGCAGGACCGGCTCCGCGCCGAAATGACGGCCGAGGACACCGGCACAATCGCCAAGCCCGCCGCCGGGGCGCAGGTCTGTGTGCTCGATCCAAAGCGGAGCCGCGTCACCAGCGCGGTAGCCAGCGACGTACCGTTCGAATGGACCGCCGATGGCTGCGTCAACGGGCGCACCCAATATGGCCAGGCTGACGGCACCTGGTCGCGGGTGCTGGTGCCCGATTCGGAAGCGGCAGTGTCGGTCAACCGCTTCGACCCGGCGACCAAGGAGTACCGGGTCGAACGTTACTTGCTCGATCACGATGCCATGGCTCGCGCGCGCACCGCGCGCGGGGAATACGAAGCGCCCGCCTGCGGGACCGCGAATGCGGCGCGCGATCTCGGGGGAAAGCAGCAGGCCATCCTGTCGCTCCTGCCCGAAAGCCCGAACGAGCGGCTGGTCTACGCCTGTTCACAGGGCTCTTGAGCCGACAGCACCCCGCGCGGGTTGCATAGCCGCTTTGCCGATGCTAGGCGCGCGCCAGCTTGCCGGGGTGCCTTGACGGTGCCCCTTTCGGCAGCCCCAAATTTCCGTTCACCCGGACCCAAGAGGACCTTCGCGCGTGGAGCTTTCTGCCGGTATTCAGGCCAGCCTTTCGGGGCGTTACGCCTCGGCTCTGTTCGACCTCGCGAGCGAGGCGGGCACCGTCACGGCCATTGAAAACGATCTCGACCAACTGGCCGAGGCGCTGCGCGTTTCGCCTGAGCTGTCAGCGCTGATCCGCAATCCTGAAGTCAGCCGCGAAGCGCTCGGCCGGGTGTTATCCGGTATCGCCGACCATCTCTCGCTGACCGGGCTGACCAAGAACTTCATCGGCGTGCTGGCGCAAAATCGCCGCGCCGGGGAACTGCCCAAGATCATTCGCGCATTCCATATGATTGCCGCTGCCCAGCGCGGCGAAGTGACCGCCGAAGTCGCCAGCGCCCATCCGCTGAGCGATGAACAGCTGGCCGCGCTCGAAACCAAGCTGCAGGCCCGCGAAGGGCGCACTGTCAAACTCCGTACCCGCGTTGACGCCGACTTGCTCGGCGGTCTCGTGGTTACGGTAGGTTCAAAGCGTATCGATGGTTCAATCCGCACCCGTCTCAACTCCCTTGCACAGGCCATGAAAGGCTAATCATGGAAATCCGCGCCGCAGAAATCTCCAAGGTCATCAAGGACCAGATCGCCAACTTCGGCACCGATGCCCAGGTCAGCGAAGTTGGCTCCGTGCTGTCGGTCGGAGACGGCATCGCCCGCATCCACGGCCTCGACAACGTCCAGGCCGGTGAGATGGTGGAATTCGCCAATGGCGTGCAGGGCATGGCGCTCAACCTCGAGGCCGATAACGTCGGCGTCGTGATCTTCGGTTCGGACGCCGAGATCAAGGAAGGCGACAGCGTCAAGCGTACCGGCACCATCGTCGACGTTCCCGTCGGCAAGGGCCTGCTCGGCCGCGTGGTCGATGCGCTGGGCAATCCGATCGACGGCAAGGGCCCGATTGTCTCGGACGAACGCCGCCGGGTGGAAACCAAGGCTCCCGGCATCATCCCGCGCAAGTCGGTCCACGAGCCCGTGCAGACCGGCCTCAAGGCGATTGACGCGCTGGTGCCGATTGGCCGCGGCCAGCGCGAACTGATCATCGGCGATCGCCAGACCGGCAAGTCTGCCGTGGCGATCGATACCTTCATCAACCAGAAGGGCGCCAACGCGTCCGACGACGAAGGCAAGAAGCTCTACTGCATCTATGTTGCCGTGGGCCAGAAGCGCTCGACCGTGGCGCAGCTTGTCCGCACGCTGGAAGAAAACGGCGCGATGGAATATTCCATCATCGTCGCTGCCACCGCGTCCGAGCCGGCCCCGCTGCAGTATCTTGCCCCTTATACCGGCTGCACGATGGGCGAATTCTTCCGCGACAACGGCATGCACGCCGTGATCGTGTATGACGATCTGTCCAAGCAGGCCGTCGCCTATCGCCAGATGTCGCTGCTGCTGCGCCGCCCGCCGGGCCGCGAAGCGTATCCGGGCGACGTGTTCTATCTGCACTCTCGCCTGCTCGAACGCGCGGCGAAGATGAACGAAGACAATGGTTCGGGCTCGCTTACCGCGCTGCCGATCATCGAAACGCAGGCCGGCGACGTGTCGGCCTACATTCCGACCAACGTGATCTCGATCACCGATGGCCAGATCTTCCTTGAAACCAACCTGTTCTTCCAGGGCATCCGCCCGGCGATCAACGTCGGCCTGTCGGTCAGCCGCGTCGGCGGCGCTGCACAGACCAAGGCGATGAAGAAGGTCTCGGGCTCGATCAAGCTGGAGCTGGCGCAGTACCGCGAAATGGCGGCGTTCGCGCAGTTCGGTTCGGACCTCGACGCCTCAACACAGAAGCTGCTCAACCGCGGCGCGCGCCTGACCGAGTTGCTCAAGCAGCCGCAGTTCTCGCCGATGCCGTTCGAAGAGCAGACGGTGTCGATATTTGCCGGCACCAACGGCTTCCTCGACCCCGTGCCGGTCGACAAGGTAACCGACTACGAAGCGCAGATGCTTTCGTTCATGCGCGCCGAACACGCCGACGTGCTCACGGAAATCCGCGACAGCAAGGCGTTCGAAGACGGCACCAAGGGCAAAGTGGTGAGCGCGCTCGAAATTTTCGCCAAGCAGTTCGCGTAATGCTGCAGATCGCGATCTGGGGCATTTGCATCATGTTGGTCGTGAAGGCCTTGGAAATGATGCAGCGCCAGGCTCTCGCAAAGCATCCTGAACAAGGTGCGGTTGGCTTTACCACTGCGGCTACCGTCATTGCGATTATTGGAGCGGTTTTGTTGTTTTTGATGGCAAGCGCGCAAGTCTCAGACATGCCGACGACGACGCCATTCGGAGGATATTGAGTGGCCTCGTTGAAAGAACTCAAAGGTCGGATCAACTCGGTCAAATCGACCCAGAAGATCACCAAGGCCAAGCAGATGGTCGCCGCCGCCAAGCTGCGCAAGGCGCAGGCCGCGGCCGAAGCGGCGCGCCCGTATGCCGAGCGGCTCAGCGCAGTAATGGCCTCGCTCGGCGCGAAGATCGCCGTGGGCGAAGGCGCACCCAAGCTGTTCGCCGGTACCGGCAAGGACCAGCGCCACCTGCTGGTCGTGGCCAACAGCGACAAGGGACTGGCCGGCGCGTTCAATTCCAACATCGTGCGTGCGGCGCTGGCCAAGGCCAAGGCGCTCAAGGCCGAGGGTAAGGACGTCGATTTCTACCTCGTCGGCCGCAAGGGTCGCGCGCCGATCCGGCGTGCACATCCCAGCAACATCGCCCAGATGTTCGACACCACCGAAGTGCGCGAACCAGGCTTTGCCGAAGCCGAGCGGATTTCGACCGAGCTGCTCGAGATGTTCGAAGCCGGCAAGTTCGATGTCGCGCACCTGTTCTTCAGCACCTTCAAATCGGCGCTGGCGCAAATCCCGACCGAACAGCAGATCATCCCCGTCCCCGCCACCGGCACAGCCGAGGTGACCCAGGCGGCGGTCGAGTATGAGCCCGATGAGGAAGAAATTCTCGCCGCGCTGCTGCCGCGCTACCTGAAGACGCAGCTGTTCGGTGCGCTGCTGGAAAACCAGGCCAGCGAGCAGGGCGCCTCGATGACCGCGATGGACAACGCGACGAGGAATGCTGGTGACCTGATCAACAAGCTGACGATCCAGTACAACCGCAGCCGCCAGGCCGCGATCACCACCGAATTGATCGAAATCATCGCCGGCGCCGAGGCGCTCTGACCGCGGTGGGCGGGCCGGCTGACGAGGACGGAAGCGCTGCCGGTATGCCAAAATGGCGCTGGCTGGCCGTCGCGCTCATCGCCGCGATCATCACCCTGGTTGCAGCTGCGGAAGCAGTGGTCCGGTTTGCCGGGGCACGCGACTTTGCCATCTACGACGCCAGCGACGAGGTTGGCTACATCCCGACTGCCAGTCAGAGCGGCGCGTTCCTGAACAAATACCGCTGGGCATTCAACGAACACCACATGGGCACCGCGAAACCGTTCCGGCCGAGCGCCGATTCGGTGTTGCTGATCGGCGATTCGATTGTCCTTGGCGGCAACCGCCTCGATCAGCCGACCAAGCTCGGCCCGCAGTTGGAACGTCAGATCGGCTGCCCTGTCTGGCCGCTATCGGCCGGCAGCTGGGCGCTGCTGAACGAACTACACGAAATGGCAGCGGACCCGGATGTGCTGAACGTCGGGACCGTCGTGATTGTGCTCAACAGCGGCGACTTTGGTGAACCGTCGGTCTGGAAAAGCGAGCTCACCCACCCGCGCTATCGCCCGTGGCTGACGTCGCTCTACATCGCGCACCGGCTGGCGTTTCCACCGATCGAATCAACAGCCTCCGTCCCGAGCCAGGCGGCGACTCGGGCCTGGCGCACGGAGCTGGCCCGGTTCATGGCGCGCTACCCGGGCAAGGTGACCTTCGTGCTCTATCCGAACAAGGCCGAGACGAAGGCGGGGTTCGCACCATTCCCGGTCGAGGTCGGCGGCCGAGAGGTCAGTCCGGCGGCACTAGTGGTCAAGTCATCTCGCGCGCCCAGCGGCGAGGTCGTGCGCCTGATCGACGACCCGCGCTGGTCGGCCGCTCACTACCGCGACGGTATTCACCCCGATGCTGCCGGCAATCGGGTGGTTGCGCAGATCCTCGCCGACCATCTGCCGCATTGCGGGGGCGATCGGCCGGCGGCACCGGGCGGCGCGCGATGAGCCTGCTCGATGCGCGCAGCGCCGGGTCGCGCACCGGGGGCGCCAGCTACACGGTCGGCAACCGGGTGTTCCGGGTGGCCTGGGGCCTGGCCTGGCTGGTGCTGGCGCGGTTCACCCCGCCGCCGCTCCACGGCTGGCGCCGGATCGTCCTGCGGGCATTCGGCGCGCAGGTCGGCGCGGGCAGCCGGGTCCATGCCAGCGTCCGCGTCTGGCATCCGGCCAACCTGGTGATCGGCAGCAATGTCCTGATCGGTCCCGGCGCGCGGATCTACAATCAGGGACGCATCACGATCGGCGATGACAGCGTGATCTCGCAGCGCGCCCATCTGTGCGCCAGCAGCCACGACATCAATGACGACGCGTTCCAACTGGTGCTGCGCCCGGTCGTGATCGGGCGGCGCTGCTGGGTCGCGGCCGAAGCCTTTGTCGGCCCGGGCGTGACGATGGGCGACCGCGCAGTCCTGGCCGCGCGCGGGGTCCTGTTCGTCGACGCCGCGCCGGACGCGGTGCTGCGCGGCAATCCCGCCGCCGTGGTCAAGGATCGCTCGCTTCAGGCCTGAACCGGCCGGACCGCAGACCACCGCCCGGGGCGATCGCGTGACGTTCCCGGCACGCGCCGGCAAAACCCGCCAGCAAACAGTGGACGAAGCCCCGGCGGTGTGCTTAGGGCCACTCCGATCCACCCGCGATTCACCCGTATTCAACGATTGGCCCGCCCAGCGCGCGGCGCCGAAGCAAGAAGGCAAGGAACGTAGCCATGGCCAGTGCCGCCGAAATGACCCGCCCCGCCCACAATACCTCGGGCGGCAAGATCAGCCAGGTCATCGGCGCCGTCGTCGACGTTGCGTTTGAGGGTGAGCTCCCGGCCATCCTTACCGCGCTGGAAACCGACAACAACGGCCGCCGCCTGGTGCTCGAAGTGGCCCAGCATCTCGGCGAAAACACCGTCCGTACGATCGCCATGGACGGCACCGACGGCCTCACCCGCGGCCAGGCCGTGACCAGCACCGGCGCGCAGATTACGGTGCCGGTTGGCCCGATGACGCTCGGCCGCATCGTCAACGTGATCGGTGAGCCGATTGACGAGCGCGGCCCGGTCAATGCCGAGAAGCGCAACCCGATTCACGCCCCTGCCCCGCTGTTCGTCGACCAGTCGACCGAAAGCGCCATCCTCGTCACCGGCATCAAGGTGATTGATTTGCTCGCGCCCTATGCGCGCGGCGGCAAGATCGGCCTGTTCGGCGGCGCCGGCGTCGGCAAGACGGTGCTGATCCAGGAACTGATCAACAACATCGCCAAGGGCCACGGCGGCGTGTCCGTCTTCGCCGGCGTGGGTGAACGCACCCGCGAAGGCAACGATCTGTATCACGAATTCCTCGACGCCGGCGTTATCGCCAAGGACGCCGACGGCAATGCCACCTCGGAAGGCTCCAAGGTTGCGCTGGTGTTCGGCCAGATGAACGAGCCTCCCGGCGCCCGCGCCCGCGTCGCCTTGTCCGGCCTGACGATGGCCGAATACTTCCGCGACGAGGAAGGCCAGGACGTACTGTTCTTCGTCGACAACATCTTCCGCTTTACCCAGGCGGGTTCTGAAGTGTCGGCGCTGCTCGGCCGTATTCCGTCGGCGGTGGGCTATCAGCCCACACTGTCGACCGACATGGGCAACCTGCAGGAACGCATCACCTCGACCACCAAGGGTTCGATTACTTCGGTGCAGGCGATCTACGTTCCGGCCGACGATCTTACCGATCCGGCGCCTGCCACCTCGTTCGCCCACTTGGACGCAACGACGACGCAGAACCGCGCGATTTCGGAGCTGGGTATCTACCCGGCGGTCGATCCGCTCGACTCCACCAGCCGCGTGCTCGAACCGCGCGTTGTCGGCCAGGAACATTACGACACCGCCCGCAAGGTCCAGGAAACGCTGCAGAAGTACAAGTCGCTGCAGGACATCATCGCCATCCTGGGCATGGATGAGCTGTCGGAAGAGGACAAGCTGACGGTCCAGCGCGCGCGCAAGATCCAGAAGTTCCTCAGCCAGCCGTTCCACGTGGCCGAAGTGTTCACCAACATTCCGGGCAAGTTCGTGCAGATCGAAGACACCGTGAAGAGCTTCAAGGCGGTGGTCGAAGGCGAATACGATCACCTACCGGAAAGCGCTTTCTACATGGTCGGCGGGATCGATGAAGTGATCGAAAAAGCCAAGAAGCTGGCCGACGAGGCGTAATCCCGATGGCGCTGCATTTCGAACTCGTCACGCCGGCCCGGCTCGTGCGCTCGGAAGACGTCTACATGGTCGTCGTTCCCGGCACCGAGGGCGAATTCGGCGTGCTCGAGGGCCACGCCCCGGTCATGTCGACCATCCGCGACGGTGCGGTACAGGTTTACCGGACCGAGGGTGCCACGCCCGAATTGATCGAAGTGCGCGGCGGCTTTGCCGAAGTGAGCGCCAGCGGCCTCACGGTGCTGGCCGAACACGTCGAAGGCTGAACCAGCTTCGCAGACACGCTCGAACACCGGCAATGCACAGAGGCTTAGGCACCGTGGGCCGATCGGTTCAGGTTGATCCGGGCTTGTCGCGGAAGCTGGCCCACAGGACGCCCGGCTCTTCGGCCGCCTTGGCCAGCTGGTCGGGCGGCGGCACGCTCTCCAGCGGGCCTTCCGTTGGCTGGGGCCGATACCGGCCTCGTCCGTATGGGCTACTTACTCTGCGAGACACTGCGGCCTCCGTTGCGCATATGTAAAACTACGATATTTGTCCTTTCCTGCCGGTTTAGCAGCAGGGTTGAGGCCATCCTGCGAAGGATGGTTAGAAACGGGTAAATGCCCGCTTCGAAGCAGGATCAGCGTGCCGGAATGCGGTCATTCACCTTGCCGCGCCACCACAGGAACAGTCCGGCGCCAATAATCACTGCCGCGCCGGCGAGCGCCATGGCATCGGGCCAGTCGTTGAAAAACACAGCCCCCAGAACCGTCGCCATCAATAACTGGCCATAGGTCATCGGGGCGACAGTGCCCGCGCCTGCCTTCACCGTGCCCATGAAGATCAGCCACTGCGCCAGCGTGGCGCTGAGACCGATGAAGCAGCAGCGCGCGATGACCGTCCAGTCGGGCCAGTGCAGCCGGAACGCCGCCAGTCCACTGAATTGCCCTGCCGCAGTGGCGAAAAGGAGGAAGATCATCGCCGTGACCGACATGTAGAATTGCAGGTGAAGGATGCTGGCGCGGCCGGTAACCTTGCGGTTAGCGATGATCGTCACCGCCATGCCTGCCGCGCTCAGGACGGGAAACAGCACGCCCCAACCCGCCGTGGCATAATTGGGCCGCAAGACCAGGAACACCCCGCAAAACGCAATTGCGGTGGCCAGCCATGTCGAAGGGCGCGCGCGTTCGCCCAGGACCAGCATCGCCAGCACAGCGGTGATGATCGGCTGGGTGAAGACAATCGTCGTCGCTTCGCCCAGCGGCATGATCCAGACGGCCAGGAACATCCCCACTGCCGACAAGCTGATGGCAATCCCGCGCACCCATTGCAGCGGATCGCGCGGCAGTTTCAACGCTACGATGCCTTCCTTGCGGACCAGCAGCACCGACAGCAGGATAGTCCCGGCGATATACCGCGTGGCGGCCATTGCCGGGGCGGGCCATTGCCCTGCCATGCCCTTGATGATCGCATCGCCGATCGAGAGGGTGCAGAACCCCGCCAGCGCGTAGAGCAGCCCTGCCCGGTCCGATTGCTGCATGTCCGGGCTACCTTCCCCACCTGTCCCAAGCCCTGCGCTTAGGGGCGGCTGGCGAGCGCGGCAACTGCACGGCGGCGAACTTTACCGATCGTCAAACCGTCATGCCTAACAAAGCGCTATGCCGCGCTGGCCGCCGCGCTGAAGCCCAATGTCCTGGCCGGCTTCGGCGGCGGGTTTGGCGGGCTTGCGCGACGGTTGCCGGTTTGAAGGCACGATCGAAGGCGTCAGCCATGTTCAGATCGAGCGCAAGCAGGGCCGTGGCAGCTGGCCGATCGCCCGGGCGCTTGAACTCGCCTCGCGGGCCTCGCACGCCGGATTGGGCGTCCTGCAATCTGCCAAGCGGGCGCTGACAGCCTAGGAAGTGCAGACGTCCTTAAAAGATTATCAAACTTTCCGATTTATTCACCAAACTTGGTCAGTGAGAACAGGCTGAAAAATCAGCCGAAGACACTTCACGCCGCTTGGGATGCGATTTCACATGAGCGCTTTTGGACGGAAGAACGGGGTCGGCGCGATGCAGCCAGGAGCTCGTCCGTCGTTTGGCGTGGCGAAGCCGATGAAGGGCAGCGGTCCCGCGCCGCGCGACGTCGTCGGTGTTCCCGGCGGCGACCAGTTCCCGCCCATCCCTGGCGAGGAGAACACGGCCAAGCCGGGTTCCGGCGGCCGGCCGCAGCAAGGCGACGCGATGGCGCGCCTTACTGACCGCGCGAACACCGTTACTGAAGGCAGCTCGGAAGTCGGCGGCTTTGAAGCCTCGGTCCACAAGATCAAGGAACAGGTGCTTCCGCGCCTGCTCGAACGCGTTGACCCGGAAGCCGCGGCGACGCTTTCCAAGGAAGAACTGTCCGAGGAATTCCGGCCGATCATCATGGAAGTGCTGACCGAGCTCAAGGTCACACTCAACCGGCGCGAGCAGTTCGCGCTCGAAAAGGTGCTGATCGACGAACTGCTCGGTTTCGGGCCGCTCGAAGAGCTGCTCAACGACCCCGATATTTCGGACATCATGGTCAACGGGCCGCTCCAGACCTACATCGAAAAGAAGGGCAAGCTGATCATTGCCCCGATCCAGTTCCGCGACGAGGCGCATCTGTTCCAGATCGCCCAGCGGATCGTGAACCAGGTCGGCCGCCGCGTCGACCAGACTACACCGCTGGCCGATGCCCGCCTCAAGGACGGCAGCCGCGTCAACGTGATCGTCCCGCCGCTCAGCCTGCGCGGCACCGCGATCTCGATTCGAAAGTTTTCCGAAAAGCCGATCACGATCGACATGCTGCGCGACTTCGGGTCGATGAGCGACAAGATGGCCACCTGCCTGAAAATTGCCGGTGCAACGCGGATGAACATCGTCATCTCGGGCGGTACCGGCTCGGGCAAGACGACCATGCTCAACGCCCTGTCGAAGATGATTGACCCGGGCGAACGCGTGCTGACCATCGAAGACGCGGCCGAACTGCGCTTGCAGCAGCCGCACTGGCTGCCGCTCGAAACGCGTCCGCCGAACCTTGAAGGCCAGGGCGCCATCACCATCGGCGACCTGGTCAAGAACGCCCTGCGTATGCGGCCTGACCGGATCATCCTGGGCGAAATCCGCGGCGCCGAATGTTTCGACCTGCTCGCCGCGATGAACACCGGCCACGATGGCTCGATGTGTACGCTTCACGCCAACAGCCCGCGCGAATGCCTTGGCCGTATGGAAAACATGATCCTGATGGGCGATATCAAGATCCCGAAGGAGGCCATCAGCCGCCAGATCGCGGAATCGGTCGACCTGGTGGTTCAGGTGAAGCGCCTGCGCGACGGTTCGCGCCGCACGACCAACATCACCGAAGTGATCGGCATGGAAGGCGAAGTCATCGTCACCCAGGAGCTGTTCAACTTCGAGTATCTCGACGAAGGCGACGACGGCAAGATCATCGGTGAGCACCGCTCGTCCGGCCTGCGTCCCTACACGCTCGAAAAGGCGCGCCAGTTCGGTTTCGATCAGGCCTATCTGGAAGCGTGTCTCTGACACGCCGACGCACGCCCATCCGGGCGCGCTGTTACCTCACATTGGCTCGGGCGGCCGTTCGGCCTTGCGGTCGACAAGCGACCGGGACTCAGTCGCGCGATTAAGGCGTGGCCATTCCCTTCACCGCGACCGCAATCAGCACCACGCCGACGAAGAACGCCAGGAACGAGAGCATCGTCCACGGCATGCAGCCGACCGCGTCGGGTTGCTTGCGCCGGGTGCGCCTTCGTTCGCCCAACAGGGCCACGATCGACACCAGCAGCAGCGCCGCTCCGGTCAGGCCAAGCAACAGCGCGTCGCTGGCGAACAACAGGAAATCCGGCACAGGCATGGCGCGCCATATGGGCAGCGGACATCGGCCGGGCAACGCTTGATCGAACGGCGCAGCGTCCTATGGCAGCGCGATGCAAGCCGGCCCCAGCCACCGCCCGCAACTGGCCCTGCTGATCCGGCTGGGCGCGATTGCCGCGCTGGCGACGATGTCGGCCTTGATCAAGCTGGCCTCGCAGCACGGTATCCACCTGCTCGAGATCATGTTCTGGCGCCAGTTCCTGACCATTCCGATCGCGCTGGTGTGGGTCATGGCCACCAGCGGCATCGGCGCGCTGGCGACCAAGCGGCCCGGCACGCACCTGATCCGCGGCATTTACGGCACGCTGGGGATGGTGCTCAACTTCGGTGCGGTGATCCTGCTACCGCTGGCCGAGGCCACCACGATGGGGTTTTCGGCCCCGATCTGGGCGGTGATCCTGTCGACGCTGCTGCTGAAGGACAAGGTGGGCGCGTGGCGCTGGTCAGCCGTGGTGCTCGGCTTTCTCGGCATCCTGGTGATCGCGCAACCGGGCGGCGGGCATATTCCGCTCTATGGCGCGCTGGTGGCCTTGGGCGGCGCGTTCATGGTGGCCCTGATCTCGATCCAGATTGCCGACCTCAACCGCACCGAGCAGCCGCTGACAATCGTGTTCTACTTCGCCCTGTTCAGCGCGCCGGTGTGCGCGCTTGCGATGCCGTTTGTCGCCACGGCGCACGACGGCTTCGGGTGGTTGCTGATGCTCGGCATCGGCCTGACCGGGGCGGCGGGCCAATTGCTGCTCACCGCGGCGTTGCGGTTCGGCAAGGTCGCCAGCGTGATCGTGATGGATTATTCGTCGCTGTTCTGGGCCACGCTTTATGGCTGGCTATTGTTCGACTTCCTCCCTCCGTCGAGCACCTGGCTGGGCGCGCCGCTGATCGTGATTGCCGGACTGGTTATCGCCTGGCGCGAACATCACCTGGCGCGCCCTGCTGTTGCCGAGGCGGCAATCGCTGAGGGAACCTAACCTTTTCCAGTCGGTTTCCTGTCTCGACCACTCGGAGTCGAGACAAAGGACAAGAACCATGGTTCGCAAGATCATCCTCGCCGCAGGCATCGTGGCTCTCACGCTGACTGCATCGGCCTGCAATACCGTCAAGGGTTTTGGCCGTGACGTGGAATCCGTCGGCCAGGCCGGCGACGACGCACTCTAAATCACAAGATCCCTTTAGGGTCGCAAGGTGCCCGCCGGAGGAATTCGGCGGGCGCCTCTATTTTTGGCGCCGACGATAGACGAGCACCAGGTTGTTGGCCGGCATTTTGACCCGGCGGGTGCGGCTGAAGCCTTGCTCGGCAGCGAGCTGGTCAATCCATTCCGCTTCGCGCAGGCCCCACCGCGGATCGCGCGCCTTGAGACTGATGTCGAAGGCGAGGTTGGAAGGAGCAGTCTGCACTGCGCGCTCGAGAAACGGGCCATAGAGCACGAGCGGCCCTTCTTGCGCCAAGACCTCGGCTGCACCCTCCAGCAAGGCCTCAGTGGCGCGCGCAGGGCTGATATGGACCATGTTGATGCACACGATCGCATCGGCCCGAGCGATGGGCCATGGGAGGGTCGTCACATCGAGTTTGAGCGGAGGGAGCAAATTGGCGAAGCCGCCGTCCTCGCGCCAATCCGCGATCGAGGCGAGCGCATCTGCATCGGGATCGCTCGGCTGCCACACCAGCGCGGGATAAGTGCGCGCAAAATGCACGGCGTGCTCGCCAGAGCCGCTGGCGATTTCCAACACGGTCCCCGTGGCGGCCAATTCTTCGGTCAGCACCGCCGAAATGGGGTCGCGGTTGCGCGCGGCTGCCGGTGCGATGCGCTTCATGCTGCGGATTTAAGCCGACGGGCGAGGCGCACAATCGCGTCGTTGTCATGCACGAAGCGCCCGGCCGCCTTCTCCTGCACGCCCTGCAACGCCGCTGCCGCGACGACCGGCACGCCGATCGACCGATAGCCACGCCGTGCTCCGCGCAGGAGGTGATCGGACAACGGGCTGGCCATAATCGCCAGGCGTTCCAGTGTCCGCCGGTCACTGCCGCGCTTGCCGCGCAGCAGGCCCGGGCGCAGAATGTCGAGCCGCTTGAAGCGCAGCGCGGTTACCGCCGCTTCGATCTCGGCCTTGACCCGCAGGTAGAGCGTCTTCGAGGCCATGTCCGCGCCGGCGGAGGAAACCAGCACGAAATGGCTCGCCCCGGCGTCTTTGCTGGCGCGCGCCAGGTGCAGAACCAGCTCGAAATCGACCGCCCGAAACGCCTCTTCGTTGCGCCCGGCCTTGTTCCAGGTCGTGCCGAGCGCGCAGATCACGCCATCGGGCGCCACGGTGCCAACGGCGTCATGCCATTGCGCCGGATCGGCCAGGAGCATCTCCATTCGTGCGCCGCGCGGCATCGGCGCCTCACGCCGGCTCAGCGCCACCAGTCGCACTGCCGGTTGGCCCATCGCGGCCTCCATCACCGTACGCCCGACAAGCCCGGTCGCCCCGGCCAGCAGCACGGTTGCGCCGTCAGACATTCGACAGCCCCTCGGGCGCGCGGCCATAAACCTGGCGGTACCGTTCCATCGCATAACGGTCCGTCATCCCGGCGATGAAGTCGGCGATGTGGCGGCTGAGGTCGGGCTCTGCCGGGGATGCCGCGGTCCATCCCTCGGGCAGGAGCGAGGGTTGCTGGTGATAGGCGGCGAACAGCTGCGCCACGACATTGCGCGCCCGCTCCGCTGTCGTGCGCTGTTCATCATGACAATACAGGTGCTTGTACAGGAACGCCTTCAACTCGCGTTCGTGTGTGCTCATCGCCGGCGAAAAGGCCGCCAGCGCGCGTCCGGCGTGGCGAATGTCTGCGGTCGTCTCGATCCCGGCCAGATTGGCACGGGTGGCCGCCAGCAAGTCGTTGACCATGATCCCGATCTGCTCGCGCACCAGTTCGCGCTGCAGCGCCTCGCGCGGTGTGCCGGGAAAGCGTCGCTCGACTTTGCGCCAGGTGTCGGCCACGAAATCGAGCTGCAGCAACTGGTCCAGTTCGAGGAAGCCCGAGCGCAGGCCGTCGTCGATGTCGTGATTGTCGTAGGCGATATCGTCGGACAGCGAGGCGACTTGCGCTTCGAGGCTCGGCCAGCTCGCCAGGTCGAGCGGAAACGCCGCGTCCAGTTCCGCCAGTGCCCAGCCCGGTTCGGTCACCGGCCCGTTGTGCTTGGCGAGGCCCTCGAGCACCTCCCACGACAGGTTGAGCCCCGGATGCTCGCAATAGGGGCTGTCGAGCCGCATCACGGCGCGCAGGCAATGTTCGTTGTGGTCGAACCCGCCGCGCGTCTGCAGCGCCGCATCGAGGGCCTTCTCGCCCGCGTGGCCGAACGGCGGATGGCCGATATCGTGCGCCAGGCACAGTGCTTCGGTGAGGTCTTCGTCGATCTGCAGCGCACGGGCCACCACGCGGCCGATCTGCGCCACTTCGAGGCTGTGCGTCAGGCGGACGCGGAAGTGATCGCCATCGGGCGCGATGAACACCTGCGTCTTGCCCGCCAGGCGGCGGAACGCGATCGAATGGATGATCCGGTCACGGTCGCGCTGGAAGGCGCTGCGCGGCCCCCTTGCCCCTTCTTGGGCTCCGGCGTGCGGAGGAAATTCGCGCCCACGCGACGCGGCGGGATCGGCAGCGTAGGAGGCGCGGTTCATGGCGCGGGGGCTACGAGTTGCGGGCAGCGTTTACAACGTGAACGGATGGGGAACCCGGCGGCTTGCGGGTCAATCCGTGCCCAGAATCCAGTCAGCCGCGGCTTCGGCGTGGATCCGCGTGCTGTCGTAGATTGGCAGCACATTGGCATCGACATCGACGATCATTTCAAGCTCGGTACAGGCGAGCACGATCGCCTGCGCCCCGTCCTTCTCCTTGACCGTGATCATGGTCTTGAGCGCGCGTTCGGCATCGCGGCTGGCCTTGCCCACGATCAGTTCGCCGTAGATGATCCGGTCAAGCTCCTCGACGTTGTCGAAGTCGGGCGGCAGCAGGTCCACCCCGTGCGCCACCAGCCGGCGGCGATAGAAGCTTTCAGTCATCACGTTGCTGGTGCCGAAAAGCGCGGCGGTTTCCACTTTGTCGCGCGCCATGCGCACGCCCACGCATTCGGCAATATGCAGGATCGGCACGCCGACCGCGCCCGCCACCTTGTCGTAAACCCGGTGCATCGAGTTGGCGCCGATGATGAGGGTGCCCGCGCCCGCCTGTTCCAGCCTCTGGCCGGATTCAATCAGGACCTGCGCCGCCCGGTCCCAGTCTTCCTCGTCCTTGAGGGCGTAGAGCTGGGTGAAATCGAGGCTTTCGATCAGCAGCGGGGCGGAACTGTGCGGATCGGTCCGCGCCTGCACGATGCGGTTGATGTGCTCGTAATAAGTCCGGGTCGAAACCCAGCTCATCCCGCCGATCAGTCCAAGTTTGCGCAAACGTCGTATCCTTGTGTCGAGGCGTCGGGCTTGCGGCGGTAACGGTGAACGCGGGGTTACGGTCCCCGATTAATGCGCGAGCGCCTTGTTGATGCCCTCGACCATCTTCTTGGCGTCGGACAGCAACATCATCGTCTGGTCGAGGTAGAACACGTCGTTGTCGACCCCGGCATAGCCGACCCCGCCCATGCTGCGCTTGATGAACATGATTGTCTTGGCTTTCTCGACGTCGAACACCGGCATGCCGTAGATCGGGCTGGTCTTGTCGGTCTTGGCCGCCGGATTGACCACGTCGTTGGCACCGATGATGAAGGCGACATCAGCCTGCGCGAACTCCGAATTGATATCCTCCAGCTCGAACACTTCGTCATAGGGCACGTTTGCTTCGGCCAGCAGCACGTTCATGTGCCCCGGCATCCGGCCCGCAACCGGGTGGATCGCGTATTTGACGCTGACGCCTTCGGCCTTGAGCAGGTCGCCCATCTCGCGCAGCGCGTGCTGCGCCTGCGCCACGGCCATGCCATAGCCGGGGATGATGATGACGCTTTCGGCCTGCTTGAGCATAAATGCGGCGTCTTCGGCGCTGCCTTGTTTGTAGGGCCGCTGTTCGCGCGCTTCGCCGCCGCCAGCGCTCGAATCCGCGCCAAAGCCGCCCGCTATCACGCTGATAAAGCTGCGGTTCATCGCCCGGCACATGATGTAGCTCAGGATCGCGCCCGAACTGCCGACCAGCGCGCCAGTGACGATCATCGCGGTGTTGTGCAGCGTGAAGCCCATCGCCGCCGCCGCCCAGCCCGAATAGCTGTTGAGCATCGACACCACCACCGGCATGTCCGCCCCGCCGATCGGGATGATCAGCAGGAAGCCGATTGCAAACGCGAGCGCCAGCAGCGCCCAGAACATCCACCCCTCGCCCGGCCCGGCATGCGCGCCCACAGCGTAGAGTGCGGTCAACACCAGGATCGCGGCGAGCGTGCCGAGGTTGATCACATGCCGCCCGGGCAGCATGATCGGCGATCCCGACATGGTCCCGTTGAGCTTGGCAAACGCGATTACCGAGCCGGAGAAGGTAATCGCGCCTATCGCCGCGCCCAGCGCCATCTCGATGCGGCTGACGATGAGGATATTCTGACTGAAATCGAGGATGTGGAAAGCCGCCGGATTAAGGAAAGCTGCCACCGCAACCAGTACGGCTGCGAGGCCGACAAGGGAGTGAAACGCAGCAACCAATTGCGGCATCGCGGTCATCTGGATGCGCTTGGCAACGATGGTCCCGATTCCGCCCCCGATCGCGATTGCCCCTAGAATTTCCGGCAAAGTTGCGATCTCGTGCGTCACAAGTGTCGTCGCCACGGCAATCGTCATGCCGATCATTCCGAAACGATTGCCTCTCTGGCTGCTAACCGGCGAGGAAAGGCCGCGCAGAGCTAGAACAAAACAAATTCCCGCCACCAGATAAGCAAGGGCCACCCAAGCGTCAGACAGATGCAACAGGGAGTTTGGTGGAACGTAGTTCAAGGAGTCGGGAACTGTCGGATCACACGATCCACCGTCGTAGACAGTATCGACGCAAGCCAACACGGGGGTCGCGACGAAAGCACAAAGGATCGCTGCCAGACGCAAGAACGCCATCACAGCCCGCTCCCCCACCCTCAGCGCTCCTTCTTCTTGTACATCGCCAGCATCCGCGCGGTGACCGCGAAACCGCCGAAGATGTTCACGCTCGCCAGCGCGACGCCGACCAGCCCGAGCCACTTGGCTACCGGATTGCCGGAAGCCGCCGCTGCAATAAGCGCGCCCACGATGATGACGGAGGAAATCGCGTTGGTCACCGCCATCAGCGGCGTGTGCAGCGCCGGGGTGACCGACCACACCACGTAATAGCCCACGAAGCAGGCCAGCACGAAGATCGACAGGATCGAGATAAAGTCCACGGCGGTCCCTGCTCCAATAACTCTTGACCCCGCTATCGCAAACCGGGGCAACGGTGTCGAGCCGCCGAAACAAGAAGCGCCGCATCCCACGGGGACACGGCGCTTCCGGGACCGTTTCGGCCGCTTACAGGGTGGGCGTCAGGACACCGTCGACGACATGGACCACGCCGTTGGACTGCATCACGTCGGCCTGCGAGACATAGGCCACGCTGCCGCCCTTGCCCGCCACCTTGATGCGGTCGCCGTCCATCGTCAGTGTCAGCTCTTCACCTTCGACAGTCTTGAGCTTGGCCGTGCCATTGCCATCCGTGATCGCTTTGGCGAGATCAGCCGAGGTCATTGTGCCGGAGACCACGTGATAGGTCAGGACCTTGGTCAGGCTGGCCTTTGCCGAGGGCATCATCAGGCCATTAAGCGTGGCCTTGTCCACCTTGCCGAACGCGTCATTGGTCGGCGCGAACACGGTGAACGGACCAGGGCCCGCAAGGGTTTCGACCAGTCCGGCCTGCTTGACCGCCGAGACGAGGGTCGTGAGATTCGGCGCGGCCGAAGCGTTTTCAGCGATCGGCTTGTTGGCGAACATTTCAGCGCCGCCGACCATGCTGTTACCAGCGGCCGGCATCATTTCGGGTGCAGCCATCGCGGAATCGGTGGCGGCGGGCTCGGGCGATTCGCTGCTGCACGCGGCGAGGCCAAGCGCGGCGGTCGCCGCCATGAGGGTAAACATCAGTCGCATTGTGAGGCTCCTGCAGACGAGAGGCGGACGGGGGGTCGTGCCCTGTAAACTCGCCATGCACTGCACAATACGAAGCGTTTGCCGCTCCGGTTTCGTTTTTTCCGCGACCGTCGCGCGCTTTACCGGCCCAACTTCTGGGCGATTTCAATCGCATTGCCCTCGGGATCGACGAGGTAGATGACCTTAATCCCGAGCGGGGCGACTTCGGTGATGTCAAGCGCCGGGGTCACGCCATTGGCGACCAGCGCATCGCGCGTTGCCTGCAAGTCGCGGCTCTCCAGCGTGATCTGCGAAATCCCGCGAATCCCCGCGTGGCGCGGCGGCGTAGCGCGCGCAGGGCCGGCGACCGAACCGGCGGCGAGGATAAGCTCGATCCGCTCGTTGCCATTCTCCAGCCAGCGAACCGGTGTGCCGCCACCGATCTGGGTATCGGCTGTTACCCGGAAGCCCAGCTTGTCGCGGAAGAAAGCTGTCTCGGTATCAAGGTTGGCGACCGAGATGGCAGCCATGAAATGGCCCAGCGCGAACGGGCCGGTGGCTTGCGGCGCCTTGACCGTCACGCACCCGGAAAGCGCCAGTGCCGCGGCCGAAATTGCCAGAACAGCCTTCATCCCTTGATCCTCTCGTTGACGATTTTTCCGCCTTGCGTCAGCCGCACGGCGTTGCCGATTTCCTCGTCGAGGACAGGTTTGCCCTGCTCCTTGTCCCAGAAGGCCGAGAGGAAGTTGTAGAGGTTGCGCGCATACAGCGCCGAGGTATCGGCCGCGAGGTGCGCCGGGGTGTTGGAATAACCCATCAGCTTGACGCCGTGCCGTTCGACCACCTGGTCGGCCACGCTGCCCTCGACATTGCCGCCCTGCGCTACCGCGAGATCGAAAATCACGCTGCCGGGCTTCATCGTGGCGATCTGCGCGTCGGTGATCAGCCTCGGGGCCGCTCTGCCCGGGATCAGCGCCGTTGTGATCACGATGTCCTGCTTGGCGATATGACTGCTGACCAGTTCGGCCTGCGCCTTCTGGTATTCGTCGGACATTTCGGTGGCGTAGCCGCCGCTACCCTCGCCTTCGATGCCGGCAACATTCTCGACGAATATCGGCTTGGCGCCAAGCGACTGGATCTGCTCTTTCGTCGCGCTGCGCACGTCGGTGGCGGAAACCTGCGCCCCCAGCCGCCGCGCGGTCGCGATCGCCTGCAGCCCGGCCACGCCAACCCCCATGACAAAGACCCTGGCGGCCGAAACCGTGCCCGCCGCAGTCATCATCATCGGAAACGCACGGCCATACTCGCTCGCCGCGGCCAGCACCGCCTTGTAACCCGACAAATTGGACTGGCTTGAAAGCACATCCATCGACTGCGCGCGGGTGATGCGCGGCATGAATTCCATCGCCAGCGCTTCCAGCCCGGCGGTGGCATAAGCGGCGACGCGGTCCTGTTCGGCAAATGGATTGAAAGTCGCAACGACCCACGCGCCGGGATTGGTCCCGGCGAGCCCGGCCGGATCCGGCGCCTGCACGCCGAGCACGATGTCAGCCCCTTTGAGCACATCGCTGGCCGAGCCGAGTTCGGCACCGGCTTCTTCGAACTGGCTATCGGAAATCGCAGCTTCGACCCCGGCTCCGCGTTCGACCGCCACCGTTGCCCCAAGCGCGATGAACTTGCGGATCGTCTCGGGCGTAGCGGCGACGCGTGTCTCGCCCGCCGCCGTTTCCTGCAATACCGCTATCCGCATTCCCCCGGCCGCGCGGTCAGGAAATCAGCAGGACGACGACGAATGCGATCACAGCAATCGCCGGTACAGCCCACTTCAGCAGGCCAATAAATCCGCTGTAGGTCTTTTCCGCGGCCTTCATGTCGTTGGCGGATTCCATCGTTCGGTTGCTCCCTGCACACCAGCTCTTGAATTTCGGCTGCTCTATAGCCGCAGCGGGGCGCGCTCAAGCCCGCTTAATGGCCTCTTTACCCCATTGTCCTATGCCAGCGTAATTACGCGAACTGGAAGTTGCATGGTCGAGGCCGAACAGCGCCTGTTGATGCTGATCGACAACGAACCGGCCCAAAGCCGGTTGATCACTGCGCTCGCCGCCCGTGAGGGCTGGCGAACCTTGGCCGTGCGCGATTCGGAAACCGCCATCGCCACGCTGGGCACCCGCCAGGGCATGCAGGTTTCGGCGATTATTCTCGATCAGTCGGTCCCGGGCGACGAGGCCTGCGAATTGATCCAGGAATTGAAGGAACGCCGCCCGGCGGTGCCGATCCTGATGCTGACGGCCAGCACTTCGCCGCTGCTGGCGGTCGAGGCGATGCGCGCCGGCGCCAGCGATTATCTCGTCAAACCGGTTGCGCCGGAGCGGATTATGCAGGCGCTGCGCAACACTTGCGCGCATGAAGCCCCGCAGGAAGAACTGACGTGGCTGTCGGAAAAGGTCGTCTCGGTCCTCGATTTCGACGCGATGATCGGTGCCGCCCCGCGGTTTCGCGATGCGCTGGCCAAGGGCGCCAAGGCAGCACGCGGCCATGGCTCCGTGCTCATCGAAGGCGAGACCGGCACCGGCAAGGAAATGCTCATCCGCGCGATGCATTCGGCCAGCCCGCGCGCCAAAACGGCGATTCGCTCGATCAATATTGGCGGGGTCTCGGCAAGCAATCTCGAATCGATGCTGTTCGGTCATGAGAAAGGCGCCTTTGCGGGGGCGTTCGAGCGCCAAGTGGGCGCGCTCCAGAATTGCGATGGCGGCACGCTGGTGCTGGACGAAATCGACCGCCTGTCACTCGACCTGCAGGACCGGTTGGCCGAAGCGCTGTCCAACAAGCTGGTCCGCCCGACCGGTGCGGGGCACAGCTTCAAGGTTGATATACGGCTGATTTCGGCCAGTAACTTGCCGCTGGCGGATATGGTGGCGACCGGTCATTTCCGCGCCGAACTGCTCGAACAGCTTACCGGCACCACGATCACGTTGCCGGCCCTGCGCGACCGTGCGGGGGACATTCCCTCGCTCACGCGCCATTTCCTTGCCCGCATTGGCGAGCAGCCTGGCCTGAGGCCGCTTGGGATTACCGACGCAGCGTTGCAGCTGCTGGCCGCGTTCGACTGGCCGGGGAATGTCCGCCAGCTCCAGGCCGTGCTGTTTCGCGCCGCGGTGTTCTGCGACGGCAATGCGCTGACCGAAGAAGATTTCCCCCAGCTCAGCCAGATGATCGGCGGCATGGAGGGGGTATTCCTGCAGCCGGAAGACGGCGCCGGGGTGCAGCTCTACACGTCAGAAGGTCATCTGCGGCCGCTGGACGACATCGAGGCCGACGTGATCCGCCTCGCGATTGGCCATTACCGCGGCCGCATGACCGAAGTCGCCCGGCGGCTCGGGATTGGCCGCTCCACCCTGTACCGTAAGCTGGTTGACCTAGGGATCGAGAACGCAGCCTGACCACTCGGTCGTGCCATGCGACAATTTAACACTTTTCCGGTGCCTAGCGCCGCGCTATCGGTAACGCCTGCAACCATTTAGAGGCAAACGACCGATGAAGCGACTATCGGCAGCCGTCGTGCTGTTGTTCTTGAGCATGCCTGCCTTGGCGCAGGAAGCGGTGCAGCCAGCTCCCCCGGCGGCGACGGAGCCTTCGCCTGATGCGACGAATGCGCCAATCGTTGTGGAAGCGCAGAAGGAAAAGAAGATCTGCCACAACGAGACCTCGACTGGCAGCGTGATGCCGCGCCGCGTTTGTCGCACGGCAACCCAGGTGGCCGAACAGCAGGCTGCGGCCCAGCGCTCTCTCGATGCCGCTCGACGCTCGCAGGAAACGGACGACCTGACCCGCGAACTGCGCGAAGGGGGCGCCCTGTAACCGCCAGCTGGACTCGCTATCAGGAACGCTCAGCCCTGCGAAATTATTCCGCGAGACCGCTGAAATCGGTCAGCGCCGCATCGCGCAGGCCGCGCCAGATGTTGCGCGCCTGCACTGTTTCATAGACGTCATGCACGCGCAAAAACTGGAAGCCGGCCTGCATTCCGGTCAGCGCCAGTGCAAGGCTGCCACCAAGCCGCTGATGCGCGCCCGCCTCGTTACTCAGCGCCCCCACCAGCCGCTTGCGACTGGCGCCCAGCAGCAGCGGTTGCCCGAGCGCATGGAACAGCGGCAGCGCGTTGAGCAAGGCGAGGTTGTCGGTCATCGCCTTGCCGAAACCGATGCCCGGATCGAGGATGATCCGCTCGCGCGCAATGCCCCCGGCGATCGCCCGATCACGCGCCGCGCGCAACCAGTCGAACACCTCGAACACGACGTTATCGTAGTCGCCCCCGCCATGCAGGTCTTCGCCCTCTCCCGGCGCGTGCATCAGGACTACCGGCACGCTCGCCGAAGCGGCAAATTCAAGGCTGCGCGGATCGTGCCGCAGGGCCGAGACATCGTTGATGATGTGCGCTCCGGCCGCCAACGCGGCCTCCATCACGGCCGGGCGCCGGGTATCGACGCTTACCGCCGCGCCCATCGCCACCGCCTGTTCGACGGCTGGCAGAACTCGCTTGATCTCGTCACCCTCCCACACCGCCGCCGCACCCGGACGCGTGCTTTCGCCGCCGATGTCGATGATCGCCGCACCGGCTTCGTGGATCGCCGCCGCGTGCGCCTGCGCTTCGGCCGGATCGTCGAGGAATTTGCCCCCGTCGGAAAAGCTGTCGGGCGTGACGTTGAGGATGCCCATCACTTGCGGCTGGTCGAGACGGATGGTTCGCTGCCCCAGCTGCAGCGGTGGATGGGCCATGCGCAAGCCGGCCCATTGCGCCTCGGCCTCAGCGCCCAGCGCGTCCGGCAATCGCTCGAATGCCTGCGCGATTGTCGCCGCCGTAGCCAGTTCGCGCTGTACCACTGCCCCGTCGCGGGTGACGATAACCGCCAGCTCGCGCGCATAAGCCATGCCCCCGGCAAGCCGGAACGCTTCACTCGCAACAGCTTGCGGGCTCGAAACCAGCGTCAGCGGCTGGAGATAGAGACGGTCCATCAATCCTCGATGGCGAGGAGATGGCGTTGCCGCAAGGCATCGATCGGTTTGACCGCGCCTTCGTGCTCCAGATGCCAGAACAGCCAGCCGTTGCACGACGGCGCGTTTTGCAATGCCTTGCCGACCCCGTGGATCGAGCCGATCTCCGCCCCGCTGACGATCGATCCATCGGCGCGCACGGTTGCGGCCCAGCGGCGCTGCTTGTCGAATAGCTCGGTGCCTGGCGTCAGGAGCCCTGATGCGACCACTTCGCCGAACGCCACCTTGGGCAAGTCGTTGCGGCTTTGCATGGTCAACAAGGCGCTTTCGTCGAGTGGCAGCTCCTTCTCGATCCGCTTGAGCGCGACCTTGCGATAGGCGTCTTCGCGCTCACAGCCGATCCACTTGCGGCCGAGCCGCTTGGCGACCGCGCCGGTGGTCCCGGTGCCGAAGAACGGGTCAAGCACCACGTCGCCGGTCTCCGTCGTCGCCAGCAGCACGCGGTAGAGCAGCGCTTCGGGCTTCTGCGTCGGATGCGCCTTGTGTCCACCTTCCTTGAGCCGCTCAGGCCCGCCGCAAACCGGGATCACCCAGTCGCTGCGCATCTGCAGTTCGTCATTGAGCGTCTTCATTGCGCGATAATTGAACTGGTAACGGGCCTTTTCGCCCATGCTCGCCCAGATCAGCGTTTCGTGCGCGTTGGTGAAGCGGGTGCCGCGAAAGTTGGGCATCGGGTTGGTCTTGCGCCAGACCACGTCGTTGAGGATCCAGAAGCCCAGGTCCTGCAGGATCGTCCCGACGCGAAAGATGTTGTGATAGCTGCCGATGACCCACAGCGCCCCGTCGGGCTTGAGCACGCGGCGCGCCTCGGTCAGCCAGGCTCGGGTGAAGCTGTCGTAAATGGCGAAGCTGTCGAACTGGTCCCAGTGATCAGTCACCGCATCGACATGGCTGCCATCCGGGCGATTGAGTTCACCGCCCAGTTGCAGGTTGTATGGCGGATCGGCGAAGACGAGATCGACCGAGGCACTTGGCAGCGAACGCATGGCCTCGATGCAGTCGCCCGCGAGGATGCGTCCAAGTGGCAATTCCACCGTATTTGCAGCGCGCACGCGCGGCGCACGAATGGTTGTGACTTCACCCATGAATCGTCCAGTCCCCCTGACTTATCCACAGCGTGAGAGTCGCAGGCCGAACCGTCAAGTCGCTCGCGTCCGCCCGCGCCCTTGCCGCGCAAATGGTTAACGCGGAACGAAAGGAGTCCCGCACAGGATGTTGAGTCCCCAGCGTTTCCGGGACTCGATATCTGGTGGTGTGGCGCGGAAGACTCGCCGGGCAATTTCCTCTAAAAGCGAGGGGCAGGACAGGGAAGGCGGACAATGGCACTCAGGGTAATCGGCGCTGGATTGGGGCGCACCGGCACGCTCTCGCTCAAGCTGGCGCTCGAGCATATCGGGCTTGGCCCCTGCTATCACATGTCCGAAATGCTCTCGCGCATGCGGCGTGATCTGCCGCTGTGGATTGAAAGCGCCAAGGGCCACCCGCAATGGGACGCGATCTTTGCCGGGTATCCGTCATCGACCGACTATCCCGGCTGCATGTTCTGGCGCGAACTGATGGCGAAGTATCCTGACGCCAAGGTGATCCTGACAACGCGCGATCCTGGAAAGTGGTTCGAATCGGTCAGCGAGACGGTCTTTTCCGAAGGCCACCGCGCGCGGCTCGAAGGCAATCCGATGATGGCCGAATTCTTTCGCCTGACGGTGTTTGGCGACCTCGGCGATCGGCTGGGTGACCGGGCCAGGATGGTCGAATACTTCAACGCCTGGAACCAGGCCGTGATCGATGAAGTCCCGGCGGACAAGTTGCTTGTCTACGCCGCCGGGGACGGGTGGGAGCCGCTGTGCGCTTTCCTCGGCGTACCCGTTCCGCCCGAACCCTATCCGCGCGTCAACAGCCGCGAGGAAATGAGCGAGAACACGGGGCGGATCAACCGGGGCGAGATGGGCAAAGATGGCCCTCCCCCACCCGAATTCATGGAGCAGATGGTGCAGCAGTATCTCACGGAACTGAAAGCCAAGGCCTTCCCGCCTGCGCCTTGATCAGTCGGGCCAGCCATCGGGGACGCCGTTGGGGCCCATGATCTGGCGCTTTACAATCAGCCAGCGTCCGCCGCGTTTCACGAGACTGTCGAATTCACGGCCCTGGGTGAGGATCGTTGGCGCGTCGCCCTGCTTTGCCGTCACCGTTTCGGTGAACACCAACCGGGCCGTCGCCGTATCACTATGAACGGTGACCAGCAGGTTGTTGATCAGGATGTTGAGCGCGAAAGACTGGCGTTGCGGCGCAGTCGCCGGGACCGCCGCATAGGCTCCCCTGATCGCCTCAAGTCCCTGGTAGTGATTGGTCCCCAGCACCATTTCGCCATCTTCGGCGTAGAATTCGCCCAGTTTGCTTTCGATGCCGCCGCCGAAATTGTTGTAATAGCGCGTGAGCAGGTCCTCAATCGCCGCGCGATCGGCGAGCGCTCCGGCAGAAAGCGGCTCGGCCTGGGCAAACGCGTGAGTTAGCGGTGATAGCGCCACGACCGCTCCGGCAACGAACCCAATCATTCTCTTGCTGGGCATGTCATTTTCTCCCCGTTTGCGTGCAAAGGTTGCGTCTTGCGTTCGGTGTGGCGCTAGCCCGCTGGAATCGCCAGCGGAAGTTCCGCCTGGGCCACCGGAGAAAAACTCCGCCGGTGAAGCGGGCACGGACCATGGATCCGCAGCGCTTCCAGGTGATCGGGGGTGCCGTAGCCCTTATTGCGCTCCCACCCGTAGTGCGGATGCTCGCGGGCATAGCTGCGCATCAGCCGATCGCGGTACTCCTTGGCCAGGATCGAGGCGGCACCGATGCAGGGTTCAAGCCCGTCCCCGCCGACGATCGCACGCGCCGGCCAGCGCCACTCGGCCCGCCGGCCCGCAGGCGTAAGGTTGCCGTCCACCAGCACCTGGTGAGGATCGCAGCCGATCGCCTCGCACAACTGCGCGACCGCTTGCGCCATGGCCCACATCGTTGCCTGGAAGATGTTGATCGCGTCGATATGTTCGACCTCGACCACCCCAATGCCGAAGGCGCAGCGGCGGCGGATGCGTTCTTCAAGCAGCGCGCGCTTGTCGGCCGAAAGCTTCTTGGAATCGTCCAGCCCGCCCGGGCGCGGCTTGCACAGCAGCACGGCGGCCGCCACAACGGGACCAGCCAGCGGCCCGCGGCCGGCCTCGTCCACACCCACGACGAGTTCACCCGCGGCGAAGCCGGACAGAAATTCGTGAGAGGGAGTTCCCGATAGCATGCGCAAGCTCAATAAGGTGGCCCTGGCCGTATTCCCCGGCGCGCTCGCCATCGCAAGCTGCGGATCGGCCCAGTCTGTTGAAAGCTCCGCGCCCGCGGGGGTCAATCCGTTCACGGTCGAACCCGTCGGCACCTTCGCGGAGCCTTGGGCGCTGGCCTTTGCGCCGGGCACGCAGACGCTGTTCCTCACCGAAAAGCGCGGTGCGATGAAGTTCGTCGACCTGCCGAGCGGCCGGGTTGGCACCGTCACCGGCATGCCCGAAGTCGATTATGGCAGCCAGGGCGGGTTCGGCGACGTCGCGTTCCTCGCCAGCGAAAGCTCGCCCACACTGGCGCGCCGGACAATCTACCTGACCTGGGCCGAGGCCGGCGAAGGCGACACCCGCGGCGCGGTGCTGGGCCGCGGCACGCTGGTGTGCGAGCAGGCCGATGCCTGCCACATCGACGGGCTGCAAGTGATCTGGAGCCAGCCGAAGGTGACGGGGCGCGGGCAATATTCCTATCGCATCGCCTTTTCGCCCGACGGGAAGTACCTGTTCCTGTCTTCCGGCGACCGGCAGCACGCCGACACTGCGCAGGACCTGACCAATAACCTCGGCACGATCGTGCGGCTCATGCCCGATGGCAGCGCCGCGCCGGGCAATCCCTTTGCCGACAAGGGTGCGCCGGGAAATCAGATCTGGTCCTACGGGCATCGCAACCCGCTCGGACTCAAGTTCGATCTCAACGGCCAGTTATGGGACCTCGAACACGGCCCGCGCGGGGGTGACGAGATCAACAAGGTGGAACCGGGCAAGAACTATGGCTGGCCGCTGGTGTCCGACGGGATCAATTATGACGGCAGTCCGATTCCCGACAACGAGACGCGGCCCGACCTGACCGGGCCGGCGATCACCTGGACCCCGGTCATCGCGCCCGGCGATTTCATTTTCTACAGCGGCAAGCTGTGGCCGCAGTGGAAGAACCAGGCCCTGATCGCCAACCTTGGCACGACTTCGATCGTGCGCGTCTCGCTCTCGGGCGACAGCGGCACCGAGGAAGCGCGGACCCAATTCGACAAGCGCCTGCGCGACATTGTCGAGGCATCCGATGGCTCGCTTTACGTGGCCGAAGATGGCCCGGGCGGCCGGCTGCTGCATTTGACGCCCGCCGGATGACTGGGGAGCGATAACGGTTGCATCGCGGGAGGCGCGTACCTATCCGCCCGCCTCCCATGACCGACCTCGCCCTGCCTACGCTGATTCCCCTCGACCAGGCCGATTCGTCGGCGGTCGAGCGCGTGCTCGACGCGGCGTTCGGCACCAACCGCCGCGGTCGCACTGCCTACGCGATTCGCCAAGGCATGGCCTGTTTGCCGCCGCTCTGTTTTGCCGCGTTCGACGCGGACGACGAACTGGTCGGCACGATCCAGGCGTTCCCGGTGGCGCTGACCGACCCCTCCGGCCGCGCCCACCCGCTGATCATGGTCGGCCCGGTGGCGATCCTGCCCGATCGGCAGGGCCAGGGCTTTGGCCGTGCGCTGATGGCTGCGCAGCGCACCGCACTCGCGGCTTGTGCGTCGGAAGGCGCGCCGGCACTGCCCCAAATGCTGATCGGCGATGAGCCGTTCTACGCCCGCTTTGGCTTCGTCCAAGCGCCGGGCGGCTGGCACTGTCCCGGCCCGTGGGACCCTGCGCGCCTGCTGGTGCGAGCAGCAAACCCCTCGGTCTTGCCCGGCGAAGGCATGCTCGGCCCTTGGCGCGCCTGAGGCGTTCTGGCATCGCCTGAGCGATGCCGTTTGAACCCCTGCCCGATCTCGCCGGCCTGTCGCTGATCGACATCGCGCGTGCGGTGGAGGAACGGCGCTTGCCGCCGATTGAACAGTGGCACCCTGCCGAAACCGCCGATAGCCACATGCGCATCGCAGCCGACGGGACGTGGTTTCACGAACAGCGCCCGATCTCGCGCCCGGCGATGGTCCGCGCGTTTGCCTCGCTGCTGATGCGCGACAGGCAGGGTCAGCACTGGCTGGTCACGCCGGAGTGCCGCCAGTCGATCGCGGTCGAAGACGCTGCTTTCGTGGCGGTCGACCTGAAGGCAGAGCAAGGCGTACTCGCCTTCCGGCTCAATACCGACGAGCTGGTGATCGCTGGGCCCGAGCATCGTTTGCGTGCTGAGGGCGACGCCGAGACGCCCGCGATTTACCTCGAGGTGCAGCGTGGGTGCGAAGCGCGGCTCGACCGGTCGACCTGGCTCCAGCTTGCCGAACTCGCCATCGCCAGCGGAAACGGCTTGGCGGTGACCAGTGAGGGCGCGACCTTTTCGCTCGTGCCCGCATGAGCGCGCTGTTCGATCGCCTCAGTCGATTGTTCGATGAAGGCCACGGCCTCGAACTGCCCGGCCTGCGCAACGATGCCGAGTTCGCCCCGACTGAAATCCGCCCGGCAGCGGTCCTGATCGCGGTGACCGACCGGCCAGAACCGGGCGTCATCCTCACTCATCGGCCCGAAGATATGCGCGCCCATCCGGGGCAGGTCGCCTTCCCCGGCGGCAAGCTCGAACCGGGCGAGGACGCGGTCACAGCGGCACTGCGCGAAGCGCACGAGGAACTGGCCATCGAGCCGCGCCTTGTCCGGGTGATTGGCGCCAGCGACCGCTTCATCACCGGCACCGGCTATGACGTGACCCCGGTGCTGGCGTTGATCCCGCCCGACCTGCCGATCGTGCCCGACCCGGTGGAGGTGGCATCGTGGTTCGAAGCCCCGCTCCGCTTTGTGCTCGACCCGGCCAATCACCAGCACAAGGAAACCGAGTGGAACGGGCGAATCAGGCCCTACATCGAGATCGACTGGCAGGGGCATCGCATCTGGGGCATCACCGCCGCCATCCTGGCGAACCTTTCGCGCAGGCTGGCGTGGCAGGAACGTATCGATGACTAGCTTGCCCGCGGCAGACTGGACCCAGCGCGAAGACCTAGCCCTGCTCGTTGCCGCGCTGGGGGCCGGGCAAGTGCGCTGGGTCGGCGGCGCGGTGCGCGATACATTGCTGGGCAAAGACGTCAGCGACATCGACGCAGCCACGCTGCACAAGCCCGCCGACGTGGTGAACCTGCTGGAGGAGGCCTGCATCCGCACCATCCCGACCGGCATTGCGCACGGCACCGTCACCGCGCTGCTCGACAGCGGCAATGTCGAGATCACCACTTTGCGCCAGGACATCGCCACCGATGGGCGGCGCGCGACGGTGGAGTTCGCCCATGACTGGCGCGAAGATGCAGCGCGGCGCGATTTCACCATCAACGCGCTTTATGCCCATCCCGAGACGCTGGAGATTTTCGACTGGTTTGGCGGGCTGGACGACCTTGAGGCAAAACGCGTGCGTTTCATCGGCGATGCCAGCGCGCGCATCCGCGAAGATCACTTACGGATCCTGCGCTATTACCGCTTTCAGGCGCGCTTTGGGAGCGAGATCGACCCGGAAGCGGAGAGCGCGTGTGCCGAGCTCGCCCCGATGCTCAAGGGGCTGAGCCGCGAACGCGTCGGTTGGGAACTGCAGAACCTGCTCGCCCTGCCCGATCCCTCAACGACTGTGGCGCGGATGTTCGAGCGCGGCGTTCTGCCGGTCATCTTGCCCGAAACAGGCGCGAACGAGCTGGCAGCGCTGCGGTCGCTGATCGCCGAGGAACAACGGCAGAAGGTCGAACCCGATGCGCTGCGGCGGCTGGCGGCCCTGCTTCCCGCCGAGCGGCGCGCGGCCGAACAAGTGGCCTCCCGGCTGCGGCTCTCGACGAGCCAGAAAAAGCGCCTGATGGCGGCTGCGAAGCGCGAAGCAACGCCTGCGGACCCGCGTGCGCTGGCCTATCGGCTAGGCCGTGAAGGCGCGCTCGACCGGCTGTTGTTGACCGGTTCGGACATCGCCGCGCTCGGCGGTTGGGACATTCCGCAGCTGCCCTTGAAAGGCGGCGAAATTGTCCAGCGCGGCGTGACGGCCGGTCCCGAAGTCGCGCGCATCCTGAAAGAAATCGAAGACCGATGGGTCGACGAAGGCTTTCCGGGTCGCGCCCGCATCGACACCTGGCTGAACGAACGCCTGCCCTCTTAACGATTGAAAACGGGTCAGTTCATCGCGCCTAAACCCCGGTTCGTCCAAAAGGGTTTTGCGCAAACGCACTCCTGCCCCGAAGCTCGGGGCAAGGTCGGAAGTACGTTTGGTATGGCGAATCCGCGCCATCGGGACGGGTTGTTTTTTGAGGTTCGGCAGGCAAATCTCTTGCCCGGTCGGTGCGGTATCGCCGCAGGCCTCGCCTCTCCTTTTACCGGCTGCCTCATTTCGCCGCTTGCGGCGCTCGCGTTCAATTTACCCCGTTACGGAGATTACCCATGAAATTTGCAGCTCTCACCGCTACCGCTGCCATCGCCCTTGTCGGCACGACTGCCCCGGCCCTCGCCCAGGATGCGGCCGCAACCGCAGCGGCAACCGCTCCGGCCGCAGCCGTTGCGGTCGGGACCAAGGTGTACGGACCCAATGGCGGCGAAGTTGGCATGATCTCGGAGGTTTTGGGCGACGCGGTCGTGCTCAACACCGGCACGATTGAAGCGGCACTTCCAAAAAGCGCGTTTGGCACGAGCCCGCAGGGTCCGACGATCAGCTGGGACAAGGCCGAATTCGAAGCCGCCGTCACGCAGGCCAACCAGGAAGCCGCCGCCGCGTTCGAGGCCGCGCTGGTTGCCGGCGCCGACGTTTACAGTTCCGACAACATCCTGCTCGGCAAAGTGCAAAGCGTGGGCGAGGACGGCCAGATCGTGGTCGCGCTCGAATCCGGCGCGGTCACCGTGGGCAAGGAACAGCTAGCGTTGACCGCCAACAAACTCACCTTCCTCGCCACGGCGGCCGATGTGGAAGCCGCCGTGTCCGCCCAGGCCGGCGGCTAAGCTGGCACTCAGCGATTGAGCAAGGGCCGGATGCGACAGGCGCATCCGGCCCTTTTTCGTTACTGGAACTTGTTGTCGCGCGGAAAGCCCTGCGGTGGCAGTCGGCCAGCGGCGCCGCGGGCGACCTTCCACATCTGGATTTCGCTCTCGGTCCGCGTGCGACCGGTATCGCCGCCCATGGTCCAGGACAGGCCCTCGGCAAGCGTGAACGTGGTCGCATCGGCCAGTCCGCCATCGCGATAGCGCTGCAAGGTTACCCCCTGCCCGCGCGCCATGATCGGCAGCTCCTCGAGGTTGAACACCACCAGCTTGCGGTTGTCTCCCACAGCCGCAACATGATCGTGTTCGGGCGCGATCGCGCGCACCACCGCCAGCCTGACCTTGTCTTTCAGGTTGACGACCTGACGCCCCTTGCGCGTTTCGGCCAGCAATTCATCGGTCACCGCCGCAAAGCCGCGCCCGACATCGGAGGCGAGCAGCAATTGCGTGCCCGGCTTGTGCACCAGCAAGGCCACAATCTGCGCGCTGGCGTCGATATCGAGGGTATTGCGGATCGGCTCGCCAAACCCGCGCGCGCCGGGCAGCTTGTCGGCGCCAAGCGTGAAGAAGCGCCCGTCGTCGGTCGCCAGCAATAGCTTGTCGGTCGTCTGCGCGTGGATGACGTAAGCCTCCTCGTCGCCTTCCTTGTACTTCCACTCCTGCTCGAGATGGCCCCGCGCCGCGCGGATCCAGCCCTTCTGCGACAGGATCACCGTGACCGGTTCCTTTTCGATCATCGCATCCATGCTGAATTCGACCGTCGGCGCGGCCTCGGCAATCGTGGTGCGGCGGCGGCCGATCGCGGTGTCCTCGCCGTACTCCTTGCGCAGCGCGCCCAGGTCGCGCTTGAGCCGGGTGCGCTGGCGGGCCGGCGATTCGAGCAGCTTTTCCAGCTCGCCGCGTTCGGCCAGCAAGGTATCGTGCTCCTGCCTGAGCTGCATTTCCTCGAGCTTGCGCAAGCTGCGCAGGCGCATGTTGAGGATCGCTTCGGCCTGGCGGTCGGTCAGGCCGAATTCGGCCATCATCACCGGCTTGGGCTCGTCCTCGGTGCGGATGATCGCGATCACCCGGTCGAGGTTGAGGAAGGCGATGATGTAGCCTTCGACCAGTTCGAGCCGGTCGGCGATCTTCTGCAGCCGGTGGGCGGTGCGGCGCTGGAGAATGTCGATCTGGTGCGCGACCCAGTTCGACAGCAGTTCGTGCAAACCCATCACCATCGGCGTGCGCGTGGCATCGAGCACGTTGAGGTTGAGCGAGACGCGGGTTTCGAGATCGGTCAGCTTGTAGAGCGATTCCTTGAGCAGTTCGGGATCGACATTGCGGCTCTTGGGCACCAGCACCACGCGCACCTGCTCGTCGCTTTCGTCGCGCACGTCTTCCAGGATCGGCAGCTTGCGGTCGGCGATGGCCTGGGCGATCTGTTCGATCAGCTTGCCCTTCTGGACCATGTACGGGATCTCGGAGATCACCAGTTGGTATTGCCCGCCGCCGAGCCGTTCGATCCCGGCCGCGCGGTCATCCTCGCGCTCGGCTTCGGCGGCATGGAAGCGCCCGCGCACCCGGAAACTGCCGCGCCCGGTTTCGTACGCATGGGCGATGGCTTCGGCCGAATCGACGATCAACCCGCCCGTGGCGAAATCCGGCCCGTGGAACAGCTCCATCAACCGCGCGTGCTCGACATGCGGGTTGTCGATCAGTTCGAGCGCGGCATCGATCACCTCGGCCACGTTATGGCTCGGGACGCTGGTCGCCATGCCGACTGCAATGCCGGCCGCGCCATTGGCCAGCAGGTTGGGGAACAGGCCGGGGAAAATGACCGGCTCTTCGTCCTCGTTGTTGTAGGTCGGCACGAAGTCGACGGTGCCTTCATCGAGCCCGTCCATCAGCAGCATCGCCGCGCGGGTCAGGCGGCATTCGGTATAACGTTCGGCGGCGGCGTTATCGCCATCGATATTGCCGAAATTGCCCTGCCCTTCGACCAGCGGATACCGCAAGGTGAAGGGCTGCGCGAGCCGGACCATCGCGTCATACAGCGCGAGATTGCCGTGCGGGTGATATTTGCCCATCACGTCGCCGACCACGCGGCTCGATTTCTTGAACGCGTTGCCCGGGTCCAGCCGCAGCCCGCGCATCCCCCACAGGATGCGCCGGTGGACCGGCTTCAGCCCATCGCGCAGATCGGGCAACGACCGCGCGGTAATCGTCGACAGCGCATAGACCAGGTAGCGCTCTTCCAACGCACTTTCGAAGGGCTCGTCGACAATGTTGTCCAACGGGTCTTTGTCATCCTGGATGCCTGCCATGCGGCTCGCCCTAGCAGTGGCACGGCTGGCGGGACAGCGGGGAACACGTGGCTTTCCCCACTCCTAAGAGGGTTAAATCCGCCGGCTTCCAAACCTTTGTGGTCAGCCCCCAGTTGCGCGGGACCTTTTTGGGTTCGGGATTGCCAATAAGACAAATGAGGCGCAATTACGGCGAGAATATGGCAAAAAGGAGGCGTTCGATGAATCGTTCTGCGTTGTTTTACCTCATTCCTGTCTGTCTGCTGGCGCTTGAAGGGTGCTCTGATGCGACAACCGATCTTCCTACCAGTGCGTCCGCCGAGACGGCCGTTGGGTCGTCTGCGACGGACAACGTCGAAGCCGTCGCTCCAACCGGAGAATTCTCGCCGCTTGGAGGCGCCGAAGCGATTCCAGTCGCGCTTCCGAAGATGGCGTATGTTTTCGACTACGGGTTCCGGCTTGCCGCCGATGCCATCGCACCGCTTCAGCAGAAGCAGGCAGACCTGTGCGAAGCCAAGGGGCCGTATACCTGCCAGATCGTCTCCCTGACCCGATCAGGGACCGAAGACGCAGTGACAGGCGAGCTCCAATTGGCGGTCAAGGCCGACAAGGCGCGCGGCATTGCCACAGAATTGAGCCGGGCTGCCGAGGACGCCGGTGCGAAATCGTTCAAGGCCGATATCCAGGGCGAAGACCTCTCTAAGTCCATCGTCGATACCGACGCCCGCGTGCGCAGCCGCATCGCGCTGCGCGACCGCCTGATGGACGTGTTGGAAACGCACCGCGGTACAGTTGCACAGCTCGTCGAAGCGGAGCGCGGCGTGGCGCAAGTCAACGAAGAGATCGACCAGGCGCAAAGCTGGCTCAAGGAGATGCGCGGACGGGTAGCCTACAGTCGGCTCACCCTGACTTACGAAACGGCCAATCCCGGCGGTAGCTTCCTCAATCCGATTCGAACCGCACTGGGATCAGTCGGCTCGATCGCCGGAATGGTCATCGCGGCGCTGATCATGATGCTGGCCCTGGCCGCACCGCTGCTACTTGGCGCGCTGGGCATCCGGCGCTGGCGGCGTCACTTCACCCGCGAGGAATCTGCGCAGGCCTAGCGCCGTTGCATGTTGTGGCTGCCAGGCGGGATGCGGACTTCTAGGCCGTCGAGCGCTTCGGTCAGCTCAATCTGGCACGAGAGCCGGCTGGTGCGGCACGCGCCGGAGGCGAGGTCGAGCATGTCTTCCTCGTCTTCGACCGCGGCGGGCAAAAGCCCGAACCATTCCGCCGCGACGATCACGTGGCAGGTGGAACAGGCCATTTGCCCTTCGCACGTGCCTTCGAGCGGCATCCCGGCCGCCTGCGCGACGTCGAGCAGGTTCGCACCGGGCTTGGCGGAAACCTCTACCTTGTCGCCATCACGGGTGATGAACCGAACTTTGATTGCCCTTACTCTTGCTGCGCTGCAGCATTCTTAATCATGTCCGCCGCTTGTTCAAGCTCGGACATTGTCGTGTAGCGCCCGAAGCCGAGCCGGATCGATGCGCGGGTCTCGGCCGGGGACAGGCCGAGCGCGGCGAGAATCCGGCTGGGTTTGCCGCTTTCGCTGGCGCAGGCGGACCCGGCGGAGAACATCACTTCGCGTAGGTCCGACATCAGGCGCGCGACATCGAGGCCCTCGCGGCGGATGTTGAGATTGCCCTTGTAGCGATGCGTGGCGCTGCCGTTGAGCTGCCAATCGGGCAACAGGGCGCGGGCCCGGTCCCACAGCGCCGAAACGTGCGCGGCGTCGGCGGCCATCTGGCTGAGTGCCACTTGCGCAGCCGCGCCCATGCCTGCGCACAGCGCCGGGCTGAGCGTACCCGAGCGCAGGCCCTGTTCCTGCCCGCCGCCCGTGCTCACCGGATCAAGTTCGATGCCGTCACGCACCCACAACGCGCCGATGCCCTTGGGTCCGTGGAATTTGTGCGCGCTGATCGCGATCAGGTCAGCCGGGGCAATCGGCATTTTGCCGGCAGCCTGCACTGCATCGCACACCAATAGCGCGCCGCTTGCCCGGGTCCGCCCGCAAAGGTCGGCGATGGGCTGGATCGTGCCGATCTCGTTGTTGACCTGCATCACCGAGACGATGCCCGTCCCGGCGGGCAGCACGACTTGCGGATCGACCAGCCCATCGCGGTCGACCGGCAGGATCGTGGTGTCGCCGGGCAGGTCGAGCGCGGTGTTGAGCACGGCCGAATGCTCGATGGCGCTGACCGCAACCGGCCTTCCGCTCCGCCCCGGCGCGCAGCCGCGCAGGGCCAGGTTGAGCGCTTCGGTCGCCCCGGAGGTGAAGATGACCGAGCCGCCGGGCGGGAACAGCGCCGCGATTTGATCGCGCGCCACTTCGACCGCCGCATCCGCCGCGCGGCCAAGCCGATGCGACGAATGCGGGTTGCCGAAACCGTCGGTTTCCGGGCCGCCCAGCCAGCGCAGCATCGCCTCGCGCGCTTCGGGGGCGAGCGGGGTGGTTGCCTGGTAATCGAGGTAGATCACTTGCCCTTGTCCTGCGCCACTTCGCGCCATGCTTCGGCGAAGGCTTCGAGATCCGCCGTAGTGGTGTTCCAGCCCATGCTGACCCGGACTGTCCGCGCCGCTATCTCTTCTTCGACGCCGAACGCAGCCAGCGAGCGGCTTCGCTTGAGCGTGCCCGAGGAACAGGCGCTCCCCGCCGAAATGGCGAAACCCATGGCGTCGAACCGGATCAGCAGCGCCGCTGCGCTGAACCGGTCCGAGGCGATGGACAGGATGTGCGAGCATTGCGGTCCGGGGCAGAGGACTTTGCCGTGGCGTCGCAGCCGGTCCTTGAAGTCGAATCGTTCCGGATAGGACGTGGGCCAGGTCTCGATCCCGCCCGCCTCCAGCGCGGCGGCAAACCCGAGCGCGCCGGGCAGGTTCTCGGTTCCCTGGCGATAACCGCGCTCATGCCCCCCGCTCGGCCTCAGCATCGCGAAGTCTTTCACCAGCAACGCGCCCACACCAATCGGGCCGCCGAGCTTGTGGGCCGACACCACGACCAGGTCCGCATCGGGCAGCGGCAACTTGCCCGCCGATTGCGAACAGTCGGCCAGCAGCAGCCCGCCGGCTTCGCGAATCTGGCCAATTGCGGCCGTCCCGCCATGCGGCAGCATCACGGTGCCGGTCTCCGAATTGATCGACTGCAGCGCCACCACGGCCCGGCCGGACCGCGCAAGCGCTGCGGCAAGGGCTTCGGGTTCGAGCTGCGCGCCGCCGTCATCTTGCTCTATCGGCAGCACTTCGGCGTCCGGCACGGCGCGGAACACGGCATCATGCTCGACGGCCGAAACCAGCACCCGTTCGGCGCTGGTTCGGCCGAGACCGATGGCCAGAGCCTCGCTCGCGCCCGAGGTCAGGATAACTTCGCCGTTCCAACCCAGCGCCGCCTTGATCCGCGCCCGGGCGTCTTCCAGCGCGGCGCGGGCAGCGCGGCCTTCGGCGTGGGGACTCGACGGATTGGCCCAGGTTTCGAATCCCGCACGCATGGCATCGGCCGCTTCGAGACGAAGCGCCGTGGTCGCTGCATGGTCCAGATAGATACGGGTCATCGCGCGGGAATTGCGAAAAGTTGCATGGTCACTATATAGCCCGGCACGTTCAAGGCGCCACCCGCGCGCCCAATCCCTGACCTTGAGACCAACGCACCATGCCATCTGTGATATTTCCCGGCCCTGAAGGCCGCCTAGAAGGCCGTTTCTCCCCCGCCCCGCGCCCGCGCGCGCCGGTGGCCATGATCCTGCACCCGCATTCGCAGAGCTCCGGCACGATGAACGACCGGATCGTGCAGCGATTGTACAAGACCTTCGTCGATCGCGGATTCGCCGTCCTGCGGTTCAATTTCCGCGGAGTTGGCCGCAGCCAGGGCAGCTTCGACAACGGCATCGGCGAATTGAGCGATGCCGCCGCCGCGCTCGACTGGGTGCAGACGATCCATCCCGAAGCGCAGACCACCTGGGTTGCGGGCGTCAGCTTTGGCGCGCTGATCGGGATGCAGTTGCTGATGCGCCGGCCGGAGATTCGCGGGTTCATCTCGATTGCTCCGCCGGCCAACATGTACGATTTCTCGTTCCTCGCCCCTTGCCCGGCGAGCGGAATCTTCATCCAGGGCGCGGCCGACACCGTGGTCCAGCCCAATTCGGTGGTGAAGCTGGTCGAGAAACTGCGCACGCAGAAGCACATCACCATCCATCACGAGGAAATCCCCCGGGCCAACCACTTCTTCGAGAACGAAACCGAAGACCTGATGGCCTCGGTCGACAACTACCTCGACTTCCGCCTCGATCCGAGCTGCCCGATCCGCTGACGTGTTCCACTAGTGCCCGCGGAATAGCGCTTGCCTGGAACGACCTCTTCATAGTAATGTTACATCATTACAAAGGAATCGCCCCACTCCCGCCCGAGGGCGATCCGTGATGGAGAGGAGCGAGCTTATGTCATACGTCACCAAGCGAACGGACCCGCAGCGGCGCCGCATTGCCGTGATCGGGGTCATCGCGATCCATGCGCTGCTGGGCTACGCGCTGGTCAACGGACTCACGTACGCCACGATCATCGAGAAGCTGAAAAACCCTGAAGGTACTCTGATCGAAGACTTTCCGTTGCCCGCGCCGACCCCAACGCCAACCGAGACCGTCGATCCGGTTATCGATTATCAGCAAGCCCCGCTGCCACCAAAGCCGCTGGCGCAACCTCCGGGCCCGCGGGTCGATGTGGTCGATCCCTTTGCCGATGTCCTGCCGACAGTTCCCCGAACGGGCGATACCGGCCTGGTCGCCATTCCCACGCCGCAGCCCCGCCCATCCCCCAGCTTTACGGCGAGGTCAGTCAGGCCGAGCAACAACCAGGCCAGCTGGATTACCACCGACGACTATCCGCGCCGTTCGCTGGTCGATGGCCACGAAGGCACCGCGCGCTATCGGCTGGTGATCTCGACCAGCGGCAAGGTCACGAGTTGCGATGTGACCCAAACGACCGGCGACCGCGCGCTCGACGATGCCACTTGCCGCTTTATTATCCGGCGGGCCCGGTTCGACCCGGCGACGGACGAGAATGGCGCAAAGGTGGTCGGGACCTATGCCGGCATTGTCCACTGGGACATTCCCGAATAGCGGCTCGCTATTGCCCTGCCTCGGCGGCACGGTCGACCAGGGCCGTGTCGCTTGAGTCGGGCACCGTCCAGACCAGCACATTGCCGATCAGAACCACGGCCATGAGCAGCATCAGACCGGCCTGGCGGCGAGAATTGCGCCGCCACAGGACAATCGCCCCTGCAACAAGCGCGATCGCCGCCAGCACGACTACAGATAGGACCGTATCCATCGCCGGTAACTAGGCCATCGGGTGCGGGGACGGAAGCGTTTGCCGGAACTTAGCGCGCTCCGCCCGGTTCGTTAGCTGTACGCTAACAGGAGCAGAACCCATGGGAATTTTCAGTTCGATCAAGGACGCGATCTTCGGTCACAAGGCCGCGCCCGCGACACCGACCGGCACCCCGCCAACTTCGGCAACCACCATCGGAGGCACCACGACGGCCGCCCCCGCGCCGCAGCCGATGCAGGAAGTCGACGTCGAAAGGCAGCTCGATGCGATGGCCGGGGCCGACAAGCTCAACTGGCGCACCTCGATCGTCGACCTGATGAAACTGATCGGGGTCGATTCAGATTACGCCTCGCGCAAGGAACTGGCCGGCGAAATGGGCAAGACCGATTATTCGGGCGATGCCTCCGAGAATATCTGGCTGCACCAGCGGGTGATGCAGGAACTGTCCAAGAACGGCGGCAAGGTCC
>JBDSDZ010000052.1:0-3969 GCA_039920345.1 Croceibacterium sp.
CGCGGATTCCATTCAGTCCTGTGACAGCAGCGGGGGTGTCATGACACTCCCCTGTTTTTGAACCATGCCCGAGGGTCCCGACATGAATTCGCTGACGAGCGAGACCGCGCCTGCCGAGGTTTCTGAATCCCCCAAAAACGCCCCCGGCACACTTCCGGTCAAGGAGGTCAAGAAGGACGAAGGCAACTTCGCCGTCTTCCTGATCAAGCTGGTGGTGGCGGTGCTGTTGTTCCGCACCCTGCTGTTCACCAGCTTCATGATCCCCAGCGAATCGATGATGCCGCGCCTGCTGGTCGGCGATTACCTGTTCGCCGCCAAGTGGCCTTATGGCTATTCGCAGGCCTCGCTGCCGCTCGACTACAAGCTTTGGAAAGGCCGCATTCCCGCCGGCATGCCCAGCCGCGGCGACGTGGTGATTTTCAAGCATCCGATCGACCGCACCGATTACGTCAAGCGCGTGATCGGCCTGCCGGGCGATACCGTGCAGATGGTCGCGGGCGTGCTGCACCTCAACGGCCAGCCGGTGCCGAAGGTCAAGATCGCCAACCTGGTGGTCCCGGTCCGCCCGCTTGAGGGATGCCGCGAGGTGCGCTTTACGATCACCCAGCCTGACGGCAGTTTTGCCTGCAGCTATCCGCGGTTCCACGAAACCCTGCCCAGCGGCGTCGGCTACGATGTGCTCGATTTCGGGCTGACCCCGCAGGACACCACCGCGCCGGTGGTAGTGCCAGAAGGCCGCCTGTTCATGATGGGTGACAATCGCGACAATTCAGAAGACAGCCGCTTCCCGCCGGTAGCGGGTGAAGGCGTTGGCCTGGTGCCGATCGACAACGTAGTCGGACGCGCCAGCTTCATGTTCTTTTCCACCGACGGGCATGCCGAATGGGCCAAGCCGTGGACCTGGTTCACCGCCGCGCGCTGGAGCCGGATCGGGCATTCGATATGAGCGGTCCGGGAATTTGAGCGCGATGACCGGTGCCACGCGGACCTGGCTCGAAGGCCTGGGGTTTGCGGTAACCAACGAGGCTTTGTGGGCAGAAGCGCTGACCCACGGCAGCACCGGCGCGCCGCGCACTTACGAACGGCTCGAATTCCTCGGTGACCGGGTGCTCGGGCTGTCAGTCGCCGAATGGCTTTACCAGCACAACGAAGGCGCCGAAGGCGCGCTGGCGCAGCGGCTGAACGCGCTGGTAAGCCGCCAGACCTGTGCCGACGTCGCCCGCGCCATCGGCGCACCCGAACACGTGTTGCTAGGCAAGCAGGCGCGCGACGATGGCGCGGCGGACAGCGACAACGTGCTGGGCGACATTACCGAATCCCTGCTCGGCGCCAGTTTCATTGAAAGCGGCTTCGACGCCACGCGCGACGTCGTTCGCCGGTTGTGGCAGCCGGCAATGGATGGCCACACCGGCCGCTCCAAGCATCCCAAGAGCGCGCTGCAGGAATGGGCCGCCGGATGCGGCCGCAAGCCGCCGGAATATGCCGTGATCGACCGTTCCGGCCCCGACCACGCGGCGCGCTTCACCGTGCGGGTCAGCGTCCCCAATGTCGGCGAGGTCGAAGCGGCCGCCGGCAGCAAGCAGGAAGCCGAAACCGCCGCCGCGCGGCTGTTCATGGAGACATTCGGATGAGTGAAGCGCCAACCCCCAGTGGCCCCCCGCACTGCGGTGTCGTGGCCGTGATCGGCGCGCCCAACGCGGGCAAGTCCACCCTGGTCAACCAGCTGGTCGGCCAGAAGGTGGCGATTACCAGCGCCAAGGCGCAGACCACGCGTGCCCGGCTTCTCGGTATTGCAATCGCCCAAGCTGAAGATGGCGGACCGACACAGATCATCCTGGCCGACACGCCGGGCATTTTCGAACCCAAGCGGCGGCTCGACCGGGCTATGGTCAGCGCGGCATGGGAAGGCACCACCGCGGCCGATGCGATCCTGCTGATGGTCGATCCGGTCAAGCAGCGGCGGCACGAACTGATCCCGCTGCTCGGCGCGCTGGAGCATCGCAAGGAGCGCAAGCTGCTGGCGCTCAACAAGGTCGATGTGAGCAAGAAGGAGCCGCTGCTCGAACTGGCGCAGGAGCTGGCCGGCAAGGTCACGTTCGACGAAGTGTTCTTCATCTCCGCGCTAACCGGCGACGGGGTGCCGGAACTGAAAGCCCACCTCGCCGGCCTGATGCCCGAGGGGCCGTGGCACTATCCCGAAGACCAGGTTTCCGACGCCAGCGAGCGCCTGCTGGCAACCGAAGTGACCCGCGAGCAGCTCTACCAGCAGCTCCACGAGGAACTGCCGTATGACAGCGCCGTCCGGCCCGAAAGCTACACCCAGCGCCCCGACGGCAGCGTCGAAATCCACCAGCAGATCGTGATCGCGCGCGATAGCCAGAAATCGATCGTGCTGGGTAAACGCGGTGCCCGGATCAAGGCCATCGGCGAAGCTGCACGCACTGAACTAAGCACGATCCTGGGCGTCCCAGTGCACTTGTACCTGCACGTGAAAGTGGACGAGAAGTGGGCCGAAAGCCGCGAGATTTACGAAGAGATCGGGCTGGACTGGGTGCGCTAGTTGGTCGCCCTATTCGGGCCGACCCTCAACCCTGAAACATAGCTCACGACGTTACCTTCGGCATCCTGACCGATCTGGCGCGGCATCTGTTCTGCCCTGTCGCATGCGGCTTGGACCAACGGAAGTGGGGTAGAGGCATCGCTTCCTTCACACGCTGCAACGGTTCCATCCTCCATCACCTGAGCAGCGATGCCAAAATTGGGAATCGCATCGTTTGCGAAACCCGGAATATCCTCAAGTGTGATTTCTGTCGGCGTCTTGATTCCTCGAACAGAATCTCCCTCGGGTCCGGCCAGAGTATAACTCCTCAGGGTCGTGGTCGCGCCGAACGACGGCCCTCCATTTGAGCTTTTCGCCGGACGAAACTTTGCTCGCCTGACCGCTTTACACGCCGACTCGGCAAAAATGGCGTCGCCAAAGACCTGCAGGACGTCGCAGCGATATTCGCGCCCTGTGGGGTCGAACCAGAGCCGGAGATATACCGCCCCCGATTGCTCCTGCCGAAGCGCTTTTGTCGGATAATCGAACCTACCGTGCCATAGTGAAGGGTCTGGCTCAGGCGCCGACAGCAAACTCGCGGCGAGCAAGGGCAAAATTGGCATCACGGTCCCTCTCGTGGCTCAAGCTTCACCGTGTGTCTTCACCGTAATGACTTGCAATAACAAGAGAATTCGCAGGTTAGGTCTGCCGCATACTCGCCAGCGTCCCGCCGGCCTTCGTCACGCTCCTGAACCTTGCGAAGCTGCATAGCGCAGCCACGACGGCCAGGGCGCAGCTCACCAGCAGCGGCGTTGGCCCCATCCCTGCCCCCGTCGCTAGCAGGATACCGACGACCACCGCGGCGATGGTCTGGCCGAGCAGGCGCGAGGTGGAGAGCAGGCCGCCCGCCGCCGCCGCCCGGTCGCGCGGGGCCTGGCCGATCAGGAGGCGCGAATTGGGCGAGAAAAACAGGCCGAACCCGGCCGCGGTCAAGCTGAGCCGCCAGGCGATGCCGAATTCGCCGGGATGCACGGGCATCGTAATCAGCAGCAGCAGGCCAGTAATGGCAATCGCCATGCCGGTGACACCAAGCTTGGTCGGTGCGACCCGGTCGGACAGCCAGCCGGCAGCCGGCGAGACGAACAGCATGGTCAACGGGAACGGCAGCAGCAGCAGGCCAGCCTTCTGCGGGCCGTAGCCCATCACCTCCTGCAAGCGAAACGGCAGCGACAGCATCAGCGCGCCGGCTGAAACGAAGCACGCGATGGCCGCCAGTGCGGAAAGACCCAGCACCGGCTTGGCGAGCAAGTCCACCGGCACCACCGGCGCGGTGCGCGAGCGTTCTCGGCGCACCAGCAGCGCGAGCGAGACCAGTCCTGCCAGCACCACGATCACGCCGATTGTCATGTCCTGGTGGGTCGCAACCTGCA
>JBDSDZ010000053.1:0-2644 GCA_039920345.1 Croceibacterium sp.
GTACCAGCGAGCCGATCCCCGCGCCCGCAAGGTACTGCAGTGCCGGGCTGCCGATTCCGCCAATGCCCACGAGCACGACATGCGCCGTGGCCAGCGCGGCCTGCCCCGCGCCGCCGACTTCGGGCAGCACGATGTGACGGGCAAAGCGGTTCAGGCGATCAGGAGGCAGGGCCATGCGCTGGCAGTAGGCTTCTGTTTGTTTGGCCTCAAGCGCCGGCGGGGCCATCCGGCCCCTTAGGCTTTCCTCGCATAAGCTCGGGCGGCCATTCGGCCTTGCGGGCTGCTAGCGCGGCCCGAAATGATCCCGGCCTGCGAAGCTGGGCCCTGTCCGGTCCGCGACCAGCGGATCGCAAGTGCGAACGCGCGTCGGCCGATAGGCCGGAAGCCTAAGGGGCCGGATGGCCCCGCCGGCGCCTGAGGCTACAAGAAAATCAGGTTTCGAGCTGGCGCAGCAGGCTGCGCACGTCGCCGTCCATGTCCGAATCGCGCTTGCGCAAGTCCTCGATCAGGCGAACCGCGTGGATCACGGTCGAGTGGTCGCGGCCGCCGAACTTGCGGCCGATTTCCGGATAGCTGCGCGGGGTGAGCACCTTGGCGAGGTACATTGCCACCTGGCGCGGGCGCACGACCGCGCGGGCGCGGCGCTTGCTCGACATTTCCGAGCGATCGATGCGGTAGAACTGGCACACCGTGCGCTGGATCTCGTCGATCGTGATCCGCCGGCGGTTGGCCGAAAGGATATCGGTGAGCTGTTCTTCGGCCAGCTGCAGCGACACTTCCTGCCCGGTCAGCTGGGCATAGGCGATCAGCTTGTTGAGGCCGCCGACCAGCTCGCGCACGTTGCGGTTGATGGTGCGGGCGAGGAATTCGATCACGTCTGCCGGAACATCGAGCGGGGCAAAGCGCACCAGCTTGGATTGCAGGATTTGCCGGCGCAGCTCGATATCGGCGGCCTGGATGTCGGCCACCAGGCCCATCGACAGCCGGCTGAGCAGGCGCGGTTCAACCCCGTCGAGCGCTTGCGGCGCGCGGTCGGCGGCGAACACCAGCCGCTTGCCTTCGGCCAGCAGCGCATCGATCGTGTAGAGCAGTTCTTCCTGCGCGCTGGCCTTGCCGATGATGAACTGGATATCGTCGACGAGCAGCAGGTCGAACCCGCGCAGCCGCGCCTTGAACTCGATCATTTCGTTCGATTTCAGGGCGGAGACGAACTCGACCATGAAGCGTTCGGCGCTGCAGTAGAAGATGCGCGCGCGCGGATGGGCCTGCAAATAGGAATGGCCGATCGCGTGCAGCAGGTGGGTCTTGCCCTGGCCGGTCGCGGCCTTGAGATAGAGCGGGCTGAACTGCGGCTTTTCGGCCACCGCCATGCGTTCGGCCGCGTTCTTGGCAAGCACATTGGTGGTGCCGGTGACGAAGGCCGCAAAAGTCAGCGAGGGATCGAGCCCGACCGACGTGGTGAAACCGTCGTTGCCAATCGATTCCATTGCCCGCCCGCCGCCGAGCGCACCGTCGTTGGCCGCGCGGTGGCCAAAGCCATCGTGACCCCGCAGGTCGATGTCGGCCAGCTTGCGGTGACCCGGATGGACGGCGATCTTGACGTTGCGCACTTCGCTGCGGGCGATCTTCCACGCCAGCGACAGCCGGTCGTGAAACCGGTCCTGCACCCAGTTGGCGGAAAATTCAGTCGGCAGGAAAAGATGCAGCGTGCCTGTTTCCTTGCAGAAACTGCCCAGCTGGATCGGCCTGATCCACTGGCTGTAAAGCTGGTGCCCGACGTCCTTGCGCAAGCCCTGGCTGATATCTGCCCAGTCAGCGGCGAGGTCTACGGCGTCTTGATCTTCCATCTGCCCCTCAACAGTGTCGTGCCTGGCCGTTCCTGGCCGACCGGCATGCGGTCCCATCCGAATCATCCCAACCCAATCCTTATCCCGAAAGGCTTCGTATCGCTCCCCTTCGAGCAGTCCGGACACAGGGCAAAAGCTTCCCCGTCCCGCGCCCCTCCGGATGCGCGGGTCCCCCCCGAACGTTATCTCGATGTTTGCGGCCGATGCGATCAAGCCCCGGCCAGGCGCTCGTTATGGACGCCTGTGAGTGGCGGGCAAGGGCACCACCTTAAAAAAAGTGAAATATATCGGGTTGACTCTGCGCGAACCGACACAATGCGTTTAAGTCGTTGAAAACACTAGAACACATTGTGACAGTACGGCGAATCGGCGGGAATCCTTTTGTTTTCAAAAGACCCGTCTTGGGATGCAACCGGATATGAAAAAGGCCGGCGGAAAATCCACCGGCCTCGTTCGAATTTCGTTCGAATTTCGTTCCGGGCAAACGCCCGAAGGCGCGAATCAGAGACCGGCGACTCGCTTGCTGAGTCGGCTCATCTTCCGTGCCACGGTGTTGCGGTGCATGACGCCGCGCGACACGCCGCGGGCCAGTTCCGGCTGGGCGGCCTTGAGCGCTTCGGCGGCAGCGGTCTTGTCGCCGCCCGCGATCGCGGTCTCGACCTTCTTCACGAAGCTGCGGATGCGGCTCATGCGGGCGCCATTGATTTCGGCGCGCTTGTCATTGCGACGGATGCGTTTGCGGGCTTGCGGCGTATTGGCCATGTCTGTCCTCTGTCGGGCCGCGCGGCGGCCGGTAA
>JBDSDZ010000054.1:0-19798 GCA_039920345.1 Croceibacterium sp.
CAGTGCCTGGACCTTGCCCGAGTCCTTGTCGACGCAGGTCACGTGGTGGCCGAAATCGGCAAAGCATGCGCCGGAAACCAGGCCGACATAGCCGGTGCCGATCATCACGATGCGCATGCAGGAACTCTCCACTAAATTACTGATTGCCAGTAAAAATGAGTGTAACCAAGCCCCTAAGGACCGAAAGTCGAACATGCAATGTTTGGCTGACGCTGATGGGTTCCGAGGCTCTTAACCTTATCTGGCAAGCCTTGGTAAACGGTTTTCCAACATCTTCACCACAGCGCAGTCCCCCGGCCGCGCTCAAAGGAATAGTTCGATGACCTTGCAGCATACGCTCGGCCGTTATCAGATCGCGGCACAGGAAGATCGCTCTGCACCGCGGACCAGGCTCGCGATCCCGGCCCAGCTCAGGGCTTCGGGTGCGCGCGGCTTCCAGACTGTGGTCAATGACCTCTCGCTGTCAGGCTTTTCGGCGACGGCCATCACGCGGATGCATATCGGCGCGGTTTGCTGGCTGACGTTGCCCGGGCTGGAATCGCTCCAGGCGGAAGTCGTGTGGTGGGAAAACAACATGTGCGGGTGCGCTTTCGTGAACCTGCTCAGCCCGATCGTGCACGACAGCGTCCTGTCTCGCTACCGCAGCGAGTAAGCGTCAGCGTTTAGCCAGGGTGACCTGGCTGACGGTAATCATGCCGCCGCGAAAGCCACCTTCGCAATACATCAGGTAATAGCGCCACAAGTCGCAGAACCGGCGGTCGAACCCGGCTGGCAGGCGCCCTTGCGCTTCTGCCGCATCGAATTGCTGGCGCCAGGCTTTCAGCGTTTCGGCATAATCGAGGCCGAAATCCTCCTGGTCCTCCCATGACAGCCCGTGCGCCGCGGCCAGCTGGCGGAACTCGCTCGCCTTGATCAGCAGTCCGCCGGGGAACACGTAAGCCTGGATGAAATCGGCGTTGCGCGCATAGCCTTCGAACGTGGCATCATCCATCGCGATGTACTGGATCGCCGCGCGCCCGCCGTGCTTGAGGTTGCGGGCAAGACCGGCGAAGAAATTGGGCCAGTATTCGCGCCCCAGCGCCTCGACCATCTCGACGCTGACGACCGCATCGAACTGGCCGCTGGTGTCGCGGTAATCCTGCTTGAGGAAATCGACCGCGGGATAGTGTTCGCGCGCCCAGGCCAGCTGTTCTTCGGACAGGCTGATCGCGGTCACCCGGCTACCCAGCTCGGCCAAGTGGCCCGCCAGCGCGCCCCAGCCGCAACCGATCTCGAGCAGCGTGGCAGGCCCTTGCCCGTCATGGCCGAGCCGGGCCGCCAGCTGGTCCCATTTGCGCCGCTGCGCCGCCTCAAGCCCGTCAGCGCCGACCTGGTAGGCGCTCGAATAGCTCATCGTCGGGTCTAGCCAGGCGCCGTAGAAGTCATTGCCGAGGTCGTAATGCGCGTGGATGTTGCGCTCGGCCTGCCCTTGCGTGTTGCGGTTGAGCCAGTGCAGCGCGCGTGAGGCCAGCCGCCACGGGCCCTTGGCGCGCCCGGTTTCGCCGAGCGACGCGGCATTTGTTCCGAACAGCGCAAACACCGGCACCAGGTCAGGGCTGGTCCACTCGCCCGCTTCCCAGGCCTGGTACCAGCCAATCGAACCGGCCGTGGCGAGACGCAGCAAGGCGCGCCAGTCGCGCAAGTGCACTTCGCATTCGAAACCCGGTCGGCGTCCGCCGAGCCGGCGGATCGTGCCGTCGGGCAAGTGACCGAGCAACAGCCCGTGTTCTATGCCGGCATCAATCCGGTCGAGCAGTTTGTGAAACCCGGGGGCGAACAGGCGCGCAAAGACACCCGGCGAATTGCCGAAACGCTGCCCTGCATCGAGCAGCGTCGTTCCGCGCTGCATGCTCTCCCTGTTCATGAATAACCTATGGGGCGGGGGCGGTTGCGGTTCAACCCGCTTGGGAACACCTTGGCGCCTGCTGCGCTTTGGAAAAGCAATGACATCACCCGAAATTTCACCTGAGGCTTCGCCGCGCAAAGTCGTCGTGCTTCCCGGCGGTGCCTGGCGCGTCGATCCGCGCAAGGCGCTGGCGGTTTCGGCGCTGTGCTGGCTCGGCTTTGCCGTGCTGGTGTGGCTGGTGACGACCAACCGGACGGGCACGCTCGACCAGACCGGGCTGCTGTTCTGGCGCACCGGTGACGGGCTTGGCCCGCGTGGTCCAAAATTCCTGCTCGAAGGCGTGCGCGACCTGACCTCGCTCGGCGGGGTGCTGCTCCGCAACCTGATCGCGGCGGGCGCGGTGGCGGCACTGCTGTTTCTCAAGCTGCGGCGCGAAGCGATCCTGCTCACCCTCACGGTCATCGGCGGCTGGCTCGTCGATTTCGCGGTCAAGACGCTGGTCGGCCGCCCGCGCCCGCTGATCGTACCGCACCTGACCGAAGCCGGCGGCGCGAGCTTCCCCAGCGGGCATGCCTTCAATTCGGCGGTCGTTTATATCGCCATCGCGCTAGCTTTCGCGACCATGAGCGCGCGCGAATCCGTGCGCTATACGATTATCGGCATCGCCGTGGCGCTCAGCCTTGTAGTCGCCTGGACGCGCGTTTGGCTCGGGGTGCACTTCCCGAGCGATGTCGCTGCAGGGTGGCTCGGCGGCGCCGGGTGGGCGTTTCTGGCGGCCGCGCTCCTCAGCCGACCGGCGCAGAAAGCCGCCGACAGCAAGACCGCGCACAAGATGGACCCGACTGAAGCCTAACAGCTCGGCGCTCCGGTCGGGACAGTCGCGGACGTCCCAAGCCGCCCGGTGCCGGGATCACCGAAGCGGGCATCCTGAAAGTGGACTACGATCCGGCACCGCCCGCGCTCGATCCGCGCCATCGGCAGGATCGACCAGCGCCGGAAGCTGGCGAGCGAAGGCGTTTCGAGCAGCACTTTGCGCGCCAGCGGGTCGGTCATGCCGTCCGCAATGGGCGGCGAATATTTGCCGAGAGCGGTCGGTGTCAGCGAATCGGTTTTACCGCGCGAAATCGCGTGATTCTGCCGCCAGACGACATCGCGTTGCCAAAACAGGACCGGCGCCGGAGAAACGATGACGATATCCGGGTTGGCGTAGGGCTCCCCTGTCCGGGGCGCGTCAGCGGCCAGGTCACTGACGGCCGCATTGGCGGAAATATACGAGACCAGCGCCGCCAGCGCCGCCACGGCTGGCCGCCGCCACTTGCCCTCCGCGGCCTTCTCCCGCCTCCGCGAGAGCCAGATCGCATAGGCCAGCCCGGTCCAGATCCACACATCGGCAATGAACAGCGCATCGGTGTGGTACCAGCGCTTGTCGAACGGGGTGAACAACTGGATCGCGTAGCTGGTCTGCCAGTCGAGCAGGGGGTGTGTCAGGCAGCCGATGTAGCATAGTGCCAGCAGCCAGCCGAAGTGCATTTCCAGCCCGCTCTTGAAGTGGTCCCCGCGCTTTACCTGCCAGCGGTCATACCCCCACAGCAGCACAGCGAGCATCGGCGGCAGCAGCAGCACCCCGCCGACAAGGCTATGCGTGAATCCCCGGTGCGTGGCGAGAGGCGCCCACGGGACCCAGCCGAGGAATACATCGATATCGGGCGCATTGGCGCCAAGGATCAGCGCGGCGAGGCCCTTGCGAGACTTTTGCTTGAGCCCGGTCTGGCCAAGCGTCCAGCCGACCAGCGAATGGGTAAAATTGTCCAGCGGCCCGTCCTTGTGGCACAGCGCGCGCGTCCGCGCGTTAGGGGCGGGACTAGCGACAATTTTCCGGAGCCGCCATGCTGCCTGCCACCATCCGCGCAAAACTTGGCCGCGAACAGCGCCTGCTGCTCGGCCTGATCGCCGCCTTGCTGCTGGCATGGGGATTTGGCGCGCTCGGCGGCGAAGTGACCGACGGCGAAACCTCAGCCTTCGACAAGAAAATCGAACTGTTCTTCCGCCATTCGGACGACCTTGCGCGGACCATTGGTCCCGACTGGCTGCGCTCGGCGGCGATCGACCTGACCGCGCTCGGCAGCGAAACGATATTGACGCTGGTGGCCGTCGCCGGGGTCGCGTTCCTGCTGCTGCGCAAACGGCGGCGGCAGGGCGCGTTGCTGGCCTTCGCCATCGGCGGCGGGGCGATTGTCAGCGGGTTGCTCAAGCATGCTTACGACCGGGCCCGGCCCGATATCGTACCGCATCTGGTGCCAGTCAGCTCAGCCAGCTTCCCCAGCGGCCACGCGATGAACAGCGCGATTGTCTACCTGACCATCGCCGCGCTTGTCGCGCGATCCTACAAGGAACCGGCGACGCGGTATTTCATCGTCCTGCTGGCGGTGCTGCTGACCGGGCTCATCGGCACGACGCGCGTGTTCCTCGGCGTTCACTGGCCGAGCGACGTCATCGCCGGATGGCTGGTCGGCGCCGCGTGGGCGCTGGCGATGGGGATGCTCGGTTCGCTGCTGCAGAAGCAGCGCAAGATCGAACAGCCGGCCCAGGCGCAGGGCGAAGCGCCCGACGCCAGGCTCGAACCGATCCTGGCTAAATCGGGTCCGCCGCCGTCCCGCTGACGGTCCAGGTCTGACCCTTGGCGAGCAGCTTGGCGAGGTTGGCGGACTTGCCTTCGCTGGCCTTGGCGTTCTGCTCGACCACCGCGCCTTCGAAAGTCGGGCGCGGATCGTCGTAAAGCACGCCCAGTGCCATCGGGAACGGCCCGAAGGCCATTTCCACCAGCATGTGCGCAATGGCGCGGTTCTTGACGTTGTGGACGATCACGCCCGCGGCTTGCCAGTCACCCTCGACAACATCGACGACCTGCAGCGACAGCGTCTCAAGATCGAGCGCGATACCCTTGCTTCCGGATGCGAACAGCATCGGTTCGCCATCGGCCAGCCACAGCTGACGGTCGTCGGCACCCTTGGGCTGGGCAAAGTCGTTGAACACGTCCTTGTTGTAGACCACGCAGTTCTGGAAAATCTCGATGAACGCCGCGCCCTGGTGGGCGTGTGCGGCCTTGAGCACATCGGGCAGGTTCTTCGACACATCGAACCCGCGCGCGACGAAACGCGCGCCCGAACCGAGCGCAAAGGCGCACGGATTGGCGGGCCGGTCGACCGAGCCTTGCGGGGTCGAGGGGCTGTTGGTGCCGATCCGGCTGGTGGGCGAGGCCTGGCCCTTGGTCAGACCGTAAATCTCGTTGTTGAACAGCAGAATCTGCAGGTTCACGTTGCGCCGCAGGACGTGCATCAGGTGGTTGCCGCCAATCGACAGCCCGTCACCATCACCCGTCACCAGCCACACGTCGAGTTCCGGATTGGCGAGCTTGATGCCCGTCGCAAACGCCGGTGCGCGGCCATGGATGGTGTGGAAGCCATAGCTCTCGACGTAGTACGGGAAGCGGCTCGAGCACCCGATGCCGCTGACGAACACCGTCTTGGCCGGATCGGCGCCCAGCTGCGGCAGCGTGCGCTGCACCGCCTTCAGGATCGCATAGTCCCCGCAACCCGGGCACCAGCGCACCTCCTGGTCGGTTTCCCAGTCCTTGAGCGTAGTTTCGATGGGGGTCATGTCATTCATATCACTGGTCCAAAAAACAAACTCGGTTCACGAACCTCAACTTGAGGTGTTCGTCAGCAACGACGTCTGCAACTCGGTAAATCCCGATATAGCCGTCGGCTTCCCAGGTATCCCCATCGTATGGCCTTTTCCGGCGCCTCAGCACCGCGAAACCATGCTCTTCCAGTCCCGCGACCAAGTTCCTGAACTTTGTCTTATTCGAAGTGTAACCACGGTCCTCGTAGAGATCATCGACTTTCCAATAATCCCAAATGCAAGGAAGGTCCTTTCCATGCACCTCAGGATGATTGGGCGCATCGATCCTAGCAAACCAGTTGCCTTGATTTCCTCGCGCCCGACACCCCACTATCCGCGATCCCCATCATGTCGCGAATTGAGTTCGGAGCGAAGCGAACCGTCGTCATAGCCGGACTGTGGCTCGGGCATCTGGCCCTTATTGGCTTTCACTTCCCCGCCCTCGTTGCCGGGAATGCCGTCGAAGAACGTGCCGATCGCCGCTTCCATCTCGGCGATGGCGAACGGTTGGCCGCTGGTCTTGGTCAGGCTTTCGGCATCGACGAACAGCTGGTCGCGCAGCACGGTCTTGAACTGGCCGGTGTTCATTTCCGGCACCAGCACCTTGTCAAAGCCGCCGAGCAGCGCGCCGAGGTTCCTGGGCAGCGGCCAGATGTGGCGCACGTGGATATGGCTGACGGCCAGGCCCTGTTTGCGCGCGCGGCGTACGGCCTGGTGGATCGGGCCGAACGTGCTGCCCCAGCCGACCACGGCGAGCCGGCCGGTGGTGTCGCCCAGCGCGACCTCCTGGTCGGGTACGGCGATCTGGTCGATCTTGGCCTTGCGCGCGTCGGTCATCAACTGGTGGTTGGCGGGCGAGTAATCGATGTTGCCGGTGTTCTCGTGCTTCTCGATCCCGCCGATGCGGTGCATCAGGCCCGGCGTGCCTGGCTTGATCCACGGGCGCGCGCCCTTGGCATCGCGCTTGTACGGCAGCAGGTATTCGCCCCCGTCCTCGTCTTTGGCGTTCTTCTCTTCGAGGAACGTGGCAGGAAACGGCTTGAACGTGCTGGGATCAGGCACTTTCCACGGCTCGGCCGCGTTGGCGATATAGCCATCGGTGAGCAGGATGACCGGGGTCATGTATTGCGTCGCAATCCGCACCGCCTCGATCGCCACTTCGAAGGCGTCGGCCGGGCTGCGCGCGGAAATCACCGGCAGCGGCGCATCGCCATTGCGGCCATAGACCGCCTGGTAAAGATCGCTCTGCTCGGTCTTGGTCGGCAGGCCCGTCGAAGGCCCGCCGCGCTGGCTGTTGACGATTACCAGCGGCAGCTCGGTCATGATCGCCAAGCCCATTGCCTCGGTCTTGAGCGCGATACCGGGGCCGGAGGACGAGGTCACGCCCAGTTGCCCGGCGTAGGACGCGCCAATCGCGGCGCAGATCGCGGCGATTTCGTCTTCCGCCTGGAAGGTGGTGATGCCGAATTCCTTGAGCCGCACCAGATGGTGCAGGATCGCCGAGGCCGGCGTAATCGGATAGCCGCCGAAGAACATCGGCAGTTCGGCCAGTTGCGCGCCCGCCACCAGCCCAAGCGAAACCGCTTCGGCGCCGGTGATCGTGCGGTAGAGACCGGGTTCGCTTTTTATCGGCGCGACCGTCAGCTGCTTGAGCGGGCCGCTGAGTTCCGCCGTCTCGCCATAAGCGTGACCAGCGTTGAGCGCGGCGATGTTGGCGTCGGCGATCTCGGGCTTGCCCTTGAACTTGGCTTTGAGCCAGTCGACGATCGGCTGCCGGTCGCGGTCGAACATCCACAGCGCGAGGCCGAGCGTCCACATGTTCTTGGAGCGCAGCGCGTCCTTGTTGCCGAGGCCGAAGGGTTTGACCGCCTCGATCGTCAGCGCGCTGATATCGAACGCCAGCACGTCCCACTTGGCGAGGCTGCCGTCCTCAATCGGATTGGTGTCGTACTTCGCCTTGTCGAGGTTGCGGCGGCTAAACTCACCGGTGTCCACAATGATCAGACCACCGGGCTTCAGCGCCTCGAGGTTGGTCTTGAGCGCTGCCGGGTTCATCGCCACCAGCACATCGGGCGCATCGCCCGCGGTTTCGATCTGCGTCGATCCGAAGTTGATCTGGAACGCGCTGACACCGAACAGCGTGCCTTGCGGGGCGCGTATCTCGGCCGGGAAATCGGGGAAGGTGGCAAGATCGTTACCCGCCAGCGCGGTGGAGAGCGTGAACTGACCGCCGGTCAGCTGCATCCCGTCGCCGCTGTCGCCCGCAAAACGCACCACGACCGCCTCGGGGGCTGCCGTCTGGGGTTCATCGGCCACGCGTTCGGCCGCCTCGGTTGCCATTATCAAATCCTGCCGCGCGCTTGGCGCTTGTATACGGGTCTACTAGAGGCCCGCGAACTAGGTTCCCACCCACCCGCTCGCAATCAAGTTTTTCTGTCGCGCAAGCAATGGAGCGGATGGAATTACCCACCAGCATTGCCTATCCCTCTCAACATGAATGCACCAGAACCATCCGAGTACCGCCCCTGCGTGGGCGCGATGATGATCAATGCGCAAGGAAAAGCCTTTGTCGGCAAGCGGATCGACAACAAGGAAGGCGACTGGTGGCAGATGCCGCAAGGCGGCGTCGACCCCGGCGAAGCGCTGGAACCGGCCCTGCTGCGCGAATTGGGTGAGGAGACCGGCATTGCGCCAGAGCATCTCGAAATCATCACCCAGCTACCCGGCGACTTGTTCTATGACTTGCCGCCCGAACTGCGGGGCAAGCTGTGGAAGGGCAAATACCGCGGCCAGCGCCAAAGCTGGTTCCTGGTGCGCTTCACCGGGGCGGACAGCGACGTCCACCTCGATGCATGGGAACACCCGGAATTCTGCGAATGGAAATGGGTCGAGCCCGACTTACTGCCCGACTTGATCGTGCCGTTCAAACGGGGTGTGTACCAGGCCGTCGTCGACGGGTTCCGCGACCGCCTGCCTTAACCCTCCTCGTCATGCTGAACTTGTTTCAGCATCCATCGGGCCGTTCGCCCGGCGCGCGCAGGGTCGGCGCGACCGTGCCGCATCGCGCGGTACGAAACGCGACCTCCGGTTCAGTCGAGCAATGGATCCTGAAACGAGTTCAGGATGACGAGCGGGAACTCGTTAGTTCTGCGTCACCACCGTGGTCGGCTGCACCGCCTCGGCGGTCAGCACGGCTTGCTGCGGGCCGCGCTCGATCACAGCGGCCAGTTCCTGCGCCTGGGGGCACGTGCTCCCACAAATCGATTGCAGCTGGGCGAGATTGCGCCGGGCCTTTTCAACCGCGCCCTTCTCGAACATCGCCGCGCCCTCGCCCGAAATCGCCGCGAGGTTGTTCGGGTCGCGGGTCAGCGCTTCGCGGTAATAGTGGATCGCTTTGCCCTGCAGGCCTTCCTGCCGCGCGGCATCGGCCAGTTCGATATAGATCGGGGTGTAGGCGGGATCGATTGCCAGCGCGGCCTCAAAGCTGTCTATCGCGGGCTGAACCTGCCCCTGCGCCAGCTCGCTACGCCCTTCGGCCACCAGCGACGCCGCGCGCGGATCGGGTTCGCGATTGGCGCCAAAGCTGACGCTGGCGGTCACGCCACAAAGCAGGGACAAAGCAAGAGCGGCGGGGGTATAGCGCATCGCGAACTCCTTGAGCGCGGTTCGTTTGGGATGGCGTGGTGCGGCCATGAACCGGCTTGCTAACATGGCTTTCCTAGACGTGCGATGAAAAATCCGTCGGTTTCGTCATGCAACGGCGTCAGCCGAACCCCCGCCTCGCGCAGTCGGCCGAGCGGGAGGGCTGGCGGCTCGGCAGTCCAGCCGGGATGCTCGGCCAGAAAGGCGTTGACCTGCCCTGCCCCTTCTTCATCGAGCAGCGAGCAGGTGACATAGATCAGCCGCCCGCCGGGCTTGACCAGTTCTGCCGCGATCCCCAGCAGACGCTGCTGCAGCGCGGTCAGCCGGCCGAGCGCGGCCTCGTCCAGCCGCCAGCGCGCTTCGGGATTGCGCCGCCAGGTGCCGGTGCCCGAACATGGCGCATCGACCAGCACCGCATCGGCTTTGCCGTGCCACGCTGCCAGTGCGTCAAGTTCGCGGCCTGGATCGAGCAGCACGGTCTCGGCCACCAGCGCGCCGGTCCGTTCCGCGCGCGGGGCCAGCTTCGACAGGCGCCCGCGGTCGGTGTCGCTGGCCACCAGCGTGCCCTGATTGGCCATGGCAGCGGCCAGCGCGAGGGTCTTGCCTCCGGCCCCGGCGCACAAGTCGATTACCACTTCGCCGGGCTGCGCCGCGACCGCCTCGCAGGCAAGCTGGCTGCCGCCGTCCTGCACTTCGAGCTGGCCTGCGGCAAACGCCTCCCACTGGTCCACCTGCGTCCCGTAAGCGAAGCGCAGGCCCTGCGCCGCCGCCAGCGCCTGTCCGCTCAGCGGTAATTCGAGCGAAGCGCGATCGGCTTTGAGTGTGTTGACGCGGACATCGAGCGGAGCGCGCTCCAACAGCGCCATGGCCTCGTCGCTGGCGATGCCCGAGGCCGCCAGCCGCTGCTCGAGCCACAGCGGGGCAACCCCGCCTTGGGCCGCAACCTCACCCTCGGCAATCAGTGCCGGGCCGTAATTTGAGCCATCGAATTGCGCCAGCAGCGGCGGATCGTTCTCGGCCAGCCGCAGCAGCGCCGCGCGGCCGTTCTCCGGCACCGGTCCGCACGCACGAATGGCGCCGTAAACCAGCTCGCGAATGGCCCGGCGGTCCTTCGATCCGGCATAGCGATTGCCGCGAAACCATTCGGCCAGCAGCCGGTCGGCCGGTGCGCCCTTGGCGAGCGCCGAGGCGATCACCTTGTCGAGCAACCCGATCGCCGCTTCAACACGCGCAGCCGGGGTCATTTACGTGTCACCGCGTCGGGTAGTTCGGCGCTTCGCGCGTGATCGACACGTCGTGCACGTGGCTTTCGGAAAGCCCCGCGTTGGTGATGCGGATGAAGCGCGCATTGGCGCGCAGTTCCTCCAGAGTGGCCGCGCCGGTATAACCCATTGCCGCCTTCACCCCGCCGACAAGTTGATGGACCACGTCGCGCGCCGCGCCCTTGTAGGGCACCTGGCCTTCGATCCCCTCGGGCACCAGCTTCATTTGGTCCTGGATGTCCTGCTGGAAATAACGGTCCGCGCTACCCCGCGCCATCGCCCCCACGCTGCCCATGCCGCGATAGGATTTGTAGGCCCGGCCCTGATAGAGGAACGTCTCGCCCGGCGCTTCCTCGGTCCCCGCCAGCAGGCTGCCGATCATCACGGTGGACGCGCCCGCCGCGAGCGCCTTGGCCGCATCGCCGCTGGTGCGCAGCCCGCCGTCACCGATGATCGGCACGTTGCCTGCCGCGCTGGCGGCTTCCATGATCGCGGTCAGCTGCGGCACGCCGACACCGGCGACGATCCGCGTGGTGCAGATCGAGCCCGGACCGATCCCGACCTTGACCCCGTCGGCCCCGGCATCGACCAGCGCCTTGGTCGCTTCGGCGGTGGCGACGTTGCCGGCCACCACCTGCACCGAATTCGACAGCCGTTTGACCCGTTCGACCGCGCGCGCGACTTCGATGTTGTGGCCGTGCGCGGTGTCGATGATGATCACATCGCACTCGGCATCGACCAGCGCCTCGGTCCGTTCGAACCCCTTGTCGCCCACTGTGGTCGCGGCGGCGACGCGCAGGCGCCCGCCCTCGTCCTTGGTGGCGTCGGGGTTGAGAACGGCCTTTTCCATGTCTTTCACGGTGATCAGGCCAATGCAGCGATAAGCCTTGTCCACCACCAGCAGCTTTTCGATCCGCCGCTGGTGCAGCAGCCGCCGCGCTTCGTCCTGGCTCACGCCTTCGCTGACGGTGGCGAGGTTGTCGTGCGTCATCAGCTCGCTGACCGGCTGCATCGGATTGGCGGCAAAGCGGACGTCGCGGTTGGTCAGGATGCCGCACAGCTTGCCCGAGGCATCGGTCACGGGAATGCCGCTGATCTTGTGATGCTGCATCAGCGCCTGCGCTTCGCCCAGCGTGGCGCCGGGCGCGATGGTGATCGGGTTGACGATCATCCCGCTCTCGAAGCGCTTGACCGCGCGCACCGCGGTGCACTGCTCCTCGATCGTCAGGTTGCGGTGGAGCACGCCGATGCCGCCAAGCTGCGCCATGACAATCGCCATCTGCGCTTCGGTAACGGTGTCCATCGCCGCCGAAATGACCGGGATGTTGAGCGCGATCTCGCGCGTCAAACGCGTCTTGGTGCTCGCCTGCGACGGCACGATCTCGCTCGCCCCCGGCCTCAGCAGGACGTCGTCGAAGGTAAGGCCGGTGTCGATTTCCATGGATGCCACTTTTCTATGCGCGCGGGGCGAGTCGTGGCGGCCCATGTAAACGCGCTTTGTGGCAATCGCTAGGGGGGTGGCTGGCAAGAGGTGGAAGCGCTAGTCTGACGGCGTCAAAAAGGGACCTGATCATGCCGCGCATGAGCTTTCGCACGATGAAATTTGCCAAGGTCTATCCGCTCTACATCAGCAAGGCCGAGCGCAAGGGGCGGACCAAGGATGAAGTCGACGAGGTCACCTGCTGGCTGACCGGATACGACCGGGCAGGACTTGCCGAGCAGGTCGAGCGCGAAACCGATTTCGAGACCTTCTTCGCCGAAGCGCCCGCGCTCCACCCCAACCGGGGCGAGATCAAGGGCCTGATCTGCGGCTACCGGGTGGAGGACATCGAAGACCCGGTCGAACAGCACGTCCGCCAGCTCGACAAGCTGGTCGACGAGCTCGCCAAAGGGCGGCCGCTGGAGAAGATCAGGCGCGGCTAGAAATAGGACAGGAACGGCCCGAAACTAGTGCGGCCGTTCCTGCTTGAAGACCTGGCGCAAAATGCGCTGGAGTGGCTGCGGTTCGATTGGCTTGCGCAAAAGTGGCGCGCCAGCGATGTACTGGTCAATCCGGGCGCGGATTTCGTCTCCCGCATAGCCGGTGATGAACAGGGCGGGCACCCACGCCAAGGCGCGTATTCGCGCTGCTGTGGCAACGCCGTCGTCGCCCTTACCCAGATTGACATCACAAATCAGCAGTCCGGGCAAACGCTCTTGAGCCAACGAAACCGCTTCCTCGCTATCGCGCGCAACGCGCACGTCCCGGAAACCCAGATCGGTCAGCAAATCATCAAGTGTCCAGGCTATCAGGACCTCGTCCTCTACAATCAGGATTGCCGTATCGAGAGGCAGCGCTTCAGCAGCGCTCCCGCGGGTCGTGGCCGGTGCCGGAACCGTGGATCGACTGCTGTCATCCGACTGGGCATTTAGGTGGGAGAAAAGCATGGCACGTTCAGTCAATAAACTGGTTTGAAGTGCAAGCGGAAATTGAGTCCCTGGCCGCTCCAGTCCCATTCAACCGAGCCACCAAGATCGTGATGGGCGCTCCTCTCGATCATCCTGGTTCCAAAACCCCTTCGCTCCGGCTCCCCGGGCTTCATGGCCAGCTGCTCATTCCACTTGATCAACAATTCGCCACCCGCAGTTTCCCAGGAAATCGCCAAGCTGCCCTGCTCCTGCGACAAGGAGCCGTATTTGATGGCATTGGTCAGCAACTCGTAGAGGATCATTCCGACCGCGATGAGTTCACGCGACGTGAGTTCAACCTGATCCCCGGTTACACTCACGCGCTCGCGTTCATCGGCCAGCGGTTCGAGCAAGGCCGCGGTCAGGGCAGACAGCGGAGCGCGTTCCCACCGCACCGAGGTCAGCAATTCGTGGCTCCGCCCCAGGGCTGCCAGCCGACCCGTGAAGGTTTCGGCGAATTCGCGCGGCGAGGCCGCATTGCGTGCGGTCAGATGCGCGATACCCGAGACCACACCGAGCAGGTTCTTGACCCGGTGATTAAGTTCATCAATCAGCAGTTGCTGTGTCCGCTGCGCTTCCAAGCGCGCGCTGACGTCGCGCAAAAAGCCCATGAACACCGGTTCGCCGAAATGTTCTGTGTACGTAATCGACAGTTCGACCGGGATTTCGGTGCCGTCGGCGCGGACGGCATGGATTTCGATCATCGTGTCGAGCACGGGTCCCTCACCGGTGGCGAGAAAATGCGCCAGGCCCGCTTCGTGCGCGTCGCGAAAGCGTTCAGGGATGATCAAATCGCTCATCCGGCGACCATGCGCCTCCATCGCCGAGATGCCAAAATGCCGCTCCGCTACGGTATTCCAGCCGCGCACTACACCCGACGTATCCATCACCACGACCGCATCGAGCGCAGTCTTCAAGACGGCATTGACGCCAACAAGATCAATGGAAGGAATTGCAGTCATTTCCGGTGCTTAGCATCGCCCGATACGCCGTCTAGCAAAAGCCGCACCCGCTACCCCGCCGTCCACCCGCCATCGATCGAATAGTTCGCACCGTTGATGTTCTGCGCCGCATCGCCGCACAGGAACACGGCCAGCGCGGCGACTTCTTCGGGCTGGACGAACTTGCGGGTCGGTTGCTTGTCCAGCAGCACCTTGTTGATCACGTCCTCGCGGCTCATCCCGCGGGCGGCCATGGTGTCGGGGATCTGGTTTTCAACCAGCGGGGTCCAGACGTAACCCGGGCTGATGCAGTTGGCGGTGATGCCGTGCTCGGCCAGTTCCAGCGCCAGCACTTTGGTCAGCCCGTCGATGCCGTGCTTGGCAGCGACATAGGCGGCCTTGAACGGACTGGCGGCCTTGGAATGGGCGCTGGCGGTGCAGATGATCCGGCCCCAGCCTTGCGCCTTCATGTGCGGCACCGCGAGGCGCGCGGTGTGGAATGCGGCCGACAGGTTGAGCGCGATGATCGCGTCCCACTTTTCGGGCGGGAAATCCTCTACCGGCGCAACGTGCTGCATCCCGGCGTTGTTGACCAGCACGTCGATCGGCCCGGCCGAGGCCATCATCGCCTCGACACCGGCGGCAGTGGTCAGGTCGCCCGCCGCATAAATCGCGCCCAGTTCGCCGCACAGCGCGTCGATCTCTTCCGCCGTGCCGAACCCGTTGAGCACCACGCTGGCACCCTCGGCCGCGAGTGCGCGGGCGATGGCAAGGCCGATGCCCGAGGTCGAGCCGGTGACCAATGCGCGCTTGCCGTGAAGGAACATATCCGCTTCCCTGCGATTGCCTGAACGAGACTTTACAAAGCGCGCCGGGCCGCTGCGGTCCAGTGGTTATTTCGTCAAGGCGCGCGTCCAGGCCAACAGGGAGGCATCATGCGGCTCAACCCATTCAACCCCAACAGCATCAATGTGCGCGGCGGCGGCGGTGGGGGATTCCCCGGCGGCGGCGGCGGCCAGCTTGGCTGCGGCGCCATCGTGATCGCGCTGATCGGTGCGCTGGTGTTCGGGATCGATCCCAGCCAGATGCTCGGCACCATCGAAGGCACGCAAGGCGGCGCGCCGCAGCAGACCGACAATCGCAGCGTGCAGGAACTGTGTACGCAGGACCAGTACGCTACCGAGGCCTGCAACACGCTGCAGTCGCTCAACGACACCTGGGCGCCCGTTTTTCAGCAGGCCGGGATCAAATTCCAGCCCCCGGCGCTGGAACTCTATTCCAACCGCGCCAATTCCGGCTGCGGCGCCGCATCGTCAGCCATGGGGCCGTTCTACTGCCCGAACGACCAGACGATCTACCTCGACACCAGCTTCTATGACGAGCTCAACCGCAAGCTCGGCGCAGGCCCGGGCGATTTTGCGCGCTACTATGTCGTGGCGCACGAATACGGCCACCATATCCAGGCGCTGACCGGCGTGGCGCAGCAGATCTCCAGCGCGCAGCAGCAGAACCCGGGTCAGGCCAATGCGCTGTCGGTGCGGCTCGAACTGCAGGCCGACTGTTATGCCGGGGTGTGGGCGGGCAAGAACCGCAACCTGATCGAGCCGGGCGATTTCGAGGAAGGCATGCAGGCCGCCAGCGCGATCGGCGATGACACCCTGACCCACGGCCAAGTCAGCTCGGACAACTTCACCCACGGCACCAGCGCCCAGCGGATGCAGGCGCTGCGCCTCGGCATGGAAAGCGCCGACGACAACCAGTGCGACAAGATCGTGCAGGTCGGCTGACAGGGATGAAGGGCCGGCGCAGCGGCCGGCCCCCACACCTCAGGCGGTGGCTTCGTCGGCCGACGACAGGTTCGACCAGTCGACGTTGCGGGTGGCGTACATCACCCCGGCCAGCGCGAAGAACAACTTAAGACCAAACGATGCCGAAGCGCCCAATGAAGAAGACTGCCACAACTAAACCGAGCATCGGTCATCTTAACAGTGCTACCAAATCACATCCTTTAAGTCAGCCAGATCTATGATGCGCTTGACGATGAACACGTTTGTTCCCTCATCGAGGTGCTGGAGATATAGTTTCGCCCCTACGATAAATTCGGTCTCATGGACCGGCATACGACTGAATTTCTCGTAGTCGTCCTCCTCGGGATCGCCACCCCAATTTACCTTCCCATTGGGCTGGAACACCAGCGGTCGAATCCAATTCGTGCCGTGCGGTGTCCCCCACCACCCGCCGAACGGGATTTGATGGGCTGGCTTACGATCCTCACCTAGGACGAGATCGATGACGAGCGGCGCTGGGTATTCGTCATCGTCGCGTTGTTCGAGCGTGATCCTGACGTGCTTCATCAGCTTTCTCCATAGTGTGGAATAAGGGGTGATTGATCGCACCCGGACTCGTTGTCCAGATTCGGCGGCGGCACGCATCGAACTGGCCATTTTGGCAAGCTGAAGAGCGCTGTCGAAGAGTTCTGTGCTGGAGGGAGTCAGGATCGTGCGGCGACCTCGTGAAGTCGGGACAGGCACCTTTTACACCGCCCCTTCAAACCATTGTCCCAGAGTCCGCTCGCTGGGCTATCTGTCAGCAGCCCTGCATTCTTGCAAAACAGAACATCGGCGTTCCTAGACTTCAAGCCGGTAGTCGTGACGACTTCGCACCCTGCGGATGCTTACTTTGATCGAAGTCACGCACAGCGCCACCAGCAGTTGAAGCGATTTAGTATTGGCTCGGACGAACTGGTCGTTGCTACGGAACCACGTGCTTCTTGCTTGGCGAGTGGATGCAAGACTGTCCCGCTCGCGCCCTTGCTCCACAATACATACAAAGGCCCGGTTCCATCACTACGTGCTTCTTAGATGGGGATTGGAGGCAAGATTGCCCCGCACGCGCTCGCGCTCCGCAATACATGCACGCGCTCATATTCGCCTCCCCGTCGTGCCTTCGAAATCGCAATGATCGTCGATCAGGCCATCTGCTTCCAGATTAGCCAACCTACGTTCAACATTCGTCCATTGCGAAGCATAGGTCGCGATAGGGGCCGACGCAATGGTCAGCCCCCTCACGAATTGCTCAGGTTTAACTCAGTCGTTTTCGTGTTCGATGCGCTCGATTTCCTCGTCGAGCTCCTGCAGCACGTCGGCGCGCACGGCTTCGCTGATTTCGCGATTGTGGGCTATCGAATCGCGTGCGGCGCGGATGCTGTTACCGGCCATGCGGGTGATGTTGCGCTGGCAGATCACCACCCGCTGGCGCCCATCGTCGGAACGCGTGACCTGCGTTGGTTGATCACTGTCGCAGTTCATTTCGACGCGCGGGGCGGCATTGGCCATCGCCATCGCATGGCCGGCGTGCGCTTCGGCCTGCGCGGCCATGGCTTCGGCCTGCGCCGCATAGCGCTCGCCGTATTGCTCGCCCCACTTTTCCATGTCCTTGCCGAACTGTTCCATCCGGGCCTGGAATTCGGGGTCGTTGGGATCGCCTTGCGTCATCACGCGAAACTCGCGGCGTTGCTGGCCGGCAGGGACATCGCCGTCGGCTGCTTCGCCGGGGCCATGGCGCATGACGAACGTGCGCACTTGCGGCGCGCCGCCTTCGGCATCACCGTCGCCGTGAGTGATAATCGTGCGGACCTGTCGCTGGCCCGGCATTGGCGGCATTGGGGGCATCGGCGGCGCAGGTACTTCCGACGCTTCCGGTGGAATCGGCGCGTCGGGCACTTGCGCGTAGGAGAACGACGCGGTCAGCGGCAGCGCCAGCGCGCTGGCACCAATCAGGCCGCGGCCGAGCCAGCGGCGACGGCGAGTATGTTCGGACATGGGCAGGCTCCTCAAACGGTGGATTATCGATTTTTCACCCAGCATCGGACAGGCCATCGGCGCAGCGAGCGCCAACCGGGGGCCGGCGGCCGCGCCGGCAATCAAGGTGGCATAACGCACGCGTTCATCGCGGCAGCGGCCGGACAGCACGCGCGCATCGCAGGCCGCTTCCTGATCGCGCCGCATGGCCCGCCAGCCGAGCCACGCCAGCGGGTTGAACCAGTGCATGGCCAGCAGCGCCTGGGCGGCGAAGTTGGCCAGCAGGTCATGCCCCCGGTGATGCGCCAGCTCGTGCGCAATGATCAGGTCACGCGCCGCGCGGTCGGGCCGCGACATGAACAGCGGCGGCAGCGCCACAACCTTGTCGAACACCCCGAACGCGACCGGCGCTGACACCGCAGGCGTTTCGACCAGCCGGACGGCACCCGCCTCGCCCACCGGACGCGCCTCGGCGAGCAATTCGCGCCGCATCCGGCGATACGTGACAATGCGCCAGGCAAGGAATGCCAGCGCCACGCCGAACCAGATCGACACGGCGACCTGGCCAATCTCGGCCCACGACCACACCCAAGCGCTCGCCACATCGGGCGCGGCGGGTAGCGCCTCAGCAACGGTCACGGGCGCGGCATTGCCGGCCGCAACCGGCGCCCACTCAACCGGGCCAACCATCGCCGGGACAGCACCGGGCGCAAAGCTCGCTGGCAGCACAATCGGCGGCAACAGCAGCCGCAGGAACGGCAGCGCCCACAACATGTAGGCAAACTGCGCCCCGAACAGGCGCCCGGCGGGCCGCCGCACCAGCAGCACAAAGCCGATCAGCAGCGCGGTGTAGAGCAGTGTATCGAGCAGCCAGCTGGTCATTTGCGCAACTCCTGCAGGAGCCGTTCGATCTCGACGATGTCGCTTTCCGAGAGTTTTTCGGTTTCGGCCAGGTGGGCAATCAACGGCGCGGCGCGGCCGCCGAACAAGCGCTCCACCAGTCGCCGCGATTCGCCGCCGACATAGGCGCTGCGGCGCAGCAGCGGGGTGTAGAGGAAACGGCGGCCGTCAGGCGCGGTCGCCACCGCGCCCTTGGCCACAAGGCGCGAGAGCAGCGTCTTGACCGTCGGCATGGTCCAGTCGCGCTGCTCGCAGACAGTCTCGCACACCTCGGCGGCGGTCAGCGGGCTGGTTTCCCACAGGACCTCCATCACCGCGTGTTCGGCTTCGCTGATGCGTTCGCCCTGATCTGAGGCTTCTGCCACTGCGCCCTCCCTTGACGACTACGGCTGTACACACATCGATTACGTCTGTAAATCTTAAGCCCGGATGAACGGACTTGCCACGCCGCAGGCGCGCTTTAGGGTCCGCCCGATGGACCGTTTCAAGCCTCGCGTCGCCCGCCTGTCGGATTGCCACAACATCGCCGATTTCCGCGCGCTGGCCAAGCGCCGCCTGCCGTTCCCGGTGTTCCATTACATCGACGGCGCCGCGGATGACGAAATCACCAGGGATCGCAACACCGCCGCTTTCGATGATGTCGATCTGGTGCCAGACGTACTCGCCGGGGTCGAAACCATCGACACTTCGGTCACCGTGCTCGGCAAGCAGACCCGGCTGCCGCTGATGCTCAGCCCCACCGCGCTGCAGCGGCTGTTCCACTGGCAGGGCGAACGCGCCGTAGCCGCCGCAGCAGACAAGTTCGGGCTGTGGTTCGGCATCTCCAGCCTCGCCAGCGTGAGCGTCGAGGAAATCGGGGCCAATTTCAGCGGCCCCAAGATGCTCCAGTACTACTACCACAAGGACAAGGGCCTCAACGCGGCGCTGCTGGAGAAAGCCCGCGCGGCCAAGTTCGATGCCATCGCGCTGACGGTGGACACGATCGTTGGCGGCAATCGCGAGCGTTGCCTGCGCACTGGCTTCACCAGCCCGCCGCGGATCACGCCCGCCAGCTTCCTGTCCTACGCCGGCAAGCCGCGCTGGGCGCTCGATTACCTGCTGCGCGAGAAGTTCTCGCTCCCCAACCTCGAAGCGCACGTGGCGCAAGGTTCCAATGTCTCGGCCTCGGTTGCGAGCTACTTCAGCGACTTTCTCGACCAGTCGCTCGACTGGAAGGCGGCGGAAAAACTGCGTGCTGAC
>JBDSDZ010000055.1:0-16409 GCA_039920345.1 Croceibacterium sp.
GGCGGCTTCCGATTGTGCGCCGCTGCCCGCGCCCGAGGCCGGGGAGGGGCGCTGGAGCCGGGCCAAGCAGACGCAATTCCTGCAGCACCTGGCCGCATCGCATTCGGTCGCGGCGGCGGCGCGCAGCGTGGGGATGAGCCGGCAATCGGCCTATCGCCTGCGCGCGCGGCTGAAGGGCCAGCCGTTCGACCGCGCGTGGGGCGCGGCGTTCGACATGGTGTTCAACGCGCTCGCCCACGCGGCGATGGAACGCGCGATCCACGGGGTCGAAGTGCCCTATCTGCACAAGGGCGAGGTGGTCCATGTCGGCCGGCGGTATGACGAGCGGCTGACGCTGGGCCTGCTGCGCCTGCGCTATGACCTGCTGCCCAACCCCTCGCCGCTGCACACCGATGGTGCGGCCTATGACACCGACGATTTCCCCGGCCTGCTGGCGCGTGTCGAGCAGGGGCCGGAGACGTGGGACGACGCCGACTGACGAAGCTGGGGGTGAAGGTGGGGGTGAAAGTGTCACCCGGTTTGCGGGCGGAAAAACGAGCTCTGTCAGGAGTTTAAGGCAAGGCGGCAGGGTGACACTGTGTCACCCTCAAGGGGGCGCGGAAGGTGCGCTCAGTCCTTGAGGATCAGGGCCCCGAAGCGCCAGCCGAGCGCCCAGCGGATTTCCGCGCGGACCGGGCCGCGGCCCGGCAGGTCAACAATGACGACCGCGCCGACGGGGAGCTTTTCCTCGCATTCGCACATGAAGCCGGCGTCCGAGACATTGCCCAGCCGGGCCTCGAGCTCACGCCCGCAGCCGTCGTCGACGGTGATCTCGCCGCTCGCTTCCCAGCGTTTGGGGCGGTGGCGGTATTCGATTTCGGGTTGCACAACGGCGGCCATGAGGGGGAGCCTAGCAGGCAAACCCTGCCAATTCGTTGCCTACTTTGCGAGCGCCACCAGCACCCGGTCGAGCGCCTGCAGGAAGCGCGAACGGTCGGCCTTGCTGAAGGGCGCTGGTCCGCCGCCCCCAGCGCCGAGAGGTCCATCCATCCCGGCGCGCAAGTCGGCCATGATCGCGCGGGTGGCGATCGCGCTGCCGATGCTCGCCCGGTCGAACGGCTTGCCGGTGTGGGCCAGCACCGTCGCGCCCGCCTTGAGGCAGCGTTCGGCCAGCAGGATATCGCCGGTGACCACCACGGTGCGCGGGGTGGCGCGCTCGGCAATCCAGTCGTCCGCCGCGTCAAACCCGCCGTCCACCACCACGCGGCTGACCAGCGGGCCAAGGGGGACGCGAAAGGGGCTGTTGCTGACCACGGTGACAGGGACCCGGTGGCGCTCGGCCACGCGGTATATCTCGTCCTTCACCGGGCAGGCATCGGCATCGACGAAGATGGCGGCGGCAGCTTCCTTGGGATCCACGCGGTTACTCAGCTGGCGTTATTCTTCATGTTCTCCAGCCCCTTGATTCCGCCCGGCTTCACGCTCGGGTTGGAGGCGTTCTGCTTGGGGCCCTTGTCGGCCTTCGGCTTGCGGATTTCCTTGCTCGATTTCTTCTGGCTCTTGGCCATCGCATATCCCCATGGGGCGGAAGGCCCCGGCGCGGCTTAGCAGCTTTTGCACCGTGTCACAGGTGTCTACCTGCGAGCATCGGCGGCGCGTGACGGGCGGCGAATTCGGTGGCGGCGGCATCGGCTTGGGCCACGATTGGCCAGACCGATTCGATTACCTCGGCGTGGCGACGCCACTTGTCAGGCGCCGGGGCGGTGACGGTCGTGGGGGAAGCTGGCAGGGCGCGGTCGAGGGTGCGGTCCCAGGCTACGCCGAGCGCAGCGCAGGCTTGTTCCATCGTGGCTTGCGGGTTGGCGATGAACTGGTCGTATTCCAACGCCAGCACCCGGCCGGGCGACAGGGCGGACAGGTCGGCCAGCAGCGCCTCGACAGTCACCGCCCATTGCCGGGCGACGATCTCGGGCAGCGGCAAGCCGGCCAGGGTGCGCCAGCCGGGTACCAGCAGCATCGACCACGAACCGCCCGGCCAGTCGGGCAAGCGCGGATAGGTGCGGAAATGGCCCGATTGCCAGGCCTCGATCATGCTCGACAGCGTCGGTCGGGCCGGACGCTGGAGGAACAGGAACGTCGCCTCGGGCCACGCGGCGGCCAGGAACGGCACACGCAGGCTGTTCTTGGGGGTTTTCTCAAGCATCCGCAGGTCTGGCGTGACCGGAGCACCGTCGCGGCTTCGCAGTGCGCCGAGAAAGCGACAGGCGAGCGCCTCGATTGTTTCGGGTTCGATGTCGGCATCGGTCAACCGGTTGGAATGCCAGCCGCGGGTTGCCGGGTGGAACGTGCCGGTGCCCTCGATGACGCCGTGGCTCTCCCCGCCCACGGTCGCCAGCGAAGGCGACTGCGCCAGCGTCTCGAATAGCAGGGTGGACCCGGAACGCGGCGGACTGACGAGAAAGATCGGACGCTTTAGCGCCGCTCGGCACGGCCCGGGCGGCAGGCTCACCCGGCGCTACGGGCGGGCGCGGCCTGCCCCCACGAGCGCGCCTGTTCTGGCCGTTCGACCGCCATCAGGAACACGATCTGGCGCAGGCAGTGCAGCAGGCTCATCCCGTTGCCCAGGCGTACATTGTCTGCGCCAAGCTTCGCCAGGTCATCGCGCGCTGCAAGGATGAGAGCCAGGTATGCCGCGAATCGCTCCGGGCTTTCGCCCCACACCGCCCACTCGGCGGTCCAGTTGTCGAGCAGCAAGCTGAGCCGATTGGCGGCGGGTGTCAGAGCGGATGAGGGCTGGCAGTGGCCGAGCAGGAAATCGACATGGCAGCGCATTTCCCACGGCGACATCACCTTCGGCACGTTGCTGCGTTCAAGCTGCGGCTCGTGCTCGGCGCTGCCATCGGGGGCGAAGAATTTGGTTGCTCCCGGATCCGACGATTGCGCCCGTTCGAGCAGTTCGTGCAATTGTCCGCCGCCAACGGTGTCGAGCACCAGGTGGACGCGCTTGGCAGCGCCATCGTTGCGCACGTCGTGCGGCCGAAAGGAATCGAACAGCCAGCACTCGCCCGGCTGCATGTGCACCGTTTCCCCGCCGCAGGTGAACAGGACATCGGGATTGGTCACCACCGGGATGTGCAGCCGCCAGTGGTTGCGCCAATGGTAGTGCGCATCGACATGCGGATCGACTGTCGCGCCGGGAGCCAGTCCCATCAGCCGACTGCGGCTCCACACGCTGCCGATACTGGTCATGACTTGCCGGATGTAGGGCGAAGCGCGCAGATATTCGGTCTGCCCCATCGCGCCGATCAAGCCTTGCTCCAACCGTCCACCGGGTGTGACCAGCAGGGCGGCATCGTTGCCGGGCGTTCCGTCAGGATGGGCGACCCAAGCCTGGGCGGGCAGTGCGTCCATCTCGGCCCTCAGCGCCTCGGCACTGAAATGGATGGGCAATTTGGCGAAAGGGCGTTTCAACTGCATGGTCGGTGCTTCCATTCGGTCAATGCCCGGCTATGGGTTCCCTGACAAGTTCGAGGGGCCCTTGATGACAGTACCTTCCGTTGCCGAGCTACCTGAAGCCGAGCCCACGGCCGTTGCGCCGCGCCGCAGCCCCTTGGCGCCGCAGGGGTATGACAGGATACTGGCGGTAGCTGCGCTGCTAATGCTCGCCGCCGTTACCGCAGCTATCGCCCGCGGCCATGCCGAGTGGAACCAGGTCCCGCCCACCATCTGGGCCCACATCGGCACGATCGTGGTCGCTCTGGTGCTGACGCCGGTGATGCTCCTGCGGCCGCGCGGCGACAGCCTGCATCGAGCGCTTGGCTGGATCTGGGCTGTTGCGCTGTTCGGCACGGCCCTGCTCAGCTTCTGGGTGCGCACGATCAATCCCGGCCATTTTTCGGTGATCCATCTGCTGTCGGCGTTTACCCTGCTGCAAGTGCCGCTGATCGTGCTTTACGCTCGCCGTCACAACTGGAAGCGCCACCGCATGGCAGTGCGCGGAATGGTAACCGGGGCCTTGCTGGTGGCCGGATTTTTCACCTTTCCGTTCGGCAGGTTGATGGGGCTTTGGCTATTCGGCTGAGCACTCTCGGTGGCGAAATTTCGCAACTGCTGGGGCGGAACTGCAAAGTCCGCCTGATCCATGTGGGCACAATGCCGCATCTCGCCTATGTCGAAGAATGTGCCTGATTATTCGACGGAAGCGACTATGGCTGATCTCTACCTGAAAGCGCTTGAATCCGAGCGTAAGGCGCTGTGGGCAACGTGCCGGCTGAAAGGCCTCGCCAAAGACACGCCGGAGCGGCTGCGGATTGCCGACCTTGACAGCAAGATTGCCGCGCACAAGGCGCGTCCGGCGGGCAAGAACGAGCCTTCACGAGGGTCGGACAAGGCATAGGCAACTTTTGAGGTGCAGCCTGCGTCTCGAAGGCGCCAATAGACTTAAGCATTTTGTCCCATCGAAGAAAATAACCGTCACCCGAGCATCGGAATCTCCCTGCACGAAGGGGCTGGCTTGATGTTGATTAGGTAAATGGCGGCACTCGTGCTATTTGGGCACCGCTGACGTCGAATTTTGCGACGGACTTCGGCGCTTTGACTACGGCTTCGCTGCCCCGGCAGCATTGCTTCGGCCTGACGACGACTTCCTTTCGATTGACGACCCGACGCACGGTTCGCGAGGCAATTCCGTCTCCGGACACCCACGGTTTCTCGAAAGGAAACGCATCATGCCGACAGGCACAGTCAAATTCTTCAATTCCGAAAAGGGCTATGGCTTCATCGCTCCGGACGATGGCGGGGCCGACAGCTTCGTGCACATCACGGCCGTCCAGGCCGCCGGCATGCAGTCGCTCGATAAGGATCAGCGGCTCAACTACGAAGTCGAGCAGGGCCGCAATGGCAAGGCATCTGCGGTCAATCTGTCCGCTGCCTGAGCTTGCTTAAAAGTCCGGGCGCGGCGGGGTCCGCCGCGCCCGGCACTTATTTTCAATAAGAATAACCGGGAGACGCGCCCATGAGCCAGACCTTCGATTTCTATGACGCCCGGGCCCGCGAAGCCGCGGCCGAAGCCGACCGGTCTGAACTCGTCATGGTCCGCGAACGCGCGCTGCGCGCCGAAAAGACGTGGCGCGGCCTCGCCAACCAGGCCCGCAAGGTCGAAGGCGACCGCATCAAGGCCGAACAAATCCGCGCCGCCCGGCGCGAGGCAGAAGCTGCCGATGCCGTGGCCAGGATTGCAGTCGAAGGCTAACCTCCGGCAATATGCCGCGCCCCTGTTAGCGTCGGGTCAGGCGAAATATCATCGAGACGAAGAACGCGGTCGACCAGCCGAGCAGGATCACGCCGTTGATGCCCTCGATGGCGGCGACCAGCTCCCATTTGGGCGACATTCCTTTATCGTCGTATCCGATTGTCGAGTAGGTAATCGTCGAAAAATAGACGGCCGTATGCAGGTCCGGCAAGGCGTGCAGCATCAAGTAAACCGATGCGTAAAGCCAGATCTCGACGCCGTGCAGGACAAACAAGCCAAGGACAGTCGCCAACGTAATGGCGATGCCGCGCGGTGATGTGGCTGAGGTGTGAGTGAGCAGCTCTTCATGCTGTTCGAGCCGCATCAGCCTCGCCAAGCCCAGAATGCCACCGCCGTGAATAAGCACGGTCAGCACAACCATTGCAGTGGCCACGGCGAGTTGCTGAAACATCAGTCGTACTTGTGCTTCGGTTTGCCCTAGCCCGTCAACTGACAGGCAGGCGCTTTCGTCTGAACGGCCACTCGATAGCTCCACTAACCCACAGCGCCAGCCAGATGAGTACCGGTTGCGCGAACATGCGAGGTACGTGGTAACCGAGCCCCAAGCCGTGGTCCGGCCGCGCCATGTCGAGCGCGAAGTGGTGCACGTTGGCTGGCCAGACACACAGGGCATAAAGCGCCAGGCCGATGCCGCCAGCCTTGCGTAGTGGAAGTGACCACGGTTGCAGCAAGGCAATCGCGCCAAGCAGTTCCGCCACCCCGGTCAGCGCCACCACGAGCTCGGGCTGCGGTACCCATTCGGGCATGATCCGCAAGAACGGATGCGGCGCCGTCAGGTGAAACCACGCTGCGACCAAGTAGAACAGCGCCAGCAGCCAGCGCAGCGCCGTGCGTGCGCGGCTGTGGCCGGGGACTGGGCTGCGCTCAGGCAGCGGCGGTCGCAGGCAGCTTGACCTCGCCCGAGTCCTCACCATCCCAGTAGTGGATCCGATTGGCTTCGACTTCGATCAGGGTCAGTCCTGGCGTGTCGACACCTTGTTCGAACCAACGATCAAGGCCCTCGGTCCAGTACTTGGCGAACTGCGCCTTGTCCTTGACCAGCCGTCCCGTGCCCTCGACATGGATGAACATGCCCGGTTTGCCGACAACGCCAAGCAGGCCGGCCTTGCCTTGGTAAGTAAGGCCGATCGACGGATCACGGTCGATTTCGTGGGTCATGTGGGAATCGTCATAAGTGAAGAACCGGCTGGTGCCTTCGTATTCCACCTCGCGATTATTGCTCATCGGCCGCCCGGCGATCGCGCCATCGGCAGCGCGGCTGACCAGCATGCAGAAATCGATGTCCCGCATGGCCTCCGAAATGTCTGCCAGGGTCTTGCTCACGCTCAAATCTCCTCAGGTTGCTTTGCCTGATCAAGTGCTTGAGCGCCTCGCTAGTTCCGTCCCGGCTGCCATTCGGGCGGCGCGAGGACAAATCCTTCGTACTCGAAGGCCGGCGTGACGATGCACGAGACCAGTGTGTGTCCCGCCGCGCCGGGGAGGGGTGCGGCCGCCTGCCATTCGCCTGGCGCGACGACATACTGCGGACAGTCGCCAGCCAGCACGTCTGGCCCCAGCCGCAATTCGCGCACCGGGCCGCTGTCGCTCGCCGCCAGTGACAGCAGCAGCGGGTCGCCGGCGTGCCACAGCCATACTTCGGCCGCATCGACGCGGTGCCAGTGCGAACGCTGGTGCGCTTCGAGCAGGAACAGGATCGCGGTTGCCCCGGCGCGCTCGCCCTCGGCAGCGGGCGCGCGCCAGGTTTCGCGGTACCAGCCGCCTTCGGGATGCGGCAGCAGCCGCAAGGCTTCGATGAGAGCCTTGGCGGGTCTCACGCGTCGATCACTTCGACGCCCTTCCAGAAGGCAATGCGGTCACGAATCTGCTCGGCCTCCGGCTTGGGGTCGCTATAATACCACGCGGCGTCGGCATTGCGTTCGCCGTCGAGATCAATGGTATAGTAATTGGCTGTGCCTTTCCACGGACAGACTGACGTCGTGGCGCTTTTCTCCAGGATCGAAGCATCGACATCGTCGCGCGGAAAATAATGGTTGCCTTCGACCACGACTGTGCGGTCACTATGGGCAATGACCTGGTCGTTCCAGATAGCCTCTACCGCCATGGACTGTTCCTTCGTTACCCGTCGTAGTCTGTCCAATCTCGGGAGGGGCGGATCGGTTCCAAGCGCCAGCGAAAGGCCGAACGCATGATCAGGATCGGTATTGGCGGCTGGACTTATCCGGAGTGGCGCAAGGGCACGTTTTACCCGGTAGGGCTGACGCAGAAGCGCGAGCTCGAGTTCGCCTCAAGGGCGCTCGACACCATCGAGATCAACGGCACCTATCACAGCCTGCAAAAGCCCGAGAGCTTCCGCAAATGGCGTGACGCGACGCCGGACGGGTTCATTTTTGCCGTCAAGGGATCGTCTTACATTACCAACCGCAAGGTTTTGGGATCGGCGGGCGAGGCGTTGGACCGGTTCTTCGGACAGGGCCTGGAGGAGCTGGGAGACCGTTTGGGCCCCATCCTGTGGCAGCTCATGGGCACCAAGAAATTCGACGTTGGCGACATCGCGGCATTCTTCGCGCTGCTCCCACGCGAACTGGGCGGTATGCCGCTGCGCCACGCGATCGAGGTCGGGCACGAAAGCTTCGCCTGCGCTGAGTTTGTCGACCTCGCGCGCAAGGCGGGTGTCGCGATTGCCTGGTGCGAGCAACCCAGCCGGGTGCTGATTGCCGACCGCACGGCAGACTTTGCCTACCTGAGATGCAAGAACCTCGAATCGCGATTGGTCAGGGGCTACGGCCCGAAAGATCTCGACCGGCTGGCTGGCCAATGCCGTGCCTGGGCAGCGGGCGAGGCACCGGCAGGCTTGCCATATGCGGGCAATTCCGCCGATAGCCGGGGCAGGGGCGGGGACGTATTCGCCTTCATGATCAACGGTGCGAAAGAACACGCTCCGGCGGCCGCCATGGCGCTGGCGGGCAAAACGAAGGGGACGGCATGAACAAGTTTGCCATCACGTTGGGACTACTGCTTTGCGCCGCTCCATTGGCCGCAAAAACGCCCGAGGAAACGGCTGCCGCAGCGCTGCAGGCAGCGCCGGTGTGGGATGGCCATAACGACGTGCCCGAGCAGCTTCGCGGCCGCTACGGCAACCTGCTGGGCGATTTCGATTTCAACGACACCACGCATGCCGCCGCCAGCCGTTTTGGTGGCGGCGGGATGCAGACGGACTTGCCGCGCGTTGCGCGCGGTCATCTCGGGGCTCAATTCTGGTCGGTCTATGTCGATGCCGAACTTCCCGAAGCGGTGGCCGTGCAGCAGACAATGGAACAGATCGACGTGCTCAAGCGGCTGGTCGCGCGTTATCCCGAACACCTGCAACTGGCGACCAATTCGGCCGAAGTCGAACGGGCGATGAAGTCCGGCAAGGTCGCTTCGCTGATCGGCATGGAAGGCGGCGGTTCGATCGGATCGAGCCTCGCAGTCTTGCGCCAGATGTACGCGCTTGGCGCGCGGTACATGACCCTGACGCACTACAAGACCATCAGCTGGGCCGACAGCACCGACGATGTGCCGACGCACGACGGACTGACCGATTTCGGCCGCGACGTGGTGCGCGAAATGAACCGCATCGGGATGCTGGTTGATCTGAGCCATGTCAGCGAAGCCACAATGATGGATGCGCTCGACGTGGCCGGAGCCCCGGTCATGTTCAGCCATTCCGGTGCCCGCGCGGTTGACGGCGACAGCCGCAACGTGCCCGACGCGGTACTGCAGCGGGTCGCGCAAAACGGCGGTATCGTCATGGTGACGGCAGTGCCGAATTTCACCAGCGACGCGCAGTTCCGCTTCTTCGCCGATCAGAAGGCAGAACAGGCTCGGCAGGCCTATCTATGGCAAGGCCAGCCGGCGAAGGCGCAGGAAACGATGGACGCCTGGAATGCAGCCCATCCCACGCCCCAACCGACGCTGGGCCAGATCGCCGACCAAATCGACCATATCCGCCAAGTTGCCGGGATCGATCACATCGGCATCGGAGGCGATTTTGACGGCATGGAAGGCGGTCCTCCCGGGATGGAGGACGTTGCTGGCTATCCCAACCTGTTCCTGGAGCTGGCGCGCCGCGGTTATTCGCAGGACGACCTCGAGAAAATCGCCAGTCGAAACATGATGCGCGTGCTACGCGGCGCGGAAGCCTATGCGGCCGCCCACACCGCCGACCCGCCGATCGAAAACCGGGTTAGCGAGTAACCGCGCAAGCCTAGTTCGCGTTAGTAGCTTCGGTAACTGGCGCCTTCATCGCAGGGGCCGGTTCACTCACCATGCTGTCGCTGCTCGCGGGAGCCGCTGAACTCGCGGGAGCCGCGTCAACGCTGACCTGGCTCTCCGAGGCGTCCTGGGTCGCTGCGCCGGTGATCCAGATGATCGACAGCAAGACAATGGCCGCAAGCATGCTGATAGCCAGCACCCAGCGGACGATGTTGGGAGTGGATCCGGCGCGCGCGGCGTCGGTCTCTGAGTGAACTTCGGTGTTGTCATCCATCCGGCCAGATCCCCGCTAATCGCCCAGTTAGGCTGCCGGGGATTACGGTCGGCGGCGGCGAATGTTCCGCGCCGCGGCAGACGCTCAGTCGCGCAGGAGTTCGTTGATTCCGGTCTTCGCCCGGGTCTGCGCGTCGACCGTCTTGACGATTACTGCGCAGTAGAGCGACGGGCCGGGGCTGCCGTCGGGCAAGGGCTTGCCGGGAACGTTGCCCGGCACGACAACTGCAAAGGGCGGCACCACGCCCCGATGCACTTCGCCGGTGGCGCGGTCGACGATCTTGGTCGACGAACCGATGTAGACGCCCATCGACAGCACCGCGCCTTCGCCCACGCGTACGCCTTCTGCCACTTCCGCCCGCGCCCCGATGAACGCGCCGTCACCGATGATAACTGGCCCTGCCTGGAGCGGCTCGAGCACACCGCCGATGCCGGCGCCGCCTGAAATGTGTACGTTCTTGCCGATCTGGGCGCACGAACCGACGGTGGCCCAGGCATCGACCATCGAGCCTTCATCGACATAGGCGCCGATGTTGACGAAGCTGGGCATCAACACCACGCCTTTGGCGATGTAGCTGCCGCGCCGGGCAATGGCGCCAGGGACCACACGGAAACCCGCCTCGCGAAACCGGTTTTCTCCCCAGCCGGCGAACTTGCTCGGCACCTTGTCAAACGCCGGTGTTCCCGCAGAGCCGCCGTCCATGATCACGTTGTCGTTGAGGCGGAAGGATAGCAGGACAGCCTGCTTGAGCCACTGGTTGACCTGCCAGCCTCCTTGGCCGTCAGGTTCGGCCACGCGGGCGGCACCGCTGTCGAGCAGGTCCAGCGCAGCTTCGACCGGACCGCGCACGTCACTGCTCGCAGGCGTGACCGACGCGCGGTCTTCCCAAGCGGCGGAAATCGCCTGTTCAAGATCGGCGGACATGCTCTCTCCCTGCAAGTGCGGCCCTGTCGGGCCTTGATCAGGCCGCTAGACCGACGGCTGGTGCGGGGCAAGCAATGGTGCAAGTCGTTCATATTGAATTATACAAAACCCAGTTAGCTAAACCCCTGAGAATCCGGCATGATGACCGGAACGGGGTTGTCATGCGAATGCGCCGTAGAAGTATTTCCCGGTTTCACCAGTCGGTTGCTGTCGCGGCTCTGGCGCTGCTTGGTGGTTGCGGCGGTGGTGGCGGCGGACCGATCAGCACTCCGGCGCCTCTTCCGGCTCCTACTCCGGCACCTGTTCCGGCCCCTACTCCGGCGCCAACGCCCGTTCCTACACCCTCACCAACTCCACCTCCGTCGCCGACGACCGGTGGCCTGCCGCCGCAGGATCCGGTGCCCAGCCAGTTCAATACGTCAGAGTTCCGCAGATCGGACGGACCGCTTGAACACAATGCCGCCACTGCCTGGAATGCCGGTGATACGGGACGCGGGGTGACGATTGCGGTGGTCGATAGCGGTGTCGATACGACCAGCCCCGAATTTGCCGGGCGAATTTCGCCCCTGTCGAAAGACATTCTCGACGCCGGGCGGCCAATCAGCGGCGCTAACGATCACGGGACCCAAGTGGCGCTGGTTGCTGCGGCGGGTCGCAATGGGACCGGCATTCTCGGAATCGCCTATGATGCAACAATCCTGGCACTGCGGACCGACTCGATCGGTTCATGCGGAGCCGATAATCCGAACGATGCCGAGGCCAACTGCGGATTTTCCGATTCGGCGATAGCAGCTTCGATAAACTATGCCGCCAGCAACGGCGCCAAGGTGATCAACATTTCGCTCGGTGGCGACGGCGCTACTCAACAGGTCCAAAATGCCGTCGCAGCAGCAGCGAATGCCGGAGCTCTGGTAGTCGTTTCGGCTGGCAACGAGGGCGAAGCCCAGCCAGACGTTTTCGCCAGATTGCTCGATCAGGCGGCGTCGGGTGGCGTGCTGGTGGTTGGCTCGATCGGCGACGATGGGCAGATTTCAAGCTTCAGCAACCGCGCCGGAAGCCAGCCTGATCATTTCCTTGTGGCGCGCGGCAGCAAGATTTGTTGCTCCTACAAGAATGGGCAGATTTACGTTGATAGCGAAGGCTTTCAGTACGTCATTTCCGGCACCAGCTTCTCTGCCCCGCAAGTCGCCGGCGCGGCCGCCCTGCTGGCACAGGCATTTCCTAACCTGACAGGTCGCCAGATCGGAGACATTCTGCTGCGATCGGCGTTCGATGTGGGCGCCGTGGGCACCGACGAAATCTACGGCCATGGTGTCCTGAATATCGGGCGGGCGTTGCAACCGCTTGGCACTACATCACTCGCCGGCAATGGCGCGTTCCTTGCGCTGGGCGATGGCACCGGAGCAGGTTCGCCAGCGATGGGCGATGCATTGAGCACCGCCTCGTTGCCCGCCGTTGTGCTCGACGAATATGGCCGCGCCTTCAACGCTGACCTGGGCGGCACCTTGCGTTCGGCGCCACCGCGCGACCGGCTACGCAGCGCCTTGGCTGGCGGCGAACAGCGCAACCTGTCGTTTGCCTCTGAGACAACCGCGATCGCATTTACCATCGACGCTTCGGATCGGCAGGGTCAGACCGCACCAATCGGCCAGTTGCGACTGGGGCGCAAGGATGGCGACCGGGCCAAAGTGCTCGCCGCGCGCGTCGCAACACAGCTTGCACCGGACCTGCGTCTTGGTTTCGCCTACGCCCAAGGCGCCGGCGGATTGGTGGCGCAAGTCCAGGGGCAGGCGCGTCCAGCCTTCCTGCTCGCGCCCGAAGCTGCGAGTGACGACGGTACAATCAGCCAGAGCGACGCCGCTTTCGCACTGCGCAAGACGCTGGGGCCCTGGGGCGTTACGCTCAGCGCTGAAACTGGCCAATCAATCAGCGGCGCGACGATCCGCCGCCAGGCCGAAATGACCGGCCACCGACTGCGCGGCAGCGTGGCGTCCTACGGTCTCGCTCTCGATCGCCGGTTCGGAGACGCGGAGGGCTCGGTCGGGCTATCATGGCTCGCAGAAGATCGGACCTTGCTGGGAGGCCGGTTCCACGACGCATTCGGCCTGACCGGCGCAGACACTGTCTTCCTCGACGCACAAGGGGGCTGGAACATAGCCCCGCGATGGCGCCTTGGCGGTGCCTTGCGCCAGGGTTGGACCAGCGCGCGTAGCGGTGGACTGGTCGCCTCCGGATCGCGCCTGACCAGCCGGGCATGGTCACTCGATCTTTCGCGGCAGGGCGTGTTCGCGCTCGACGACAGCCTGGGCCTGCGCCTCTCGCAGCCGCTCAGGGTCGAAAGCGGGGCGCTCGACCTGACCCTGCCAGTCGCCTACAGTTACGCCACCCTGTTGCCGGAATACGCGACCCGCACGCTAGCACTGTCGCCGCAGGGGCGCGAAGTCATGGCCGAACTCGCCTGGCGCGGGCGTCTGTTTACAGGCGATGCGGCGGCGAGCCTGTTTTACCGTCAGGACCCCGGCAATTATGCCTCTCTGCCCGCTGACAAGGGACTTGCGGTACGCTGGTCGCGCCAGTTCTAAACCGGCGCTAGCGCGTCAGGTCGCGGACGAAATCAATCAGCCCGGTCTGCCGCGTACGTTCCATCCGCTCGGCGTGGAGAATTTCGCGCACCTTGTTGAAGCAATGGTCCACGTCATCGTTGACGACCACGTATTCGTACTCCGCCCAGTGGCTGATTTCGCCGCGAGCGCGGGCCATGCGAGTTTCGATCACATCTGCACTATCGGTCGCGCGCGCCGAGAGACGGCGTTGCAATTCCTCGATGCTCGGCGGCAGGATGAAGACGCTGACCACGTCCTGCCGATCCTTCTGATAGAGCTGCTGAGTGCCCTGCCAGTCGATGTCGAACAGGAAGTCCTGTCCCTCCTTTAGCGCGGAACGGATCTGGCCTTTGGGCGTGCCATACCGGTGCCCGAAGACGTGCGCCCACTCGTAGAAATCGTCCTCCTCGACCATCCGGTCAAAGGCGTCGTCGGACACGAATTGGTAATCGATCCCATCGGTCTCGCCAGGCCGCATCGGGCGCGTCGTGGCTGAAACCGACAAGTTGAGTGCGGGATCGGCCGCCAGCATCATGTGCGAGATCGTCGTCTTGCCCGCGCCGCTGGGCGAAGAGAGAACGAACATCAGTCCGCGGCGCTTGAGCGAAGGTGAACCGGCCATGCGCGCTCCTGCCGCAGGCAAGGCGGTAAAAGCAAGGGGCACGCCGCCGGGATGCCCCAAACCGTCAGTCGCCAGAGTCAGGTTTGGACGTCAATCTTCGGCCTTGGCGGCCTGGTCAGCGAAGGCCGCCTCACCCTTTTGGACCGACTTGCGGCGGCCGAGGCTGCGGTCGAAAATCGCCTTGGCGAGCAGCCCGCCGGTGACAATAATGAACCCCGGTAGCGAACGGGTTGCCACTCGCGCCACGCCATTGGCGGCCATCGATTTCACCATCGTGCGGCCCTGGACAATGTCGTGCGCCTTGTCGGGGTGATAGCGGGTCCGCAGCAGGGCCTTTTCCATCGCCCGCCCGGCAATCATCGACGCGCCGCGCATGGCGATATCCATGATGATCAGGTTGGTGGCGGGATTGTTGCTCGGCCCCGGCACTTTGGACAGCGTGCGCTTGGTGCGATCAGCGGCGCGGTCTTTCAGGTTCTTGGTCTTGGATCGAACGGTCACTGGCTGCCCCTGCCGCCGCGATGCGGCTACTTCTTGCGGCCGAAATCGACCGTAACGACGTTCGAGCCATCGTCTGCCACTCCAACGTCCTGTCCGGCGCCGCGTTCCTTGTCGCCATCGGGGGAATCGTTCTCGGCATCTTCGTGCGCTGCAGGCTCGATATCGGTCACGGCGGCCTGGAACTGCAGCCCGAAATCAACCGCCGGATCGACGAATGCGGTAATCGCGGCGAACGGGATCTGCAGTTTGGCCGGGATCGCATTGAAGCTGAGTCCGACGCGAAAGCCTTCTTCGTCCACCGCCAGATCCCAGAACTTGTTTTGCAGGACGATTGTCATCTCGTCGGGGAAGCGTTCCTTCAGGTGCTGCGGGATGTTCACCCCCGGCGCTGCGGTTTTGAAGGTGATGTAGAAGTGATGGTTGCCCGGCAGTGTGCCGCCGGTGTGCTGCACTTCCCCCAGCACCCGGCCGACCACCGCACGCAAGGCTTCCTGCACGATTTCGTCGTACGGGATCAGGCTGTCGGGCGCATCGTCGCTCATGCCCAATTAGGTGGCGGTGGCTCGCTTCCGGGTCAAGCGGGAATGATGCCGGATGGTTTCGCCTGCGTCAGGGAGTTGCACCTTGCGGCCCCTCGCGTATAGCGCGGCCATGCGCACCGGACGGATCGCCCGCAAGACGGCAGAGACCGACATCCTCGTCGAGGTCAACCTCGACGGGAGCGGCGTTTATGAGGTCGCCACCGGGATCGGTTTTCTCGATCACATGGTCGAACAATTCAGCCGCCATTCGCTGATCAATGTGACGATGAAGGTCGCCGGCGACCTGCATATCGACCAGCACCACACGACCGAAGACAGCGCGATCGCGCTCGGCCAGGCGTTGGCCGAGGCCTTGGGCGACAAGGGCGGTATCGGGCGTTACGGCCAGGCCTATTCGCCGATGGACGAGACGCTGGCGCGAGTCGCGCTGGACATCTCCGGCCGGCCGTTCCTGGTCTGGAAGGCCCGTTTCACGCAGGAAAAGCTGGGCGAGTGGGATACCGAGCTGATCGAGCACTGGTTCCATTCGGTGGCGCAGGCGGCCGGGATCACGCTGCATGTCCAGCTGCTCTACGGCCAGAACAACCACCACGTGTGCGAGGCGATCTTCAAGGGCTTTGCCCGGGCAATGCGCAGCGCGGTCGAACTCGATCCGCGCAAGGGCGGGGCGATTCCTTCGACCAAGGGCCAGCTCGGGGGCTGAGCCATGGCTGAAGCGATAGCGCTAATCGATTACGGCGCGGGCAACCTTCACTCGGTCCATAACGCGCTGATCGCCGCCGGGGCGGAGCGGGTCGCCGTCACCGCCGACCCGGCCATCGTGCGCGGTGCACGGCGAATCGTGTTGCCCGGTGTCGGTTCGTTCAAGGCCTGCGCCGAAGGATTGGGCGCGATCGAGGGCATGATCGAGGCGCTGGAGGACCGCGTCCTGGCCGCCGGCGTGCCGTTCCTCGGCGTGTGCGTGGGCATGCAATTACTCGCCACCAGCGGGTACGAGCACGGCGTCACGTCCGGACTCGGCTGGATCGGCGGCGACGTGCGCGCGATCGAGCGGACCGATCCCGCGATCAAGATCCCGCACATGGGCTGGAACGACGTGCTACCCACCCCGCATCATGACGGGGCGACGCTGATCGAGCCGGGCGAGGCCTATTTTCTCCATTCCTACCACTTTCAGCCCGACGATGGCCGCGATGTCGCGGCAATGACCGATCACGGCGGCGGGCTGGTGGCGGCGGTAGCACGCGACAACATCGTTGGCGTGCAGTTTCACCCCGAAAAGAGCCAGGCCTACGGGCTGGAGCTGCTCGGCCGTTTCCTCGAGTGGAACCCATGATCGTTTTTCCCGCCATCGACCTCAAGGGCGGCCAGGTCGTGCGGCTGGCCGAAGGGGACATGG